>JANOYE010000400.1:0-8953 GCA_031428695.1 Rhodoferax sp. | reverse complement strand
TCGGGGCCTGCATCCTTCATGTCGCGCGGTTGCACCACGGCTTTGACTTCTTCGCCAAATTCCTCGTTGGGCACGCCGATCACGGCCACGTCCATCACTTTGGGATGGGTGACGAGCAGGTTTTCTGACTCCTGCGGGTAGATGTTCACGCCGCCCGAAATGATCATGTGGGCCTTGCGGTCGGTCAGGTACAAAAAACCTTCGGCGTCCACATAACCGATGTCGCCCAGCGTCGTCCAGCCCTGCGCGTTTTTGGACTCGGCGGTTTTCGCCGGGTCGTTGTGGTATTCAAAGGCCTTGCCCTCGGCGAAGTGGATCGTGCCTGCCGTGCCGGTGATCACTTCGTTGCCGTTCTCGTCGCAGATCTTGAGTTTTCCCACCACCGCTTTGCCCACCGTGCCTTTGTGGCTGAGCCAGTCTTTGCTGTGCACCAGCGTCATGCCATTGCCTTCGGTGCCGGCGTAATACTCCCAGATCACCGGGCCCCACCAGTCGATCATCTGCTCCTTGATGGGAACAGGGCAGGGCGCGGCGGCGTGGATGGCGAATTTGAGGCTGCTCACATCATGCGCGGCACGCTGCGCGGGTGTGAGCTTGAGCATGCGAACGAACATGGTGGGCACGGTTTGGGTGTGGGTGATGTGATGCTTTTCGACCAGGCGCAAAAAGTCTTCCGGGTCAAAGTGCCGCATGATGACGCAGGTGGCGCCCAGGCGCATCGCCACCATGTTGAAGCGCAAGGGCGCGGCGTGGTACAGCGGCGCGGGCGACAGGTAAATGCTGCCCGGGCCTATGCCGTAAACGTTTTTGCAGATCTCGATGAGGGAGTTGCTGGCGTCGATCTGCGGGAACTCGGGCGGCACAAAAACGCCCTTGGGGCGGCCCGTGGTGCCGCTGGAATACAGCATGTCGGCGCCGGCGACCTCGTTCGTTATGCGGCGGGCCGGGTACTTGTCAATTTCGGATTCGTAAGCGGTGTAACCCGGGATCACGCCGTCCATCATCAGCCAGGCCTTCATTGGCGGGTTGAGGCTGCCCGTCTCGGCCAACAGCGACTGCGCCAGCGCCTGGTTCGCCAGTGACGTGACGAGCACCTTGGCCGCGCAGTCTTTCACAATATAAGCCGCCTCGCCCAGCGTGAGCCGCGTGCTGATGCAGGTGTAGATGATGCCCGCGCGCTGCGCGCCCCAGCACACCTCGAAGTAACGCACATGGTTTTCCAGCAGGATGGCAATGTGGTCGCCCGCCTTCAGGCCCATGGCGTGCAACATTTGCGCCACCTGGTTGGAGCGGTCTTCAAGCTGCCGGTAGGTCACCGCCTCGCCGGTGTCGGCCATCAGGTAGGCAACTTTGTCTGGCGTGGCGGCGGCGTGGTGAAAGGGGTGCATGGCTGGTTTCTTTCGTCTTGTTTTTTCTGACCCGTGCGGGACATCACTGCGTTTTCATTTTGGTTCAAAATCAGGCCGAATCACCCCACCCAACCCTAATGGAGTTCCCTATGCTAGACGCCCTCATCATCGACGCTTGCCGCACCCCGCGCGGCATTGGCAAGTTCGGCAAAGGCGCGTTGACCGACATGCACCCGCAGCATTTGGGCGCGGCGGTTTTGAAGGCGATCAAAGAGCGCAACAACTTGAACACCGCTGAGGTGGACGACATCATCTGGGGCACCAGTTCACAGCGCGGCGGCCAAGCCTGCGACCTGGGCCGCATGGCGGCATTGGATGCGGGTTACGACTTCAAAAGCAGCGGCGTGACGCTCGACCGTTTTTGCGGCTCCGGCATCACCACGGTGAACCTGGCCGCCGCCTCGATCATGTCGGGCATGGAAGATTTGATGATCGCTGGCGGCACTGAGATGATGTCAATGCCCGGCCGGCGCACCTTGGAGGAAGGCCCGCTGATGATGGACGCCGGCAACCTGCGCCTGCGCGCCCACGTGCCGCAGTCGCACCAGGGCGTGTGTGCGGACGCGATTGCCACGATGGAAGGCATCAGCCGGGCTGATCTGGACGCGGGCGCGTTGGAGAGCCAGCAAAAGGCCGACATCGCCATCAAAAACGGCCACTTCAAGAAAAGCCTGATCGCCGTTTACAAAGCCGACGGCACACTCGCGTTGGACCACGAAGAGTTCCCCCGCCCGCAGACCACGGCCGAGGGCCTGGCGGGCCTCAAACCCGCCTTCACCCAGCTGGCCGATGTGCCGCTCGACGAGAAAGGCAACACCTACCGCAGCTTGATATTGCAGGAGCACCCAGGGCTGGACATCAAATTTGTGCACCACGCGGGCAACTCATCCGGCGTGGTTGATGGCGCCGGGGCGCTCTTGCTGGCATCCCCCAGCTACGCCAAAAAGCACGGCATGAAAGCGCGCGCGCGGATCGTCGCGTTTGCCAATATGGGCGATTCGCCAACTTTGATGTTGAACGGCCCGGTGCCCGCCGCCCGCAAGGTGCTGGCCAAGGCCGGGCTGACGGTGGACGACATCGACCTGTGGGAGATCAACGAAGCCTTCGCCGTGGTGATGGAAAAATTCATCCGTGATTTGAAGCTTGATCGCAGCAAAGTCAACGTGAATGGCGGCGCCATGGCCCTGGGCCACCCGATTGGCGCGACCGGTTCGATGCTGATTGGCACGCTGCTGGATGAGCTGGAGCGGCGCGGTTTGAAGCGTGGCCTGGTGACGATGTGCGCTGCCGGGGGCATGGCGCCGGCGATCATCATTGAAAGAATTTGAGTTGGGGCGAGCCGGTGACATTGGGGCAAATGACTCCGCGAATGTCCCCCGCAGCGGCCTTCGCCGACTGCTCCTCCTTTATTTCGCTGCGTCATTCACCCCAATGTCATCGGCGGGTTGCTTTGGTGCTACGGACTGATCGAACGTCCAAATCGCCAAAAGGATCAGGTCGATGGGGCATTCAGCGCAGCGGCATAAAGGAGGAGCCGCGCGATGTAAGTTTGCTACTTGGCCAGGCCGTGTTTCGCGGCGGGGGACAGCCGCGGAGCTGAGTGCCACGTCGGCCTGAGCCCGCCCGCAAACTAGCCGGGACTCGGTGTTTGGAAATTTGGAAACTGGTATTTGGCATTCGGTATTTCTCTCATTCAATCGTTTCAAAACAATAGGAGACACGCATGAAACTTGAAAACATGTCAGCCCTCGTCACCGGCGGCGCTTCGGGCTTGGGCCTCGCTTGTGCGCGCCGCCTGGTCGCCAAAGGGGTGAAAGTCGTCATCGTGGATTTGAACCGCGAATTGGGCGCAGCGGTCGAGAAGGAACTGGGCGTGACCTACGCGCATGGCGATGTGACCAACACCGACCAGATCAACACGGCGCTTGATGCGGCGGAAAAATTGGGCACCCTGCGTGCGATGGTGCATTGCGCAGGCATCGGCGGCGCGGTGCGGCTGGTGGAAAAAGACGGTCAGCCCGGTTCGCTGGAAAAGTACGAGCAGGTCGTGCGCGTGAACCTGGTCGGCAGTTTCAACATGCTGCGGCTCTCTGCCGCGCGCATGGCCAAAAATGAAGTGATTGACGGTGAACGTGGCGCGATGGTGATGACAGCGTCTGTCGCCGCGTTCGAGGGGCAGATCGGCCAGATTCCTTACTCCGCGTCCAAAGCCGGTGTGGTCGGCATGACGGTGGTGGCGGCGCGAGACCTGGCCACCAAGTTCATCCGCGTCTGCACGATTGCGCCGGGCTTGTTTGACACGCCGCTCTTGGCGCGCCTGCCCGACAACATCAAAGCCTCGCTCGGTGCTTCCGTGCCGCACCCGGCGCGTCTGGGCCAGCCCGATGAATTTGCCATGATGGCGATGCAGATTCTGGAGAACCCGATGTTGAATGGCGAGACGATTCGGCTGGACGGCGCGATTCGCATGACGCCGCGATAAAACCATCGCCATGCGCCGCCCTCCCGTGGTGTTGGGTGCGACGAAAATCAATTCAAGGGAATCTTCATGAACATGACTGCCGCCCCAAACCTGCCGTCCACGCTGAACGTCTCCCAACTTTCTGCCGACCTGGAGCGCGTGCTCAAACTGCGCGCCATTCCGTTTGGCATGAAGCTGTTTGAAACCGTGCAGGAGATGGAAGCGATTCCCAAAATCCGCCGCCCCAAATCCGTCCACACCACCGACCAGATCGTCGCCCAGGCGGCGCGGCTGGGCTGGACGGTGGGCATCACCGCAGACAACCTGGTCGGCGACCAATGCAAATCCGTCATCGGCCTGGGCGGCCAGAGCGCCGAGTGGCACACTGGCAAACACATGAAAGGTGTGTGGTACGCGACTGAAATCGACACCGCTGCGCACCAAAAAGCCATGCACCTCGTGCCCGTTGGCAAGTACCAAGCGCTGGCTGTCTCCCCTCTGGGCAGTGGCCGCCTGAACCCGCCCGACATCGCGCTGTTTTACGCCACCCCCGGCGCCATGATGTACTTCATCAACGGCCTGCAATACACCGGCTACAAGCGGTTTGACTGGAGCATCGTCGGCGAATCGGCCTGTGCCGACTCTTGGGGCCGGGCGCTTGTCACCCGGGAACCCAGCCTGTCGATCCCGTGTTTCGCCGAGCGCCGTTACGGCGGCGTGCTTGACGACGAAATGCTGATGGCGCTGCCGCCCGAGTTGATCGCCAAAGCGCTTGAAGGCATGGCCGCGCTCTCAAAAAACGGCCTGCGTTACCCGTTCCCGCAGTACGGCATCCAAAACGATGTGCGCGACGGCATGGCAGCGAGCTACCCAGACCGGGCGCGCTAAACGTTGAGTTGGTCGCTGTTTGTCGCCTAATAAACCCCAATTTGGGTATGATTGACTATGGAAAAAAGAATTTTATAAATTTATATAAAAAACCATGGCCTAAGTCACGGAAAATATGGAATTTATGCTATCTATTTGGATTGTAAAAAACTCATCTAGAAGCCAACAACGACTAATTTTCCGCTTAACCGCCGCTGTAGAAGAATGCCTCGCTCACGATCTTGCCGTTTTTCACGGTGTACAGGCCCATTTCTTCCATCGTCATGCGCTGGCCCGAGGGCTTGTTTGTCACGTCCATCTTGAAGCCAACGATGAACTTGTCGTCATGCGGCCAGGGCCAGCGACGTCGACCGAGTGAATCACAGGGTTGTCTTCCCACCATTGGCCCTTGCCCTTGATTGCGGCGACCCCGCGCGAGACGCAGTCCATGCCGGGTGGCATGGCGGCTTCGACGCTGATGGCGTCTGGGGCGTACAGGGCAAGGGCCTGGCCGCTCTTGCCTTGTCTGCACAGATCAGCCAATTTGTTCGCAAACTCGGTGGTTGCAATGGTGTCGTTCCTTTGCAAAGAGGGGGTGGTGTGATGTTGGCCGCTGGCAGGCCAGGCAGCCGCTGTCATTTGGGTGCCGCGGTGAAATTTAATCAAGCTTCCGATCAGGCAGCGAACCTATGCCGTGGCAAAGGCGCGCAGCGAACGGGTGGATTGCCGGTTGCTGTGGCCGACGCCGTCCGCAGGCCAGGGAAGTTCGGGCAGCTTGAATCGCCCAGCCGAAATCTCAAACCCGCAGAGTCATCACCCGATCAGCCCGTGCCGCCGCAGCTTCGGAATGGGTGACCAGCACCAGCGCAGCGCCGTGTGCGCGGGTCTGCAAGATGAGGGCGTCCATCACGACGGCAGCGGTTTTGGCGTCTAGGTTGCCGGTGGGTTCGTCGGCCAATATCAGCTTGGGCTGGTGCACCAGCGCGCGGGCGATGGCGACGCGTTGCAACTGGCCGCCGCTGAGGGTTTGCGGCAGGCGCTGGCCAAAACCGGCGAGGCCAACGGCGTCGAGCATGGCATCGACGCGGGCGTCCACGCGTTTTTGATCCATTGAGGCAGGCTGGATTTTGGAGCGCAGCAACATCAGCGGCAGCGCCACGTTTTGCGCCACATCGAGGTGCGGCAACACGTGAAAGGCCTGAAACACGAAGCCGACTTTGGCGCGGCGCAAGAGGGCGCGCTGGTCGTCGGTTTGGGTGCTGAGGTCAATGCCGTCAAGCAGCACGCTGCCGCTTTGCCAGGTGTCGAGCCCGGCCATGCAATTGAGCAGGGTTGACTTGCCCGAGCCGGATTCGCCGACGATCGTGAGGAATTCGCCTGGGGCGACGTGCAGGCTCACGTCAGTCAACACGGCGCTGTCGCCGTAACGCTTGCCAAGTTTATTGACTTGTACGACAGGTGTGACAACTGGCGCCGGCGCACCTGAATCTGGAGGTGGGTTGTCGCTCATGTTGATTTTTTCCAGCGCTGCGCCCGCGCGCGCACTGCGGTTAGCACCTGATCGATGGCATCGGGCGCATCCGCAGCCACCACCTGCCGCTGTGGCATCGACCGCAGCCAGGTGATCTGCCGCTTGGCGAGTTGGCGCGTGGCGAAGATGCCGCGATCCCGCAGCTCGTTCAGCGGCAGGGTGCCGTCGAGCGCTTCCCAGGCTTGGCGGTAACCCACGCAGCGCATGGAGGGCAAATCAGCGTGCAAATCGCCGCGCGCCCGCAGGGTTTTCACCTCGTTGATGAATCCGCCGGCGAGCATCGCATCAAAGCGTTGGGCGACGCGCTCGTGCAACCAGGCGCGGTGCTCGGGTTCTAAGGAGATTAGGGCTGCAGGTCTCGAATAATGCGCGTAAGAAGCTCCTGATTTAATAGTGTGTAGAGACGACATCGTTCGGCCCGACAGCCTGAAAACTTCGAGCGCGCGCGAGATGCGTTGTGAATCGGCGGGCTGCAGGCGCGCGGCTGTCACCGGGTCTACCTCGGCCAGCGCGGCGTGCAGTGCGGGCCAGCCGATCCGGTCGGCTTCCTGTTCGATGGCGGCTCGCACAGCGGCGTTGGCGCGGGGCATGTCGTCCAGGCCATCGATCAGCGCCTTGAAATACAACATCGTGCCGCCCACCAGCAGGGGCAATTTGCCGCGCGCGGTGACGTCGAGGATGAGGCGTTTCGCGTCGGCAACAAATTCCGCCGCGCTGTAGGCCTGCAGCGGGTCGCGGATGTTGATGAGGTGGTGCGGCGCTTGTGCCAGCTCGAAGGCGCTCGGTTTTGCCGTGCCGATGTCCATGCCGCGGTAGACCAGGGCCGAATCGACGCTGACAATCTCGGTGTCAAACTCCGCTGCAACGGCCAGCGCCGCGGCGGTTTTGCCGCTGGCGGTAGGCCCGGCGATGGCGATGTAGGGCGGCAATGGCCCTTGCCGGGAAGGTGTTGTTTCAACCATCAGAAGTCAAGGCGCCGAAGGGTCAAACACGGGCCCAGGTCGGGAGCGTGTGCCAAATCAACGCAGCTTGAAGAGTTGCGCCAACGCCCGGCGGTACTCGGGCTGGCCCAGCGAATTGGTGTTGAAATGCGAGCCGCCTTCAACCAGCACGAAGGCTTTGGGCTCTTTGGCCGCCTCAAACAGTTTGCGGCCGAGTTCAGGTTTGATGGTGCCGTCGTTGCTGCCGTGCACCACCAAGAGCGGCGAGCCGATGTTGGCGATTTTTCCGGCCGCCTCGAAGCGCTGGGTGATCAGGCCAGACACTGGCAGCCAGCCCCACTTCATGCTGCCAAACACGTCGGGGATCGAGGTGAAGGCGCCTTCCACAATCGTGCCGGCTTCGTCGCCAACCTGGGTGGCGAGTTCCACTGCGATGGCTCCGCCGAGCGAGTGGCCAAAGATGAATCGTTTGCGCTCGGGGTATTTGGCAGCCAGCCAGTCCCAGGCGGCTCGCGCGTCTTCGTAGGCCATGCCTTCCGAAGGCAACTCGGCGCTGGTTTTGCCAAAACCACGGTAGTCGATGGCCAACACGGAGAAACCCAGCGCCTGCATGCGCCGCATGCGAGAAGACGAGCCATGCACGTTCCAGCGCGCGCCGTGCAGGTAGAGCAATACGGGGGCACGGTCGCCCGCCGAGGCGTCGGCGGCTTGCCACAGTGCGTGCAGTTTCACCGGCTCGCTGGTGATCGTCGACTGAAACGATATCCAGACGTCTTCCATGCCTTCAGCATAGGCGCCGCTGTTGCCCCAACTGCGGTCGCTCGGCTGGAAAATCCAGGCGCGCTGCTTCTCGTCCAGCACGGCGCAACCGGCCAGCAGACTGAGGCAAAAGGTGGCGAGGGCGAGCAGGCGAAGGGGTTTCATGAACCCCAAAGATACCAAATCTGGCGAAGCGGCGTGTTACCCGACCACCACTTCGCTGATTTGCATCACCGGCGCGATGTCGGTGTAGTTGGGAATATCGGCCATGATGTCCTTGGCGTGCGGGCCAAATCCGGCCTGGAATGATTCCACCGAATCGGCGAAAATATGGCACATGCCGACGTAGGTGGCGGGTGCGCCGGGCGCGCCGCCGGCCAGGCCTTTGTCGACCGTGTACGAGGTGCAGGCCGCGCCCATTTTGGCCTTGACCATCGGCATGTGTCGGTCGCGGTAGTACTCGTGGTTGAAACGCGCGCCGGGGGTGTTGGGGTACATCACGCTGACTTTGATCATGCTGGGCTCCTCTTTCCTCTTGATTGCTGGTTGAAAGGCGACACGCATGTTGCGCCAGGTGTTGCAACTTTGCAAGCGCCGGGCGCTAATTTCCGGCGAAACGGTCTGGCTGGGCTATAATCCAAGGCTTCGCCCAATTCAGGTTGGGTGTGAATACAAGCGCAAAGCGAGTTTGCAGACAAACTCTTTTAAGCATTTTTGACCAACATCGTGCGCTAACGGCTACCGCCTTCAGGGTCTCCCTGGAGTTTCGCCAGCCAGGCGCTCTAACCAGGAAGCGGATCATGGCCGTCCAGCAAAACAAAAAGTCACCGTCCAAGCGCGGTATGCATCGTTCACACAATGCCTTGAACGTGCCCGGCATCGCTGTGGAGTCCACCACGGGCGAGACGCACCTGCGCCACCACATCAGCCCCACCGGTTTTTACCGTGGGCGCAAGGTCTTGAAGACCAAATCCGAAGACTGATC
>JANOYE010000399.1:0-7274 GCA_031428695.1 Rhodoferax sp. | reverse complement strand
TTTATGTTTATTGGGGTGGCTGATGGGGCTCGAACCCACGACAACAGGAATCACAATCCTGGACTCTACCAACTGAGCTACAGCCACCGCAGGCTTTCGATTATAACTGGCGCCAGCGGCCCCGGTTCGGCCGAAAATTATTGCAACGTCTGTGCCGCAGCATCCAAAGATGCGCGTGTTGGCTTGGGCGCGAGCATTTTGACCTCGTACTTGCCTTTCAGGTTGTTGTAGTACGCCTGCGCTTCTGCGGCGCTCCAACCCACGGCGTATTGCCCTTGCTCTTGTTTGGCCGCCGCCTCGTCGGGTGCTTGGCGGGCAACCACGGTGCTGATCTTGACCACGGCATAACCTTGGGCACCCATGTCCACACCAACAAACGTTGGCAATGTGCTGGCATCAGCCCGCAACGCGGCTTCCACCACTTGCGCGGGAACGCTCAGCGGCTTGTCGCGAGACACCACCACAGCTGCAGGCAAGGTCGCCGAGGCGGGCGCCGCTTTCCAGGCTGCCAGCTTCGCCATGCCTTCTTTCTTGGCCATTTCAACCGCGCGCTGGGCAATCAGTTTCTCGCTTACAGCCGCCTTCACGTCGGCCAAAGGCCGGGTGCTTGCCGGTGTGTACTTTGCAACGCGGGCAGACACCATTTGGTTGGGCGCCGTTTCAACAGCCTCGGTATTGCGTTTCTTCTCGATGGCGTCTGGATTGAACAATGCCGTCAGCAGTTTCGGGTTGGCCAGCACCCCGGCGACGCCGGGTGCCGCCTGGCGCGCCAAGTTCGCAGCGGTTTTGACCTCCAGCTTGAGTTTGTCGGCGACGGGTTTGAGGCTGTCAGACTGCTCATAAACCGTGTTGGTGAAGCTCTCTGCCAGCTCGGCATATTTTGTTTTTGCCTGCTGCTCTTTCAATTCCGACTCCAGCCCGGCACGCAATTCTTCAAAGCTTTTTTGTTTGACTTCTTTGAGATCGGTAAGCTTGATGATGTGGAAGCCGAAGTCTGACTCCACCACCTCGCTGATGTCGCCTTTTTTCATGGCGTACACCGCCTCTTCAAAGGGTTTGACCATGGCGCCTTTGGTGAAAAAGTCGAGGTCGCCACCTTTGGGCGCTGAGCCCGGGTCTTGCGAGTTTTTCTTCGCCAGTTCGGCAAAACCCTCGGGTGATTTGCGCGCTTCGACCAGCAACTCGGCGGCACGGGCGCGGGCCTTGTCGCGTTCAGCCGCTGGCGCAGACTTTGGCGCGTTGAGAAGGATGTGGCTGGCACGGCGTTCTTCGCTGCCACTCAAACGTGCCTGATTTTGCTGAAAATAGGCCTTCACATCGGCTTCATTGAGCGTAATGGTCTTTTTGACAGCTTCCAAATCTAACACCACATATTCAACGTTGGCGGATTCTGCCGCCTTGAATTGCGAGGCGTTGTCTTTGTAGAAAGCTTCAATCTCGGCGTCAGTTGGGCTTGCTTTGCCCGCAAAGTCTGCCGGCAGGAACCCGGCAAATTGAAGTTCGCGTTTTTCAAAGAACGCGTTGAGCGACACCCCAGCCTGGGCCGGCGTGGAAAAGCCAGTAGAGGTGATGCCGGACTCAACTTGGCGCACCGAGATGTCGCGCCGGACCCGAGCCTCAAGGCCCTCTGGCGTCAAGCCTTGGCTGGCGGCGAGTTGGCGGTAACGCTCCATATCGAGTTTGCCATCGGGCCCGCGCAAGCCGGTAATCATGTCGCTTTGCTGCAGCTCGCGCGCCAAGCGGCTGTCGCCGGTTTGCAAACGCAGCGCGTCAGCGGCCTGCCCGAGCACGCGGTCACGCACCAAGCGCTCCAGGGTGGCGTATTTAGCCTCGGCCGAATCAAGCAATTTCGGGTCGATGGTCGGCATCTGCGCGCGGATGCGATCGACTTGCTGCTTATGCGCGTTGTCCCACTCGGTCTGGGTGATGTCGTAACTGCCGACCTTAGCCACCGCCTCGCCCTTGTCGCGCATGCTGGTGTACCCATCAATGCCGAACAACACAAACGATGGAATGATCAGCAAGAACATGATCACCATCAAAAACTTGGTGTGCTTGCGTACTAAATCGAACATTGCTCGGCCCTAAATGGAAGCGAAAGGTGGATGCTAAAAACGGATGCTAAAACAACGAATGCTAGAACAACGAATGCGAAAGCGGCTGCGGATCAATAACAAAAAAGGCGAACCGCCGGTTCGCCTTTGCTGGGTAGTGGTGGGTGCTGACGGTCTCGAACCGCCGACCTACGCCTTGTAAGGGCGCCGCTCTACCAACTGAGCTAAGCACCCTACCTTGCAAATGTCTGAAGACCTGAATCAGTTCACCGCGTCCTTCAACGCCTTGCCTGGACGGAACTTGGGCACCTTGGCAGCCTTGATTTTAATCGCATCGCCGGTGCGCGGGTTGCGCCCGACGCGGGCGGCACGCTTGCCGACCGCAAAAGTGCCAAATCCCACCAGAGAGACAGAGTTGCCCTTTTTCAAGGTCACTTTGACGGCAGAGATGGTCGACTCCAGCGCGCGGGTGGCCGCAGCCTTGGAGATGTCGGCATGTTTGGCGATGTGCTCAATCAATTCTGTTTTGTTCACAAAGAACCCCTTTAATGGAGAGTAAGTTAATCAGTTGTCTCATCAGTTTTCGTCGCCAAACTGCCTCGGTTCAAAACCCGCAGGACGGCATCAGTATCTCTTGTCCGGAACCATGGCATGGATCACATCGTCCAAAGCCCCGAGCGTGCGAGCGCGAATTCTAGTCTGAATAGTTCGTGCCGCAACTGCAAGCATGCCCCAATTTTTAGAGCGAAGGCAGAATAATTTGTCACTAAAAACTGAAAAAACGCAACACCCGACCTTGACAAAACCAGCGCCGCATGCAGTGACGCCTGGTCGGAGGTGACCTAAAGGGCTGCGGCAATCGCTTTGCCGAGGTCGGTGGTGCCGGCGTTGCCACCAATGTCTGCTGTTCTGGGCGCGCCGCTGCCGGGTTGCAACACTTTTTCAATGGCAGCCATCACCGCGTCGTGGGCCGCCTTGTAACCGAGAAACTCCAGCATCATGGCACCACACCAGATTTGCCCGATCGGGTTGGCAATGCCTTTGCCAGCGATGTCGGGCGCCGAGCCATGCACCGGCTCAAACAACGAGGGGAACTTGCGGTCCGGGTTCAAATTGGCGCTCGGCGCAATGCCAATGGTTCCGGTGCAGGCCGGGCCCAAGTCCGAAAGAATGTCGCCAAACAGGTTGCTGGCGACCACCACGTCGAAGAAATCCGGGCGTTGCACAAAGTGCGCCGTCAAGATGTCAATGTGAAACTTGTCTTGCCGCACGCCAGGGTAGGCTTTGGCCATTTCGGCGACACGTTCATCCCAATACGGCATGGTGATGGCGATGCCGTTGGATTTGGTGGCGCTGGTCAGGTGTTTCTTAGGGCGCGACTGCGCCAACTCGAAGGCGAACTTCAGCACGCGGTCCACCCCGTGGCGTGAAAACACCGACTCCTGCATCACAATCTCGCGCTCGGTGCCAGGGTACATGCGCCCGCCGATGCTGGAGTATTCACCTTCGGTGTTCTCGCGCACAATGTACATGTCGATCTCGCCTGGCAAGCGCGGGCTGCCGTCTCGCCGCACCACGGGCGCGATGATGCCCGGCATCAAACGCGCTGGGCGCAGGTTCACGTATTGGTCGAACTCACGGCGGAACAAAAGCAAGGAGCCCCACAGCGAGGTGTGGTCGGCGATTTTTTCGGGCCAGCCGACGGCGCCGAAATAAATCGCGTCATGGCCGCCAACAAGGTCTTTCCAGTTGTCCGGCATCATCTTGCCGTGTTTTTCGAAGTAGTCCCAGCTCGAAAAATCGAAATGGTCGAACTGCAGGTCGATGCCGAACCTGGTTGCCGCCGCCTCCATCACCCGCACGCCCTCGGGCATGGTTTCTTTGCCGATGCCGTCGCCGGGGATTACCGCAATCCGTTTTTTAGCCATTCCAATACTCCTTGATTTCACACAACTGTTAATACAAAACCGCTATTGTTGCCGACCCTGACTTCGCGCTCACGCCTTTGCTGGCCGCACCACCAGACTCACACCAATCGCCGTAATGGCTATGCCGGCAACGGCAAGGGCAGTGATTGGCTCGTCAAACAACAACCAGGCCAACAATGCCGTAGCCGGTGGCACCAGGTACATCAGGCTGGTCACCGATGCCGCGGCGCCGCGCTGAATCAACAGGTACAACAACGAACTGCCGCCCAGCGTGAGCGCCAGCACCGACCAGGCCATGGCACCGGCCAGTTGCGCATTCCAGTGGACAGACTCTGTTTCCAGCAGCGCCAGGGGCAGCGTGGCCAACAAGGCCGCACCCAGTTGAACCACGTTGGCCGTGCGCACATCGCATGGCGCGACAAAGCGTTTTTGGTACAAGGTTCCCGCCGTGATGCCGATTAACGCGCCCAGCGCCAGTGAGAGGTTGACCCAGTTGGCCTCGCCGCCCGATCCAAACTTGCGCGACACCACCATCACCAGGCCGAGGAAGCCCAGGACCAGGCCGGCCCACTGGCGTTTTGACACCAGGGTGCCCGCGCCTGCCAGCCAAAACGCCGTCAACACGGGCTGCAAGCCAACGATCAATGACGACAGACCCGAACCCATGCCCATCTTCACCGCCGCCCAGACGCCGCCCAAATAACAGGCGTGCATCAAGACCCCGGTGACGGCCAAATGCCGCCATTGCAGCGCGTCCTTAGGCCAATTGACTTTGGCAAGCCAGATCCAAGGCAAAAAACACACGATGGAGAATAAGTAGCGCCACGCCAGAAATTTCATCGGCGGCGCATGGGGCATGCCAAACCGCGCCACGATGAAGCCGGTGCTCCAGATCAGCACAAACACCACTGGCATCGCCCTGATCAAGGCGGCTTGACGTTCGTCGTTCACGCCCGCGCACTCACACTGGCGTCACTTCTTCACGCGGGCACGAATCTCGGGCAGCGCCTTGCGCAGGTAATACACCATCGACCAGACCGTCAACACGGCGGCGATCCAGATCAGCCAAGTGCCCCAAACACGGGTGTCAATCAGGCCAAACAGCGTGCCATCGAACAGAAGGAACGGGATCGACACCATTTGCATCACGGTTTTGAGTTTGCCGATCATGTGGACGGCGACGCTTTTGGCCGCGCCAATCTGCGCCATCCATTCGCGCAGCGCCGAGATGGCGATTTCCCGGCCAATGATGATCAGCGCCACAAACACATCGGCCCGCTGCAGATGAACCAGCACCAGCACGCAGGCGCAGACGAGGAACTTGTCGGCCACTGGGTCAAGGAACGCACCAAAAGCCGAAGTCTGGTTGAGCTTGCGCGCCAAATAGCCGTCCAGCCAATCAGTCCACGCGAAAAAGACAAACAGCACCGTGGCGACCAGGTTCTGCGTGGGTTTGTCGATGGGCAAATAAAACACCGCAACGATCACTGGGATCGACACAATGCGAGCCCAGGTCATGAGGGTGGGAATCGTCAGGAACATTGCTGATATTGTGGCATGGCCCTGCCATAGGGGATCAGTGCAGCGCTCGGTAAATTTCTTCTGCAAGCTCCTTCGATATGCCGTCCACCGTCGCAATGTCTTCCGCGCTGGCCAGGCTGACGCCACGCACGCCGCCAAAACGCTGCAACAAGCTGGCGCGGCGCTTCGGGCCAATGCCGGGAATGTCTTCAATGCGGCTGCCGCCCGTGCGCACCTTGGCCCGCGCGGCGCGCATGCCGGTGATGGCGAAGCGGTGTGCCTCGTCGCGGATCTGCGCCACCAGCATCAGTGCCGCCGAGTCTTTGCCCAGATACACCTTCTCCCGGCCATCAGCAAAGACCAGCTCTTCGAGCCCCACTTTGCGGCCTTCGCCTTTTTCCACACCGACGATCAGCGACACATCCAGCCCCAGTTCAACAAAAACCTCGCGCGCTTGCGAGACTTGGCCTTTGCCGCCGTCCACCAGCACCAAATGCGGCAATTTTCCCGTGCCTGCTGGCAGCGTGCCCGTGGTTTTTGCCTCGTTCAAAGCCTCCGACAACTTGCCATACCGGCGCAACAGCACCTGGCGCATGGCGGCGTAGTCGTCACCCGGCGTGATGTCGTTGATGTTGTAGCGCCGGTACTCGGCGTTTTGCATTTTGTGGTGGTGGAAAACCACACACGAGGCCTGCGTGTTTTCACCCGCTGTGTGGGAGATGTCAAAACACTCCACACGCAGCTCGTCCAGCGGGTTGGCCGTGGCGTCTGGCGGCGCATCGAGCGACATGTCCAGCGCATCGGCCAAGGCCCGCGTGCGCGCCTGTTGCGAGCCTTCTTCCGAGAGCAGGCGCGCGAGCTGCAAGTCGGCATTGGTCTGCGCCATTTCCAGCCAGGTGCGCCGCTGCTCGCGCGGCTGGTGCACAGCGCTCACTTTCACGCCCGACTGCGCCTGCAACGCGTTGACCAGCGCGCGGCTGATGCGCTCGCCGGTGATGAGCGAGGGTGGCACCGCAATATCGATGTAATGCTGCGCCACAAAGGCCTCCAGCACCTGGGTTTCGACCGACTTTCCTTTTGCCGCTTCTCCCGTCGCCTCCTCGTTGACGCCAACCTCCTCGCCATCATTGAACACAGCGGTCGCCTCCTCGACATGCGTCGGGAAATAGGCCCTGTCCCCCAGATGCCGCCCGCCGCGCACCATCGCCAGGTTCACACAGGCGCGCCCGCCGTGCACCTTCACGGCGAGAATGTCCACGTCGCGATCTGCCACGTTGTCCACCGACTGCTGGTGCAACACATTGGACAACGCCGAGACCTGGTTGCGCAGCTCGGCCGCCTGCTCAAATTCCAACCTATCAGCATGCGCCATCATGCGGTTTTCAAGTGCCACCATCACCTGCTGCGAATCGCCTTTGAGGAACTTCTCCGCGTTGTCCAGGTCGTGCGCGTAGTCCTCTGCGCCAATGTGGCCCACACACGGCGCCGAGCAGCGCTTGATCTGGTAAAGCAAACACGGCCGCGTGCGGTTCTGGAACATCGCGTCTTCACAGGTGCGCAGTTTGAAGACTTTTTGCATCAGCAAAATCGCCTCCTTCACCGACCAGGCATTGGGGTACGGCCCAAAATAATGGTGCTTTTTCTCCACCGCCCCCCGGTAATACGAGACGCGCGGAAAGAAGGCCGACTTCGGCGCGTCCAGGGCCGCCTTGCCGACGGGTTCGCCCGAAATCTTCAAATAGGGGTAACTCTTGTCGTCCCGAAACAAGAT
>JANOYE010000398.1:0-7150 GCA_031428695.1 Rhodoferax sp. | reverse complement strand
TCAATCAGACGCCCAATCAAATCCACCAGCTCCGTCGACACGCCGTTGCGCTCCAGTGTGCTTGCCTTCATACGTAGCAACTCCGTTTATGTAGTATGAAGACATAATAAACGGTACTTTAGTAATTGCCAAATCCCTAAGGTATTTGCTGCTAAGCAAGCAGACAGGGAAAAATGCCGTATAAAATAAATTTTAACAAAAATTAGTTGTTAATTTAAACTAAAATAATCTATAAATAATAGCAAATAATCTAGCAAATACTTGACTTAAATTGCCTAAAACATTGAGGCCAACGCCGCTTGAAAAATAATTAGAATTTTGACAACGTTCCCCGACGCATCTGGTCGAGCTCAATCGACTCAAACAGTGCTTTGAAGTTGCCTTCTCCAAAGCCTTCATCGCCCTTGCGTTGAATGAACTCAAAAAAGATCGGCCCGAGTTGGTTCTCGCTGAATATTTGCAGCAATAGTGCACCTTTTTTGCCATCCAACAAAATTTTTCTCTTTTGAAGCTCTGCGACCGACTCGCCGTGCCCAGGAATTCGTGCGTCAACCAGCTCGTAGTAGGTGTCCACGGTATCCAGCAACTTCACGCCGCGCCCACGCAGCGCGTCGACGGTTTTGAACAAGTCGCTCGACCCCATGGCGATGTGCTGAATGCCTTCGCCCTGGTACTTGTCGAGGTATTCTTGAATCTGCCCGGCCTTCTCGTTGCCCTCTTCGTTGATCGGAATGCGGATCTTGCCGCAGGGGCTGGTCATCGCCTTCGATTTCACGCCCGTCACCTGGCCTTCAATGTCGAAATAGCGAACTTCGCGAAAATTGAAAAGCCGCTCGTAAAAAGAAGCCCACTCATTCATCCGGCCGCGGTGCACGTTGTGCGTCAAATGGTCGATGTAAGTCAAGCCAAAACCGGGCGGGTTCAAGGCTGCGCTGCCGCGAAATAAGCCTTTGTCCCCAGCCAAGGCCTCAAAATCCACATCAAAAAACCCAATGTTGCCGATGTCGCCCTCCAAAGCGCCATTTTTGCCGCGCCAGCGGTCGACGAGGTAAATCAAACTGTCGCCGATGCCTTTGATCGCCGGGATGTTCAGCTCCCCCGGCCCGGCCTTGCCGGCGTAACCCCAAGCGCCTTTTTCCAGGGCCAACTCATACGCGTGTTTGGCGTCTTGCACGCGGAATGCAATGGCGCAAATCGACGGCCCGTGGGCGCGTGCGAAGCGCTGGGCAAACGAGTCGGGCTCGGCGTTGAGCAAAAAATTGATGCCACCTTGGCGGTACAACGTGACATCTTTATGGCGATGTTTGGCCATCGGCGTGAAACCCATGCGCTCAAACAGCGCACCCATTGCTGCTGGGTCGGGCGCGGCGTATTCAATGAACTCAAAACCGTCGGTGCCCATGGGGTTCGACCAAGGCGTCTTTTCTGCTTCGACCTTAACTTTTTGCGCTGCTGACATGTCCGCTCCTTCAATTGAAGACGGCAGTTTAGAAGGGGCCGGGTGGAATTTTCCTGCAATTTTTGCAATACTTCTAAGAATAAACGCAGGAATACTGCAAAATATGAGCGATGACGACAATTAGCAAGCTCGACCGCCACATTCTTTTGATTTTGCAAGCCGATGGCCGCGCCACGTTTGACCAAATCGGCGACGCCGTGGGCCTCTCGCCCAGCGCGGTGTTGCGCCGCGTCAAAAGGCTGGAGGAAGAGGGCGTGATTGAGCGTTATGTTGCCTTGGTTAAACCCGCCGCCGTCGGCTTAAGTTTGACGGCCTACATCAATGTGCGCCTTGAAAAACACTCCGAAGCGCTGCAGCAAAACCCAAGAGACCAGTTCCGTGCCGGTGTGCAGGCGTGGCCTGAAGTGGTCGAATGCGCTGCCCTGAGTGGCGAGATGGACTACCTCCTGCGCGTGGCCGTGCCAGACATGGCGGCGTATTCCCGCTTCGTCATGGACACGCTGCTGAAACACCCCAGCGTTCAGGACTGCAAGACCAGCTTTGTGTTGGATCAAGTCAAGGCGACGACGGCGCTACCGCTTTGAGGCTGATGCGGATTGCCAACCGGCGACAACCCATCTCACAAGCTTCGTCTAGCCCGTAAACCGTCATCACCAACACCCTATGAACCCGCTGAATGTTTCAAAAACTGCGGTTTTCGACGCCCACACCTAATCCCAGTCTTCAAATTTAGTCCACTTGGTTGAACGGTATAGGGAAAACCCTTACATTATCGGTATGCTACCTACAAAAGTGCTTCTGAAGGCATCGATCGAAGCCAGCAAAGACTTCTGGACGCCGCCTTTCTCTCAGGCCAATGACGACCTCGGTCACGACGAGGGTCTGGACGCGCCCGTCAAAACCATGCCGGCCATCGTGCCGATCCGCTCCCTCGGTGAACGGCACCGCGAACGCATTGCGTTGCATCTGTTGACGCTGGACAGCGCTGACCGCTATTTGCGATTTGGTTATTCGGCCTCGGATGAACAGATTCGCCGTTACGTTCTGGGCCTGAACTTCGACCGTGACGAAATATTTGGCGTGTTCAATCGCAAACTGGATTTGGTGGCCATGGCGCATTTGGCGCACATCGGCCAGGATGCGAGTCAGTGTTTCGACTCCTGCGCTGAGTTTGGCGTCTCGGTGCTCAAAGACTCACGGGCACTGGGCTTGGGCTCGGCCCTGTTCGACCGCGCCGCCATGCACGCCCGCAACGACGGCGTCCAGTTGATGTTCATCCATGCCTTGAGCGAAAACCACGTGATGCTGAAGATCGCCCGCAAGGCCGGCGCCGTGGTGGAGCAGATCGGCTCGGAGTCGGAGGCCTACCTGCGCTTGATGCCTGGCACGATGGACAGCCGCCTGGCCGAGCTGGTCGAGGAGCAGGTTGCCCAGGTGGATTACCTGCTCAAGGCGCGCGCCAAACAATTTTGGGAATTTTGGGCGGATTTGCAGGCCAAGGCGCGCTTGCAATAGTTGGCGCTCAATAGTTGGCGCACCCCAGCGCCATGGCGCAGACCTCGCCCAGAGCTGGCTAGGGCCGCATTGGCCGAAGCGCAAGAATCCGCTATCCTATGCCTCTTCCAACAACGGCCACCCAGCCCCCCGTCAGTGTCAGACTTCCAACCCGCGCGGCTTTCCGCCAACTTGCCGCAAAGAACGGACAAGCGCACGTTTTTGCAAAAGCTCGCCGAATTCATCCATCCGGGGCCTGACTCCACGGCGGAACTGATCGAAACCCTCGCCGACGCGCAAGACAACCAAATCATCGGCGCCGAGTCGCGCGCCATGCTCGAAGGCGTGATTCGCATGGCCGACATGAGCGCCGGCGATGTGATGGTGCCGGCCACACGCATGGATTTGATCGACATCAACGCCAGCCAAGATGAGCTGATGCACGCGGTGATCGACGCCGCGCACTCGCGTTTCCCGGTATTTGAGGGAGAGCGCGAAAACATCATCGGCATCTTGATGGCCAAAGACCTGCTCAAGTTGCAGCGCGCCCCCGAACTCAACATCCGCGCGCTCTTGCGCCCGGCCGTGTTCGTGCCCGAAAGCAAGGGCCTGAACGATTTGCTGCGCGAGTTCCGGGGCAACCGCAACCACCTGGCGGTGGTGATCGACGAGTTTGGCCGCACAGCGGGCATCATCACGATTGAAGACGTGCTGGAGCAGATCGTCGGCGAAATCGAAGACGAATTCGACATCGACGACGACGCTGGCGACATCTTTGCCTTGACCGACAAAACCTTCCGCGTCAGTGGCGACACCGCCATTGAACGCGTCAACGAAGCGTTTGGCGTGACGCTCAACGGCAGCGACGATGATGAACAGTTCAACACCATTGGCGGCCTGATCGCGCACGAGATGGGCCACGTGCCCAAACGCGGTGAACACCACGTGATGTCGGGGTTGAATTTCGCCGTGCTGCACACCAAAGGTGGCTCGGTGAAATGGTTCAAAGTCTCGCCCAAGCAGCCCTGAGACCGCTGGCCGGTGCCCTTGCATTCCGTTTTTCAAGCCGCTGCTCTGATTCTGGCCGGCCTGGCGCACGCCGCGTCCATCGCTGCGCCGTGGAGCGGCGAGCCGGTCTGGTGGCTGCAGCTTTTGGCGATGGCGGCACTGGTCTGGCTCATTCAAACCACGGATTCACCGCGGCAAGCGGCCTGGCGCGGCTGGCTGTTCACCACGGCCTGGTTGTGCGGCACGTTCTGGTGGCTCTTCATCTCGATGCACACCTATGGTGGGCTGAATGCCGCGCTCGCCGTGTTGGCGATATTTGGCCTGGCCGCTGTGCTGGCCTTGTATTACGCCGCCGCCTGTTACGTATTCAGAGCCTTAGGTATCGAAAACAGCGCCTGGGCCGCTACTGTTTTTGCAGCGTTGTGGGTGATGGCCGAAATGGCGCGGGGCACCTGGTTCACTGGTTTTGGTTGGGGCGCGGCGGGCTATGCCCACCTGAACAGCCTGGCCGTATTTGCCAAGTACGTGGGTGCTTACGGAATGGCTGGCTTGGCCGCGTTTATCGCGTGTTCGTTGACGATGTGGTTGATTGAACGCCGCAAAAACGCCCTGGGCATCGTTGGTTTGCGGGCCAACACGCACAGCAGCTTGAAGGCGCTGGCACCCGTCGCCCTCATCGGTGTGCTGGCTGTGGTGGGCGACCGCCAATTTAGCGCCCCTGCAGGCACCCTCGATGTAGCGCTGTTGCAGGGCAACATTGCGCAGAGCGAAAAGTTTGAGCCCGGCACCGGCATTGCCGACGCGCTGCGCTGGCACGGCGAGCAGATGCGCACCTCCAAGGCGACCTTGGTGGTAGCGCCCGAGACCGCCATTCCACTCTTGCCGCAGCAATTGCCCGAGGGCTACCTGAGCGCCATGACAGCGCCGTTCACCCAAGGCGGCAAAACACCGGGCCAGGCCTTGCTGGTGGGCATGCCACTGGGCAGTTACAGCGCGGGGTACACCAATTCCGTCATCGGTGTGAAGCCTGGCATGGCCGTGGACGCGCCCTACACCTACAGCAAACACCACCTGGTGCCCTTTGGTGAATTCATCCCGCCGCTGTTTAAATGGTTCACCCAGATGATGAACATCCCCTTGGGGGATTTCAACCGCGGCGCCGTCGGGCAGCCGTCCTTCCTGTGGCAAGGCCAACGCCTTGCGCCCAATATTTGTTATGAAGACCTGTTTGGCGAAGAGCTCGGCGCGCGTTTTATCGACCCGGCCACAGCGCCGACCATCTTTGTCAACTTCAGCAACATCGGCTGGTTTGGCAACACGCTGGCCATCGACCAGCACCGCAACATCTCCCGAATGCGCGCGCTCGAATTTGAGCGGCCCTTCATCCGCGCCACCAACACCGGGGACACGGTGATCATCAACCACAAAGGCGAGGTCACACAGTCCCTGCCGCGCCACACGCGCGGCGTATTGACGGGTACTGTGGAAGGGCGCTCGGGCAGCGCCGCCCGGGGCGACGGCGTCACACCCTTTGCGCGGTGGGTGGCGCGGGCCGGATTATACCCAATTTGGGTATTATCGCTTGGTTTTGTCGTTTTATCTTTAATTTTTAAAAATAATAGATTGATAAATAATCATAAACAGTATTGAAAAAATAGCAACAAATGCATATTTATCGTGACTTAATTACAGTAAAAATTAGCTACTTATTCTGTAAATAATTTTATCTTCAATTTGCCGTCGCCGCCAACCCCAGGCTCATGGGCAGCGCCAAGAGCAAAATGAGGCTGAACCAGATGTCCGTCGGCTCAATCGCCAGCACCTTGAGCCAACTGGCGGTGTTGGGGTTGTTCGCCACCTCGACGCTTGGCGGCAGAGCCAGCAGCAAGGTCGCCACGCACGTGGCCACCGACAGCAGGATGAACTGCGGAATCAGCCCGCACAACACGGAGCGGGGCGTTTGCAACACGCGGGCGAAGTCGCTGGGTTTGACTTCCAGTGCCACAGAAAACACCATGGTGGCCAGCAGCAAGCTCAGAATCAGCTGTTGGGTGCCCATGCTGCGAGGTTAACCAGGCTTGGGCCCCGCAATGCCCCGTAAAATTCCGCACCATGCTGACGTTTCAACAAATCATCCTCAAACTTCAATCGTATTGGGCCGACCAGGGTTGTGCGCTGCTGCAGCCCTACGACATGGAAGTCGGCGCCGGCACCTCGCACACCGCTACTTTTTTGAGAGCGTTGGGGCCGGAGCCCTGGAAAGCCGCGTATGTGCAGCCCAGCCGTCGGCCGAAAGACGGGCGTTATGGCGAGAACCCGAACCGGCTGCAGCATTACTACCAATACCAGGTCGTCCTCAAACCCGCGCCGAGCAACATTTTGGAGCTGTACCTGGGCAGTTTGGAGGCGCTCGGCTTCGATCTCAAAAAGAACGACATCCGCTTCGTCGAAGACGACTGGGAAAACCCCACCCTGGGCGCCTGGGGCCTGGGCTGGGAAGTGTGGCTCAACGGCATGGAGGTGACGCAGTTCACTTACTTCCAGCAGGTCGGCGGCATCGACTGCCGGCCGATCACCGGCGAGATCACTTACGGCCTGGAGCGCCTGGCCATGTATTTGCAGGGCGTGGACAACGTCTACAACCTCACCTGGACGGAAGACAAAAACACGGGCTACAAGCTCAGCTACGGCGACGTCTACAAACAAAACGAAGTCGAGCAATCGACCTACAACTTCGAACACTCCGACGCCGACTTCCTCTTCACCGCATTCACCGCCCACGAGAAGCAGGCCAAACACCTGATGGCCCAGCAGCTCGCGCTGCCCGCCTACGAGCAAGTGTTGAAGTGCGCGCACAGCTTCAACTTGCTCGATGCACGCGGCGCGATCAGCGTGACCGAACGTGCCGCCTACATTGGTCGCATCCGCAACTTGGCGCGCGCCGTGGCGCAGAGTTACTTTGAATCACGCGAGCGGTTGGGCTTTCCACTGGCGCCGCGCGAGTGGGTGGCGCAGATGGCGCCGGTGACGAAGAAGGCGGCTTGAGTCTAAAATGTAGACACATGTATCTACAACTTGCCAACCCGGGAGCACACCATGGGCGCTTTTGATCCCAACCTGAACATTGCCGACGTGAAACTGAGCCGCTGGGGCAACAGCCTGGCGGTGCGCCTGCCGGCCGCGTTGATC
>JANOYE010000397.1:0-2673 GCA_031428695.1 Rhodoferax sp. | reverse complement strand
TTTCGCCGTCGCCATGGTGGCGGGTTTCGGCACGGCGGCCATCGCCGGGTACGGCACGGCTTCTCGGCTTGAATATTTGCTGGTGCCGCTGGTTTTTGGCATTGGCGGGCCCTTGGTGGCGATGGTGGGCACCTGCATTGGTGCAGGCCAACGCGAGCGGGCGATGCGGGCCACCTGGGTTGGCGCGGCCCTGTCGTTTGCCATCGCCGAGAGTGTCGGCTTGGTGGCGGCGCTCTTTCCCCATGCCTGGTTGCGCCTGTTTGACACCGACCCGGCCATGCTCGAAGCCGGCGCGCATTACCTGCGCATCGTCGGCCCAACGTATGGGTTTTTTGGCGTTGGCATCGTCTTGTACTTCGCCTCGCAAGGTGCGGGGAAATTGTTGTGGCCAGTGATCGGCAACATCATGCGTTTGGCCGTGGCGCTGGCGGGCGGCTGGCTGGCGATCCACTACTGGAATTCACTCACCGGCGTCTTTGTCGCCCAAGCTGTCGCCTTGGTCATCTACGGCTGCCTGAACGCCTGGGCGATCCGGGCCGGGGCGTGGTTTGGGCCGGTGCGCTGGTCTGGCGCAACACCTGTGTACGCAAAATGAACCAGCTCCCACAAGGCATTCGTACCCGCACCGTAGAGGGCATCAACGGCATGGACATGCGGGTGCTCGAAGCGGGTTCTGAACAACCCACCAAAGGCAGCTTGTTGCTGTTGCATGGTTTCCCCGAGCTGGCCTACAGCTGGCGCAAGGTGATGCTGCCGCTGGCTGACGCCGGTTACCACGTGATTGCGCCCGACCAACGCGGTTATGGCGGCACCACCGGTTGGGACGCGCGTTACGACGGCGACCTTGCCGCCTCGCGCCCGCTCAACCTGGTGCAAGACGCGCTCACCCTGCTGCACGGGCTGGGGCTCCGTGAAGTCGCCGCCGTGATTGGCCATGATTTCGGCTCTTCCGTGGCCGCCTGGTGCGCGCTCACGCGCCCGGATGTGTTCAAGTCGGTAGTGATGATGAGCTCGCCTTTCGCCGGGCCGCCAGCAATCTCAACCGGCAAGCCGCAAGACCAAAAACCCAGCGCATGGGGCCCCGCCCTGCACCAGGCGCTCGCTGCCTTGCCGCGCCCGCGCAAACATTACCAGTGGCACTACGCCACGCCCGCCGCCGACCCGGATATGCGCCATGCCGCGCAAGGCCTGCACAACTTCCTGCGCGCCTATTACCACCACAAGAGCGCCGACTGGGTTCAAAACCGGCCGTTTAAGTTGGGCGCTGCATCCGCCGATGAGTTGGCCAAAATGCCCACCTATTACCTGATGGACTGGCATGAAGACATGGCTGAAACGGTGGCGCATGAAATGCCGTCCGCCGCGCAAATCGCCCTGTGTCAGTGGTTGCCCGAGAGCGAACTCGCGGTGTACGCCGCCGAGTACGCCCGCACCGGGTTTCAAGGCGCGTTGAACTGGTACCGCGCCAGCATCAGCGAAACCATGAGCGCCGAATTGAAGCTGTTTTCAGGCCGCCGCATCGACGTGCCTTCGATGTTCATTGCGGGCGCCAGCGACTGGGGCACCTACCAAAAGCCCGGCGCATTCGAAGCCATGCAACACACCGCGTGCTCGCAAATGCTCGCCTGCCACCTCGTGCCAGGCGCCGGCCATTGGGTGCAGCAGGAGCAGCCTGAGGCCGTTGCTGACTTGTTGCTGTCGTTTTTGAGAAATCTTGATTGAATAGATGCTACAAATATAGAAGCATACTATTCATATAATACGTGACTTATAGTCCGATTTATTTCTTGATTCAAGTGAAAAAGCGCCAATCATACCTAATTTGGGTATGATTTGGCAGTGATTCGCGGTTGGGCTTCAGTCGCGCTTTGGAACGGCCAAACCGCGCCCCACCGCAGGCCGCGCCACAAACGCATCCAAGGCGCGTTTCACGTGTGGGAACTGGTCAAACTCGACCAAATCCCCCGCGCCATAAAACCCAACCAGGTTTCTCACCCAGGGGAAAGTGGCGATGTCGGCGATGGAATAGTCGCGCCCCAAGATCCAGTCGCGCGAGGCGAGCTGGGTGTTCAGCACGCCGAGCAGGCGTTTTGATTCGGCCACGTAGCGGTCACGCGGGCGCTTGTCTTCAAACTCTTTGCCGGCGAACTTGTGGAAGAAGCCGAGCTGGCCAAACATGGGGCCGATGCCGCCCATCTGGAACATCACCCACTGCAGGCATTCGTATTTTCCTGCGTCGTCTTTGGGCATGAGCTGGCCAGATTTGGCCGCGAGGTAAACCAGAATTGCGCCCGATTCAAACAACGGCAGCGGTTTGCCGCCTGGGCCATTGGGGTCCAGAAGCGCCGGAATTTTGTTGTTCACGCCAAGCGAAAGAAACGCCGGCGACATCTGGTCGTTCTTCTCAAAACTAACCAAGTGCGCCTCATACGGCAGGCCGGTTTCTTCGAGCATGATCGACACCTTCACGCCATTGGGCGTGGGCAGCGAATACAGCTGGATGCGATCCGGGTGTTGGGCGGGCCATTTTTTCGTGATGGGAAAGGCGCGAAGATTTGTCATGGTGTTTGTTCAGGTTTGGGTTGCGATTGAACGCGTGATGTTGCCTGCTTTGAAAGGGCCTGGCCTGTGAAGGTTTTTTAGGCGAATTGAGCGTTTAGGCGTGCGCCGTTT
>JANOYE010000396.1:0-14544 GCA_031428695.1 Rhodoferax sp. | reverse complement strand
GTCAACCAACTTAACGGAAATTAGAGGACATCAAAATGGCATTCGATAAAGACACATTTTTGACCGCGCTGGACAGCATGACGGTCATGGAACTCAACGACCTGGTGAAAGCCATCGAAGAGAAATTTGGCGTGAGCGCAGCCGCCATGGCAGCCCCCGCTGCTGGTGGCGGTGGTGCAGCAGCAGCCGTGGAAGAGAAGACCGAGTTCAACGTGGTCCTTCTTGAAGCCGGCGCCCAAAAGGTGCAGGTCATCAAGGCGGTTCGCGAGATCACCGGTTTGGGCTTGAAAGAAGCCAAAGACCTGGTTGATGGTGCACCAAAGAACGTCAAAGAAGCCATTTCCAAGGCGGACGCGGAAGCTGCCATGAAGAAACTGGTGGATGCCGGCGCTAAGGCCGAACTCAAATAATTGGGTTTGACCAAAAGGCTGGAGTGCCCGAAAGGGTCTCCAGCCTTTGGTGCTTGATGGCGGGTGTGAAGAACACACTGAAAAGCGGGAAATCCAGCTGTCTGGGCCCATTTTTCAGTGTCTTTTGATCGAAAAATTGGAAGATACCTTGGTTCGGGTTGCGCGCAATGCGCAACTGTCCGCCAGTGATTGGTAGTGGCCAGTCGCCAAGATGCACCCAGGAATCCTAGTCTTTGCCCGGAGAACTCATGGCTTACACATACACCGAACGCAAACGCATCCGGAAAAATTTCGGCAACCGCGACAGCGTCCTAGAAATCCCTTACCTGTTGCAGATGCAAAAAGATGCCTACACGGCCTTCTTGCAGGCTGACGTTTCGCCCAAGAAGCGCACGGTTGAGGGTTTGCAGGCCGCTTTTGACGCCGCCTTCCCGATCGTCTCCCACAATGGTTTTGTCGAGATGAAATACCTTGAGTACAACCTCGCCAAGCCCGCTTTCGACGTGCGCGAATGCCAAACGCGCGGTTTGACCTTCGCCTCGGCCGTGCGCGCCAAAGTGCAGTTGATCATCTATGACCGCGAGTCTTCCACCAGCCAGAACAAGGTGGTCAAAGAGGTCAAGGAGCAGGAAGTCTATATGGGCGAAGTGCCGCTCATGACCAACAAGGGCTCCTTCATCATTAACGGCACTGAGCGCGTGATCGTGTCCCAGTTGCACCGGTCTCCCGGCGTGTTTTTTGAACACGACAAGGGCAAAACCCACAGCTCGGGCAAGTTGCTGTTCTCAGCACGCATCATTCCGTACCGCGGTTCCTGGCTTGATTTCGAGTTCGATCCGAAAGACATTCTGTATTTCCGTGTGGACCGCCGTCGCAAGATGCCGGTCACGATTCTGCTTAAGGCCATTGGCCTGAACCACGAGTCGATCCTGGCGAACTTCTTCGTCAACGACAACTTCCGCCTGATGGACAGCGGTGCGCAAATGGAGTTCATCGCCGAGCGTCTGCGTGGCGAAGTGGCTCGTTTCGACATTACCGACAAGGCTGGCAAGGTCGTTATCGCCAAAGACAAACGTGTCACGGTTCGTCATACGCGTGAACTCGAACAGACCAATACGACGCACATCAGTGTGCCGGAAGACTTCCTGATTGGCCGCGTGGTCGCCCGCAGCATCGTTGATGCCGACACCGGTGAAATCATCGCCAAGGCCAACGAAGAGTTGACCGAAGCCTTGCTGAAGAAGCTGCGCACCTCTGGCGTGCAGGAACTCGCCTGCATTTACACCAACGAATTGGACCAAGGCGCTTATATTTCGCAAACCCTGCGCAGCGACGAAACCGCTGACGAGTTTGCTGCACGCGTCGCCATTTACCGCATGATGCGTCCTGGCGAGCCGCCAACAGAAGACGCTGTCCAGGCCCTGTTCCAGCGCCTGTTCTACAACCCCGACACCTATGATTTGTCGCGTGTGGGCCGAATGAAGTTCAACGCCAAAATGGGTCGTGCCGAATCGACCGGCCCAATGGTGTTGACCAATGAAGACATTTTGTCGGTGGTGAAGATCCTGGTTGATCTGCGCAATGGCCGCGGTGAAGTAGACGACATCGACCACCTCGGCAACCGCCGCGTGCGCTGCGTCGGCGAGTTGGCCGAGAACCAGTACCGCACCGGTTTGGCGCGCATCGAGAAAGCCGTGAAAGAGCGTTTGGGCCAGGCCGAGCAAGAGCCGCTCATGCCGCATGACTTGATCAACAGCAAGCCGATTTCAGCCGCGTTGAAGGAATTCTTCGGCGCTTCGCAGTTGAGCCAGTTCATGGACCAGACCAATCCATTGTCCGAGATCACCCACAAGCGCCGCGTCTCGGCTCTTGGCCCAGGTGGTTTGACGCGTGAGCGGGCTGGTTTTGAAGTGCGCGACGTGCACGTGACCCACTACGGTCGGGTTTGCCCGATTGAAACGCCGGAAGGTCCGAACATCGGCCTGATCAACTCGCTGGCGCTGTACGCGCGCTTGAACGACTATGGTTTCATTGAAACGCCGTACCGTCGTGTGGTTGACGCCAAGGTGAGCAATGAAATCGATTACCTGTCCGCCATCGAAGAAGGCAAATACGTGATTGCCCAGGCCAACGCGCTGCTGGACAAAGACAACAAGTTGACGGGAGACCTGGTGTCTGCCCGTGAAAAAGGCGAGTCCATTTTGGTGGGCGCCGAACGCGTGCAATATATGGACGTGTCACCGGCGCAGATCGTTTCGGTAGCGGCTTCATTGGTGCCGTTCCTGGAGCATGATGACGCCAACCGCGCGCTGATGGGCGCCAACATGCAGCGTCAGGCAGTCCCGGTCTTGCGGCCTGAGAAAGCTTATGTCGGCACCGGCATCGAGCGTGTTTCCGCCGTTGACTCGGGCACAGTCGTTACGGCCACCCGTGGCGGTGTGGTGGATTATGTTGACGCCACTCGCGTTGTGATTCGCGTCAACGACGCAGAAGCGATTGCGGGCGAAGTCGGCGTTGATATCTACAACCTGATCAAGTACCAGCGTTCCAACCAGAACACCAACATCCATCAGCGCCCCATTGTCAAAAAAGGCGACAAACTGGCCAAAGGTGATGTGATCGCCGACGGCGCTTCTACCGACCTGGGTGAATTGGCGTTGGGCCAAAACATGCTGGTGGCCTTCATGCCCTGGAACGGCTACAACTTCGAAGACTCGATTTTGATCAGCGAGCGGATCGTCGCTGAAGACCGCTACACCTCGATTCACATCGAAGAGTTGGTCGTGATGGCACGCGACACGCGCCTCGGTGCGGAAGAGATCACACGGGACATCCCCAACCTGAGCGAGCAGCAGCTGAATCGTCTGGACGAGTCGGGCATCATCTATGTGGGTGCCGAAGTTCAGCCCGGCGACACGCTGGTGGGCAAGGTCACACCAAAAGGTGAAACCACGCTGACACCGGAAGAGAAGTTGCTGCGCGCCATCTTCGGCGAAAAAGCCAGTGACGTGAAAGACACGTCTTTGCGTGTTGACCAGGGTTCACAAGGCACGGTTATCGATGTCCAGGTGTTCACCCGCGAGGGCATCACCCGCGACCGCCGCGCTCAGCAGATCATTGACGATGAACTCAAGCGTTTCCGTCTTGATTTGAATGACCAGCTGCGCATTGTTGAAGCTGACGCGTTCGAGCGGATCGAAAAGCTGCTGGCTGGCAAAGCTGCCAATGGCGGCCCCAACAAATTGGCCAAAGGCACCAAGATCGACAAGGCTTACCTCGCGTCGGTGGAAAAATTCCACTGGTTCGATATTCGCCCTGCTGACGACGATGTGGCTTCGCAGTTAGAAAGCATTAAGAACTCGCTGGAACAAACCCGGCACAGCTTTGATTTGTCCTTTGAAGAGAAGCGCAAAAAACTGACGCAGGGCGACGAGCTGCCAGCCGGTGTTTTGAAGATGGTCAAGGTCTATTTGGCCGTCAAACGCCGCTTGCAGCCCGGTGACAAGATGGCTGGACGCCACGGCAACAAAGGTGTTGTCTCCAAAATCGTTCCGGTCGAAGACATGCCCTACATGGCCGATGGCACACCTTGCGATATCGTGCTCAACCCGTTGGGCGTGCCATCCCGGATGAACGTCGGCCAGGTGCTGGAAGTGCATTTGGGCTGGGCCGCCAAAGGCATCGGCCAGCGCATTGGCGACATGTTGCAGGCCGAGTCGAAAATTGCGGAGTTGCGCAAGTTTCTGGACACGCTCTACAACGGCTCCGGCCGCAAAGAGGAACTCAGCAAACTCAGCGACAACGACATTCTTGAAATGGCTGGCAATTTGTCCAAAGGCGCCACGTTTGCAACGCCGGTTTTTGACGGCGCTTCGGAAGAGGAAATCCGGGGCATGCTGAAACTGGCGTACCCGGAAGATGTCATGAAGGCCAAAGGGCTCACGGCAACGCGTACGCAGGCCAACCTGTTCGATGGGCGCAGCGGCGAAGCCTTTGAGCGGCCCACCACGGTGGGTTACATGCACGTGTTGAAGTTGCACCACCTGGTGGACGACAAGATGCACGCTCGCTCCACTGGCCCGTACAGCCTCGTGACCCAACAACCTTTGGGCGGCAAAGCCCAGTTTGGCGGCCAGCGGTTTGGCGAGATGGAAGTGTGGGCGCTGGAAGCTTATGGCGCCGCTTACACCTTGCAGGAAATGCTCACTGTCAAATCAGACGACGTTCAGGGCCGCACCAAGGTGTACGAGTCCATCGTCAAAGGCGAGCACGCGATTGAAGCCGGCATGCCGGAGTCTTTCAACGTGCTGGTGAAGGAAGTGCGTTCGCTCGGTATCGATATGGAACTCGAGCGCGGTTAAGCATCGACACGTCAAGGATCAAACACATGAAATCATTACTCGACCTGTTCAAGCAATTCACGCCAGATGAGCATTTTAATGCCATCAAAATCGGCATGGCCTCGCCGGAGAAAATCCGTTCCTGGTCGTTCGGCGAAGTGAAGAAACCTGAGACCATCAATTACCGCACTTTCAAGCCGGAACGCGACGGCCTGTTTTGCGCCAAGATTTTTGGCCCCATCAAAGACTATGAATGCCTTTGCGGCAAATACAAGCGCCTCAAGCACCGCGGCGTCATCTGCGAGAAATGCGGTGTTGAAGTCACCCAGACCAAAGTGCGTCGCGACCGCATGGGCCACATCGATCTGGCAGCGCCTTGCGCCCATATCTGGTTCCTGAAGTCCCTGCCCAGCCGTCTGGGTTTGGTGCTGGACATGACGCTGCGCGACATCGAGCGCGTGTTGTATTTCGAAGCCTACGTGGTCACTGACCCCGGCATGACCCCGCTGAAGAAGTACAGCATCATGACCGAAGACGACTTCGACGCCAAGTTCAAGGAATATGGCGACGAGTTCCAGGCCAAGATGGGCGCCGAGGGCATCAAGGAGCTGCTGCAAAGCATCGACATTGACGGCTCCATTGAAAAGCTGCGCAATGACCTGACCGGCTCCGAGCTGAAGATCAAGAAAAATGCGAAGCGCCTGAAGGTGCTTGAAGCGTTCAAAAAATCAGGCATCAAGCCTGACTGGATGGTGTTGGAGGTGCTGCCCGTGTTGCCGCCTGATCTGCGCCCGCTGGTGCCGTTGGACGGTGGCCGCTTCGCCACGTCGGATTTGAACGATCTGTATCGCCGCGTCATCAACCGCAACAGCCGCCTGCGCCGTTTGCTTGAACTCAAAGCGCCGGAAATCATTGCGCGCAACGAAAAACGCATGTTGCAAGAAGCGGTGGACTCCCTGCTCGACAACGGTCGCCGTGGCAAAGCCATGACCGGCGCCAACAAGCGCGCGCTGAAGTCTTTGGCCGACATGATCAAAGGCAAGAGCGGCCGTTTCCGCCAGAACTTGTTGGGCAAACGAGTCGACTACTCGGGCCGTTCGGTCATCGTGGTCGGCCCGACGCTCAAACTCCACCAATGCGGCCTGCCCAAACTGATGGCACTGGAGTTGTTCAAGCCCTTCATCTTCTCGCGCCTGGAAGCCATGGGCATCGCAACCACCATCAAGGCGGCGAAAAAAGAAGTCGAATCCGGCACGCCGGTGGTCTGGGATATTCTGGAAGAGGTGATCAAAGAGCACCCGGTCATGCTCAACCGCGCGCCAACGCTGCATCGACTGGGCATCCAAGCCTTTGAGCCGATTCTGATTGAAGGCAAGGCGATCCAGCTGCATCCTTTGGTATGTGCCGCTTTCAATGCCGACTTCGACGGTGACCAGATGGCCGTGCACGTGCCGTTGTCGGTGGAAGCGCAAATGGAATGCCGCACGTTGATGCTGGCTTCTAACAACGTCCTGTTTCCGTCCAACGGCGAGCCGTCCATCGTCCCTTCCCAAGACGTGGTGCTTGGGCTTTATTACACGACGCGGGAACGCATCAACGACAAAGGTGAAGGCCTGATCTTCTCGGACACGGGTGAAGTGCGTCGCGCATTTGATGCCAACGAGCTCAGCCTCAATGCCAGAATCAATGTGCGCCTCACGGAGTACACCAAAAACAAAGAAACCGGTGAGTTTGAGGCGTCCACCAAACTGTGGGAAACCACGGCTGGCCGTGCGCTGCTCTCTGAAATCTTGCCCAAAGGCCTGCCGTTCTCCAACCTGAACAAGGCTTTGAAGAAGAAGGAAATTTCCAAACTCATCAACGTGTCTTTCCGTAAATGCGGTTTGAAAGAAACGGTCGTGTTTGCCGACAAATTGTTGCAGGCGGGCTTCCGTTTGGCGACCAAAGCCGGAATCTCGATTTGTATCGACGACATGTTGGTGCCATCGCAGAAAACGGAAATCGTCTCCCGAGCCCAGAAGGAAGTTAAAGAGATTGAACAGCAGTATGTCTCGGGCTTGGTAACGGCGGGCGAGCGTTACAACAAAGTGGTCGATATTTGGGGCAAATCTGGTGACGAAGTCTCCAAGGTGATGATGGCTGGTTTGTCCAAGGAAATGGTCACGGATCGCCATGGCAAACAGGTGCAGCAGGAGTCTTTCAACTCCATCTACATGATGGCCGACTCCGGTGCTCGGGGATCAGCAGCGCAGATTCGCCAGGTCGCTGGCATGCGTGGCCTGATGGCCAAGCCTGACGGCTCCATCATCGAGACGCCCATCACCGCCAACTTCCGCGAAGGCTTGAACGTGTTGGAGTACTTCATCTCCACCCACGGTGCGCGCAAAGGCTTGGCCGATACGGCGTTGAAGACTGCCAACTCAGGCTATCTCACGCGCCGCCTGGTGGACGTAACACAAGACCTGGTTGTCACCGAACAAGACTGCGGCACGCACAACGGTTACCTCATGCGTGCCATTGTCGAAGGCGGTGAAGTGATTGAGTCCCTGCGCGACCGTGTATTGGGCCGCACCGCTGCTGAAGATGTTCTGCATCCCGAGAGCCGCGCTGTGCTGGTCAAAGCCGGCGGCATGCTGGACGAGGACGTGATTGATGGGCTTGAAGTGCAAGGCGTTGATGAAGTCAAAGTCCGCACTGCGCTGACCTGCGAAACGCGTTTTGGCATTTGCGCCAGGTGTTATGGTCGCGACCTGGGTCGAGGTGGTTTGGTCAACGGTGGTGAAGCAGTTGGCGTTATCGCTGCGCAGTCCATTGGAGAACCCGGCACGCAGCTGACGATGCGTACTTTCCACATCGGTGGTGCAGCGTCGCGTGCCGCAGTGGCCTCCAGCGTGGAAGCCAAATCCAATGGCAACATCGGCTTCAACGCCACCATGCGTTATGTGACCAACAGCAAGAAAGAGTTGGTGGTGATCGCCCGTTCCGGTGAGATCGTCATTCATGACGAACATGGCCGCGAACGCGAGCGTCACAAAGTGCCGTATGGTGCTGTGCTCACGGTGAATGCCGACCAAACCGTCAAAGCTGGTGCGGTTTTGGCCAACTGGGATCCGCTCACCCGACCCATCATTACCGAGTTTGCTGGCAAGGCACACTTCGAAAACGTCGAAGAAGGCTTGACCGTAGCACGCCAGGTGGACGATGTCACCGGCCTGTCCACACTGGTCGTCATCGACCCGAAAAGACGCGGCTCTGCCAAAGTGGTGCGTCCTCAAGTGAAGCTGATCGACGCCACGGGCCACGAAGTGAAGATTCCCGGCACTGACCACTCGGTGACCATTGGTTTCCCTATCGGCTCGCTGGTGCAAGTGCGTGACGGCCAGGACGTGGGCCCAGGCGAAGTGCTGGCGCGCATTCCGGTCGAAGGGCAAAAAACCCGCGACATCACCGGCGGTCTGCCACGTGTTGCCGAGCTGTTTGAAGCCCGTTCACCGAAAGACAAGGGTGTGCTGGCCGAGATGACCGGCACCGTGTCCTTCGGCAAGGAAACCAAAGGCAAAGTGCGGTTGCAGATCACCGATCCAGAAGGCTCGGTGTGGGAAGACCTCGTGCCCAAAGAGAAAAACATCCTGGTGCACGAAGGCCAGGTCGTCAACAAGGGCGAGAGTGTGGTTGACGGCCCAGCCGATCCGCAAGACATCTTGCGCCTTTTGGGCTCCGAAGAGCTGGCACGTTACATCGTCGATGAAGTGCAGGACGTCTACCGCCTGCAAGGCGTGAAGATCAACGACAAACACATCGAGGTCATCGTGCGCCAGATGTTGCGCCGCGTGGTCGTCGACAACGTGGGTGATTCCAATTACATCGCCGGTGAACAGGTCGAGCGTTCGGAAATGCTCAACACCAACGACGCCTTGCGCGGCGAAGGAAAATTGGCCGCTACGTTCACCAATTTGTTGTTGGGTATTACCAAAGCATCGTTGTCCACGGACAGTTTCATCAGCGCCGCTTCCTTCCAGGAAACAACCCGCGTGTTGACCGAAGCTGCCATCATGGGCAAACGCGATGAGCTGCGCGGCCTCAAGGAAAACGTGATTGTGGGTCGATTGATCCCCGCCGGTACAGGCAAGGCCTACCACGAAGCGCGACACGTGCGCGAGTCGATGGACGACGCCGAGCGCCGCGCCATCGCCGATGCGGAAGCGGCTGAATTGGCCGGCGTGGAGACAGGTGCCGACGAAGCCTCGGTCGACGCTGCTACCTGATCGCAGCCCAGACCCAGGTCTGGAATGATTTGCGCCTCAAGCCCACAAGGTTTGAGGCGTTTTCATTTCCGGGCACAACTTCAACGAGACTCGACACATTCGGAACATGCAATGCAAGCTCGGCAGCCAAACATGACAGGTGCGCTTTCCCAGGGGGCTGATCCGCCTCTGTGGCTAAAGTTGCAATCCGTTGCCCGTGTTGTGACGGCTGTGCGTCAAGGCACATCGACAAGCCACGCGCTTGACCAAACACCTGCCGCATTGCGTCCAGGTGTGCAGGCCTTGTCTTTTCAAGTACTGCGCAATCTTGGCCGCGCCCAGGCGCTGTTGGCAGAACTCGCCTCGCGTGCGCCACCCTCCGCCACGGACGCCTTGCTGTGCAGCAGCCTCGCCCTGGCCTGGAGCGATGAACACGCGCCATTCGATGTGCACACTTTAGTCAATCAAACTGTGGAGGCGGCAAAACGCCAGCCCGCCACCAAAGCCCAAGCCAATTTCATCAACGCCTGCTTGCGGCGCTTTTTACGTGAACGCGAGAGTTTGATCAACCTGACCAATCAGTCGGCAATAGCACTCTGGAACCATCCGCTGTGGTGGATCAAGCGATTGCAAACCGATCACCCGACGCATTGGCAGGCCATTCTCGCGGCCAATAACCAGCCCGCGCCGATGACGCTTCGCGTCAATCAAACCAAACTCGCACGTGATGACTATCTTGCCAAGCTGAAAGATGCAGGTACCCAAGTCCGCGCCTCAGGCCGTTCTGGTGTGACACTGGCAAGAGCGCATCCGGTTTCGGAAATTCCAGGCTTTGCAGACGGCTGGGTGTCGGTGCAAGATGGCGCAGCACAACTTGCCGCCCCGCTGCTGCTTGACGGTCTTTATTCTGTTCCCGGCCTGTCGATTCTGGACGCTTGCGCCGCGCCGGGCGGCAAAACCGCGCACTTGCTTGAAATCGGATCAGGCAGCGTCACGTCGGTTGATATCGACGCAGAGCGGGTTGGGAAAATCCGCCAAACCTTGGCGCGCCTCGGATTAACGGCCAACGTGATTGTGGGCGATGCGGCAACGCCAGAAAAATGGTCTGAAGGTGGTCAGTTTGACGCTGTCCTGCTGGACGCGCCCTGCACCGCGTCAGGCATTGTGCGGCGCCACCCAGACGTGCGTTGGCTGCGCCGAGAATCAGACATTGACGAGCTGGCCCGCGTCCAGGCAAGGCTGCTGAAAGCCCTTTGGCCGTTAGTCAAGCCGGGCGGCCGCCTGCTCTACTGCACCTGTTCGGTTTTTCACGCAGAAGGCAGCTTGCAGGTGCAAACGTTTCTTGCACACAACAAAGACGCCGCCTTGCTGCCGTCACCGGGGCATTTATTGCCTCATTTCGCGGCAAATCAAGAGGGTGTCCCGGACAATTCAGGAGATGACCACGACGGTTTTTTTCTGGCGCTGTTTGAAAAACGCGCGGCTTGAGTGGGCCGCCGTGGTGGCCTGCGTGGCCCTCATGATCGGGTTGTCCGGCCATGCCCAGGGCGCATCCGGTGACGCCCCAAGTTCCACCGGTGCAGAAATTACCCAGTTGCAGGTCGAGCGCAATGCGGAAGGTGTTTTTTTGTCGGCGGCCATTCGCTTTGAGCTGCCAGTCGCCGTCGAAGACGCCCTGCTCAAAGGCGTGCCAATGTTTTTTGTCGCCGAAGCGGATGTTTACCGCGCCCGCTGGTACTGGTACGACAAACGATTGTTAACGGCTGAACGGCATTTCCGCCTGGCGTACCAGCCGCTCACCCGCCGCTGGCGCATCAATGTGGCGTCGGGCACCATCACGGCGGGAAGCTTGGGGCTCGCGCTGAACCAAAGTTTTGACACGCTGCCTGAAGCGTTGGCCGCCGTGCAGCGGGTTTCGCGCTGGAAGATCGCCGAAGCGGGCGATCTTGACGCTGAATCAAGACACAGTGTCGAATTCCGTTACCGGCTCGACCTGTCACAGTTGCCGCGACCCTTCCAGATTGGCGTGTTGGGTCAGGCCGACTGGAACATTTTCGCGACGGCCGTGCAGCCTCTGCCCGCGCAAGGTTCAAAATGAATTCGCTGCCACCTGATCCTGTCTCGCAGTCCGGCCTGCACCCGGTGCCTGGGGCCAGCTCGCGCGCTCTGCGCTGGACGCTCGGTGTCGGCGTTGCAGCCATGGTGGCTATTGGCCTGGTGTTGCTGTTTTTGCTGACACAGGCCACCAACAACCGTGAGTTGTACGAGCGCAATTACCAGCAGTTGTTTGTGCTCAACGTGGTGGTGGCCGGTCTGCTGTTGGGGGCGATCACCTGGATCGCTTTTCGCCTGGCAATGCGGCTGCGTCAGGGTCGGTTTGGCAGCCGTCTGCTGGTGCGCCTTGCCGCCGTGTTCGCTCTGGCAGGCTTTGCCCCGGGCGTGTTGATTTACGTGGTGTCTTATCAGTTTGTTTCTCGTTCGATTGAAAGCTGGTTCGACGTCAAGGTCGAAGGCGCGCTGGACGCGGGCCTGAACCTCGGCCGCGTCACACTCGAAACACTCAGCAGTGATCTTGCGGCCAAGGCCAAGTCTGCTGCGACCCAATTGGCCGACGCGCCAGACGCCACGGCAGCCTTGCCGCTAGAGCGAATTCGCGACCAGCTTGGCGCCACAGACGTGGTTTTGTGGGGCGCTGCAGGGCAAGCGATTGGCGGCGCTGGCCTGTCCCGCTTCCAGATCAGCCCGGAGAAACCCACGGCGCAACAGTTTCGCAATGCCAGGAACCTTAAATTGATCACATGGGTGGAGGGCCTGGAAGAAGCCACCGCAGCCACCGTCGGCAACGCCCGCATCAAGGCCCTGCTGCCAGTGACTAGCCCGCGATTTGAACTGCAGGGCGAGCCGCGTTTCCTGCAGGTGACGCAGGCGCTGCCGGCCAGCCTGGTGGCCAACGCTTTGGCGGTGACCGAAGCGAACCGCGAATACCAGGAGCGGGCGTTGGCGCGTGTCGGCCTCAAGCGCATGTACATCGGCACGTTGACTTTGAGCCTGTTCCTGGCCATCTTTGGCGCCGTGTTGTTGGCGGTGCTGATCGGCAACCGGATTGCCCGCCCCTTGCTGCTCTTGGCCGAAGGCGTGCGCCAAGTTGCTGCGGGCGATTTCACACCCAAAGCGGTGTTGCGTGAACAGGATGAGCTGGGGGGGCTGACGCGATCATTCGCCGACATGACCCAACAGCTCTCCGACGCGCGTCAGGCCGTTGAGAGCAGCATGGCGCAGGTCAATGCTGCGAGGTCCAATTTGCAAACCATTCTGGACAACCTCACGTCTGGCGTGGTGGTGCTGAACGCCAATGGTGTTGTGGTGTCCTCCAATCCCGGCGCTACCCGCATCTTGCGCGCGCCGATTGCCGCCTTCGAGGGCCGCCGCCTGGCCGAGGTGGAAGGCCTGCAGGAATTCGCCGCCAACGTAGACGCGCAGTTCAGGCTGTTTCTCGGGGAGCGACAAGCGCACGGGTTGGATCATTGGCAACAATCCTTTGAACTTGGCACCGCCGAAGCTGGCATGGTGGGCCAGGCCTCGCAAAGCGCTGTCACCCTGGTGGCGCGCGGCGCCGAGTTGCCTGGCGCCAACCGCCTGTTGGTGTTTGATGACATTTCAGAAATCGTCTCAGCGCAGCGCTCGCAGGCCTGGGGCGAAGTGGCGCGGCGCCTGGCGCATGAAATCAAAAACCCTTTGACACCCATCCAGCTCTCGGCCGAGCGCCTGGCCATGAAACTGGGCGGCAAACTCGAAGCGCCGGAGCAGGCAATTTTGACCAAGTCGGTGAAAACCATTGTCGACCAAGTGGACGCCATGAAACGCCTGGTCAACGAGTTCCGTGACTACGCGCGCCTTCCCTCGGCCGAGCTCAAACCGCTGGATTTGAACCATCTGATCATGGAAGTGATGCACCTCTACGCGCCTGAAAATGCCCGCGTGCCCGTGCACACGGAACTGGATCCCAATTGCCCTGAAATCCTCGGTGACGGCCAGCAACTGCGCCAGGTTGTGCACAACCTCTTGCAAAACGCGCAAGACGCCACACTGGCCGCTGGCGTTGAAGGTGCCGCGGTGACCATCCGCACCAAGTGGAGCGACACCTCCAAGCGAGTTCGCCTCAGCGTGCTTGATTGTGGCGCCGGTTTTCCCGACAACATCCTCGCCCGCGCTTTCGAGCCCTATGTCACCACCAAGTCCAAAGGCACGGGATTGGGCTTGGCAGTCGTGAAGAAAATCGCCGATGAACACGGCAGCCGGGTAGACATTGCCAACCGCATCGTCGATGGCAAAGTGCAAGGCGCCCAAGTGTCGTTATCATTCGCCACAGCTGCTGCCGCGCAGATCTGAGACTTCGATCGAGCGCGCCCAGCCTACACCCGAGGAAAATCGAAACAATCATGGCAAACATACTGGTGGTGGACGACGAATTGGGCATACGTGACCTGCTTTGGGAGATCCTCAACGACGAAGGCCATACTGTCGAACTTGCTGAAAACGCTGCCCAGGCGCGGGCCGCCCGCACCAAGGAGCGCCCCGACCTGGTGCTGCTCGACATCTGGATGCCCGACACCGACGGCGTGACGCTCCTGAAGGAGTGGTCTTCGGCCGGTGTGCTCACCATGCCGGTGATCATGATGAGCGGCCACGCCACCATTGATACCGCGGTCGAAGCCACAAAAATAGGCGCACTGGCCTTTCTTGAGAAACCCATCACCATGCAAAAACTGCTCAAGGCGGTGGAGCAGGGGCTGGCGCGCGGTGCCGCCCGCAAAGTGCCGCCGCCAGTGTTGGTGCAGCCAGTGGCCCATCTGGTTGAGGTGGTTGCTGCCATTGGGCAGCCGGCCATTCCACTGACAGCAGGCGGCCAGCAATCGTGGCAAAGTTTCATGCTCGACAAGCCGCTTCGCGAAGCACGGGATGAATTCGAGAAGGCCTATTTCGAGTACCACTTGGCCAAAGAAAACGGCTCCATGACCCGCGTCGCCGAAAAAACCGGCCTGGAACGCACCCACCTCTATCGCAAACTCAAACAGCTCGGCGTTGACTTGACGCGCGGCAAACGCAACGCTGCGTAAGGCCCTTTCAGAGGGCGTCGCCGCGAAATTACGAGTTCGCGCCCTGCTATAATTCGCGCTGAAATCCGCATTCAAATCCGCCTGAGCGTAGGCGCACCAACGCAGACAGTGCTTCTGGCACGGTCAGGAGGTGCAACACCCGATCAGGTGAATTTGAATGCGGATTTTTGGCCCGGTAGCTCAGTCGGTAGAGCAGAGGATTGAAAATCCTTGTGTCGGTGGTTCGATTCCGCCCCAGGCCACCAAATAAGTTAATGAAATCAACGGGTTACGTTTTTGCGTAGCCCGTTTTTCTTTGTGAGTGTCAACCAAGTGTCAACGGCGCTTTCGGCACTGCCAATGGGTTGAGTTGAACGGCCTCCTGCAAATGCTCTGGGGACAGGTGCGCATACCGCATCGTCATGACTAAATTGGCGTGGCCAAGAATTTTTTG
>JANOYE010000395.1:0-5340 GCA_031428695.1 Rhodoferax sp. | reverse complement strand
TTTCAACTATTTCGTCGGCCCGGCGGGTTTTGTCATCGAATACACCGCTGATGTGGAGCAGGTGGACGACAGTTATGTGGCTGGTAGCCCAGACGACTGGAAATGGCCCCCTGGCAGGGTGGATCAGTGGGGCATTTCAGCGCCCCCTTCTGCGCGCTTGAAAGAAGCGCAAAGGCAGATCGCCTTTGTCCAGGGGCGGCAGCCATGACCGGGCGCGCGGGCCTGCTGTCCAACCCCATCCGCGACGAGGCTGCTTGAATGAGCGATGCGGCAGACACGCTGTTTGACGTCGCCATCGTCGGCTTCGGCCCATCGGGCGCCGTGGCCGCCGCACTTCTTGGTGCGCAGGGGCTGAAGACCTTCGTGTGTGACCGCGCTCTCGAGGTGTACGACATGCCGCGCGCCTTTGCGCTGGACCATGAAATCGTCCGTGTTTTTCAGCAAATCGGTGTTGAGCAGCAAGTTTTGCAGTTCGCCGAGCCCTTTACGCCGTCGGAGTTTTTTGGCGTTGACGGGCAGTTGATCAAGCGATTTACAACGGTCGATCCGCCGTACCCCTTGGGCTACGTGCCTTCGTTGGTGTTTTCCCAGCCACCGGTCGAACGAATTTTGCGACAACACGTTCAGCAACTTTCTGCGGTGAGTGTTGCGCTAGGGTGCGAATTGACAGACTTGGCGCAAACCCATGAATCTGTCACTTTGACGCTGGCGAACCGTGATGGCACACCCCAACAAATTCGGGCGCGTTACGTGTTGGCCTGTGATGGCGCCTCCAGCGCCGTGCGCAGCAAAGTGGGCATCGAGTTGCAGGATTTGGGCTTCGACCAAGCCTGGCTGGTGGTAGACGCACTGGTCAACGCACAGGGGCTGGCCAAGCTGCCGCAAACCAGCGTGCAGTATTGCGAACCCGAGCGGCCCTGCACTTTTTTGATTGGCACGCAAAACCACCGGCGATGGGAGATTTCGATCAATCCGGGCGAAGATCCCGCAGTTTTGGCTACGACTGAGGCGACGTGGAAATTGCTGTCGCGCTGGATCACGCCCGAGGACGGCATGCTTTGGCGGCAGGCCAGTTACCGGTTCCACGCTTTGGTGGCAGAGCGGTGGCGCGCGGGCCGCGTGTTTTTGGCCGGTGACGCAGCCCATCAGCAGCCGCCGTTTTTGGGCCAAGGCATGTGCCAGGGCATTCGCGACGTGGCGAATTTCAGTTGGAAAGTTGGTGCGGTGTTGCGGGGTGAGGCGCCCGACGAACTGCTGGACAGCTACGGTGCTGAGCGCAAAGCCCACGTGACCGCGTTGACCACCCGCATCAAGGGTGTTGGGCAATTGATTGGTGAACGGGACGCCAATCTGGCGCGAGCCCGCGACGCGCAACTTCTCGCGGCGTGTAAAGGTGTTGTGAAATCAGTCCCTCGACAAGACGTGCAACCTAATTTGGAAACGGGGCTGTTGTCGGCAGAGGCCAGCAAGGCGCGTGGTTCGATCTTTCCACAACCGTGGATTCTGCGGGGAGAGCAACAGGTGTTGTTGGACCGCGTGACGGGTTACGGATGGCGCTTGGTGCTGGGTGCTGGATTCGGCGGTGACCCGCTTGAATTGGCGAAAGATCTCGAAGGTGTCGCAGGATGCGCAAGCGCGCTGCATCTGGCCACCGTCATGATGGCCGACACACCACAGCCGGACGCTTTGTGTGAGGCAGACGGTGTAGTGGCAGCCTGGTTCAAGCGGAACCATTGCGCAGCGGCCTTGGTGCGGCCAGATCATTATGTGTATGGTGTCGCATCGACCCATTCTCAGATTCTAGAACTGGTGCAGGACGCCGCCAAACAGGTGGGGTCGCAACGACAATCGGACAGATCTGCTGTTTTGGAGACAACATGAAAAGAAGATTTATTTGCATTTTGGGTTGGATGCTTTTAGGTGCTGGGGGGCTGGTGCAGGCACAGTCCTGGCCCGACAAACCCGTCAAGTTTGTGCTCTCGCAGCCGCCCGGTTCAGGCCCTGACAACGTGGCGCGCATTTTGGCGGAACGTCTGGCCAAGAGCCTCGGGCAAGCCGTGGTGATCGACAACAAACCTGGAGGCCAAAACATCATCGGTGCTCAAGCAGCAGCACGCTCGGCGCCAGACGGTTACACCTTCTACTTTGCCACCACCGCGGCCTTGGTGACCAACAGTTATCTGTTCAAAACCATGCCGTACGAGCCTCAAAAAGACTTTACGCCGGTGGCCTTTGTCGCCAAAAGCCCGTTTGCGGTGTTGGTCAAGGCAGATTCACCCATCACCTCCATCCAGGATTTGATCGCGCGCTCCAAAGGCAAGCCAGGCACCTTGTCCATCGGCAACGAAGGGCCGCGCACTTTTGGCGGCATCATTGCCCGGGTGATCAACGCCCGCACGCAGGCGCAGGCGAATTTGGTGGCCTATGCCAACGTTGGTGTGGCGGTGCAAGATGTGATTGGCGGACATGCCGACGCGGTCGTGGCCGACCTCGCCTCCACCGCTCAACTGGTTCGCCAGGGACGTTTGCGTTTATTGGCCGTGACGGCTTCCAAACGCGTTGCTGGCTGGGATCAAGTGCCTGCTTTGGCGGAGGTGTTGCCCGGATTTGAAATGGTCGGCTGGTTTGGGCTGGTGGCACCCACCGGCACGCCACAGCCGATCCTTGCCCGTGTCAATGACGAATTGAACAAACTTCTGGCTGACCGCGAAATCTCCGAGCGTATTCTGACGATTGGCCCAGCGGTTGAAGGCGGCGGGTCGCCCGATCAATTTGCCGCCTTCCTGCGCGAAGAACATACGCGCTGGGGGCAATTGGCCAAAGAGATAGGGTTGTTGCCGGAGTGACGGTCGGCGAGACTGAAGTCTTATTCTTCGCTGTCGTCAGCAGTGTCTAATTGGTGCCGAAGCGACTCAAGCCGCGTCCGTGCAAGCCACTCCAACCGCTTTGACTGTGTCAGCAGTGTTGAACGCAAGCCTTTTTGGACTTGCCGTTCACTGATGACCTTGGCCAAAAGCGAGAGCGTTTCGGCTCGCCTGGCAATGCGTGTATCAGGGTGCGAACGAAGGGCAAAAACTTCGCTGCTCACTATATTTCCACGCCAACTCGGGGGTTTTGGAAATTTGGCACCCCGAGCCGGCGGAGGTTCTTTCTCGTTCAAAACTGCCTTGAACCGCGATTTTTTGAGCAACATTTGAAAAACCGCAGACTCAAGCCAGTCCAATTCAGCTTTTGCCACACTGTCGCTTTTGTCCTTCTGCTGATGCTGTGGCAACGGCCACACCTCAATCTCACGGACTTCAAACGGATCCAGCACTTTCATGGCAACTGCGTCAGTCCGTTGGTTGGTCAAGTGCCTTCGGATGCGTGTGCTGAGTTTCTCGTTGGTTTGCCCTACATAAATGGGCTCACCGTCGTAGTCATAAAAGGCATACACACCGAACTTGAAATTCCCCAGGCGACGCTCGCTGCCGCTGTGCAAGTCTGCCACTTGCTGGTTCAGAAATGAAGTCAGTGATTTGCGCAACTCCGAAGTTTCAAACGGCGGGCCAGCTGCATCTCGTATGGGCTTGGATCGCTTTGTTGTCACGCCGCGAACGCCAAGGTGGCCTGCTGGTTGGCCCGCGCGATGGGCGTGATCAGGTGGTCTGCCAAATGCGCCACGGCTGGCACCACAAGGCCATCGCCTACCAGATGGTAGGCATCGTTGTATTTTTGTGGCAGCTTGTAGTCCTCTGGCAAACCCATCAAGCGGCCCGCTTCCCTGGGGGAAACCAGTCTTGACCGCACGCTATCGCCATTGACCACCAAGACAGTTTGCCGGCTTGAGCCGCCACTAGGCGTACGCAGGCATCCAGCGATATCGTCGAACCGGACTTCCGCACGGACGACGCCGCCACGAGTGCGCTTGTATAGCGCGCCTATGCGCAGGCGCTTGGCCTGCTGGACGGCCTTGACTTTCTCGCGGTTGAGCACTGACATAGTTGCCAGAAGCGCCTGCGTTTTCTCGTCTGAATTCCATGAAACACCCAGAGGTTCCGGCTCTATCAAATCAGCAAAAACGTTTTGACGTTCCGGCGGCAGGGCGAGGTTCCACCAAAGCCATTTGTCCTGCAGTGGTTTAGGCAACATGAATTTGGCCTCCACCAAGTTTCTAGGATGCCACAAACTGCTTGGATCGGATCTCAATGCGTCCGAGGGCAACTGGACCTCAGGGCCGACAGCTAGCATAAAAAGCCTTGGCCGCGACTGTGGAACGAAGTGGGCAGCGTCAATGACAAGGCATCCAACCCGGTAGCCCAGACCACACACCGCCCGCACCAATTCCGAGAAATCGCGGCCGTGGTTCGACGTGATCGCGCCACAGACATTTTCCAAAGCGATGATCGCAGGCGCACGGCCTTCCTTTTTCAAGCCATCCATCAATTGCCAAAACGACCAAAAAGTTCCACTGCGGGAACCTTCCAGGCCTCTGCCCTGCCCGGCGAGCGAAAGGTCTTGGCAAGGAAAGGATGCCCACGCCAAGTCGGCGCGACCCTTCAATTCGTGTGGCTGCAATTGGGCAATGTCGCCAACATGCATCGCCGAGCCGCCATGGTGCTGCCTATAAGAGCCGGCCTTCTTTGGGTCAAAATCGTTGGCGAAAAGGCAGTTCCAGCTGCTGCCAAGGCCAAGCCTGGCCATCCCGCCGCCAGCAAAAAACTCGTAAAAATCAAGCACCAAGGAACCTCATAATTTTTGGAATCACCTTCAAGGGGTTGGACAATTCGCACTCCCAAACTGTCAATGCTTGCCAACCGGTAGACCGCAAAGCGTTCAAATTGCGGGCATCGCGCTTTCGATTCCTCTTTATCTTAGCTTGCCAGTAGCCTTGGTTGGACTCGGGCATACGCCAATTTGTGCATCCTTGGTGCCCGTGCCAAAAGCAGCCATTCACAAAAATAGCTTTCCCACGGCAAGAAAATGCCAAATCTGGCCTGCCTGGCAGTGTTGGGGCGTGCAAGCTGTAGCGAAAGCCCAGCGCGTGGAGAAATCGCCGAACCATCAGCTCAGGCCTGGTGTTCCTTCCTTTGATGCGGGACATGATCCATGACCGCTTTTCTCGACTGACAGTGTCCATGCCCGATTATGGGCGCGGGCGCTTACCGCTGGATGCGATACGGCTCCTCAAAATCCAGAAAGTCTTTTTCAGCCAACGCGTCGTCGATCCAGGCTCTAACGCCGGGCAGTTGGGTGACGCGTTCGACGTAGTCCGTGATGGCCTGCGGCACCGGCAAGGCGTAAGTTGTCAGACGCATACACACGGGGGCGAAGTAGGCGTCTGCGATTGTGAAATGGCCA
>JANOYE010000394.1:0-4058 GCA_031428695.1 Rhodoferax sp. | reverse complement strand
TTGATGTCAAGGCGCTTTGGCGGCAGTTCTGGTTTCATGGGTTCAGTGTAAGACAATCGATCCATGGCAGATCATTCACCGACAAAATCCGCTTCCCAGCTGGATTCAAAATCAGCGCAGGTTTCAGGACCCAGCGCACTTCCACGGCAATTGATTCTGGGCTCAAGCTCGCGTTATCGCCAAGAGTTGCTGCAGCGCCTGCGCCTGCCCTTTGACGTGGTCGCACCCGAGGTGGACGAGACGCCCGCTGCCGCCGAGACGCCGCGTGAAATCGCGCTGCGGCTGGCTTTGGCCAAAGCCAATGCGGTCTCCCAGCGGTTTCCTGAAGCGGTGGTGATCGGCTCAGACCAGGTTGCCGACTTGGATGGCGAGCCGCTGGGCAAGCCAGGCACCCACGCACGGGCCACAGCGCAACTGCGAATGATGCGCGGAAAAACAGTGGTGTTTCAAACCGCGCTGGCCGTCACTTGCCTGTCCACCGGGTTTTCGCAAGTTGATTTGGCGCCCGTCAAAGTCACCTTCCGCGACGTGACAGACGCCGAAATAGAAGCCTACTTGGTCGCCGATCAGCCCTACGACTGCGCAGGCAGCGCCAAGAGTGAAGGCCTGGGCATCGCCTTGCTGGAAGCCATCGACAGCGATGACCCAACGGCCCTGGTCGGGTTGCCGTTGATCCGCACCTGCCGCATGTTGCGCGCCGCGGGCATCAAAATCTTATGAGCGACAGCGCGCCACCATTGGTGCTCGGGAAATTATTTCTGGTTCCCGCGCCGCTGGATTTTGGCTGCAGCATTCAGGCCCCGTTGAATGAAGTCTTGCCGTTGCAAACCCTTGAAACCGCTGCCCGCCTCAACCACTGGATCAGCGAAAACGCCAAGTCCACCCGCGCTTACCTGAAACGCGTGAACGAGCTGCACCCCCTGGCAACGACTTTGCAGCAGCTACAAATTCAGGAGCTTCCGCACGCTGTTCATAAGAAAGGCGACCACGCGGGAGACTATGACGCCAAGCCCTTGCTGGCGCCCGCGCTGAAGGGTTTCGACATGGGGCTGGTCAGTGAAGCCGGTATGCCTGCCGTGGCCGACCCTGGCTCGTCAGTCGTGCGGGCCGCGCACGATCTGGGCATCGCCGTGGTGCCGCTGGTGGGGCCGGTGTCGCTGTTGCTGGCCCTGGCCGCCAGTGGCCTCAATGGTCAAAATTTCGCCTTTGTCGGTTATTTGCCGCAGGAGGCGGGACAACGAAGGGAGCGCATCCGTCAGCTCGAATCGATGGCGCAGAAAACCGGGCAAACCCAGTTGTTCATCGAAACGCCCTACCGCAACACGGCCTTGTTGCAGGCGCTGCTGCAGTCTTTGCAGCCCGGAACACGGCTGGCAGTGAGCGTGGGCTTGACGCTGGACGCACAGTCAAACCAATGCATGACGGTCAAGAATTGGCGCGCGGCAAAAAGCATGCCCAACCTGCAATTGCCTGCCGTTTTCGCCATCGGCCTTTAAGTGCCTCCATCGGACAGCGAGGGCCTGCGAGGGTCTTCGATCAGAAAAAGGCCATCGTGCGCACTTCAATGCTTTCGCGTTTTTGCGCGTTCTTTGGCGTGGCCGGGTCTTCAAACGCGGTGTGCCCCATGAAACGCGCGCGCCCGTCGGTCTCGGAATCGTAAGTCTTGAGCAGCAAGGCTTGGTCGGGCTGCATGTGCGGGAAATAGTACCAGCGGTGGCTGGGCGAGTGGCGCATGACGTAAATCTCGCCCGTGCGCTCGCGGTATTTCAAGTCCATGCGCAACATGTCTCCCGGAGAATGGGTGCTGGCATCACACATGGCCAGCGGCAGCTCTTCGACGTGCCGGTAGAGCGGCTTCCAGACGTTGTAGAACGCCACCCGGCGTTGAAGCAAGGCATTGGCCTCCTCCGGCAGAATGTCTTTCACGCGTTGCGGGCCACTGGCCACGGTGTAGTCGCTGTGCACCAGCAACACCGCGGGGCGCTGCACCGTTGTCTGGGCGCTCAGGTCGGCGGGCAGGCGTTTGCGGATGGTGTGGTCGAAAACAATCACTCGGTTGGCACCGGTGTTGCGTTTGACGTAGTCGATGACCTGTCCGTAAAAGGCCGTCTTGACAGCCACGTCGTCATCAAAGCCATCGAAGGACGGGTCGAACCGATGGTGCTCAAAGCCGTGAACATCCGCACTGAGACTGTCTTTGATGCCCCAGGCGTCATGAATGTCCACTTCCTGCGGATCGGTTCCGGGGGGATTGAGCTTGGTGTCCGGGCCCGGGTCGTAAAAGTAATAGTCTGGCGCGACGCCGTTGTCACGCGAATAATTCAGCGACGCGCGCACCTTCGGCAGGTTCGCCGCATCGGCAGAGACAGCAGGGGATGCTAATGTCATGCCACCTCACGTTGTGTTTTGAAGCCTTCGCCCACCCAGGTTTTTTCCCAGCACGGGAGTTTCTCCACAGACTCAACCATCCAGCGGTGCACGTTGCGATGTTGCGCAAGCGGCAATTGTTGCCAGCCGCGCAAGTGCATGGGCGCAGCCAGGGCGATATCCGCGATGGTGGCTTGCGCGGTGCCGGCAACCCAGGTGTGTTTGGCCAGCCGCGCGTCCAGAATGTCGGCAAGTTTGTGGAAATGGGCGTGATGAGCAGCCACGGCGGCGGTGTCTGTCTCGCCGCCGAGCAGGGGTTTCACGCAATTCTCGACCAGGTAAAAATAACAGGCCGCAAACCAGGTGGACGACTCCCACAGAAGCCAGCGGTTGATGTCGGCCCGCACCCGCAGGTCGGTCGGATAGGCTTTGGCATTGCCAACCTTGTCAGCAGCGTATTGCAGTATGGCGTTGGATTCCCACAGGGTGAAGTCGCCGTCGCGCAGGGCCGGCAAGGCGGCATTGGGGTTCAGGCCGATGTAGGGCATTTCTTTCTGATGCCCTTTGAAATAGTCCACATACACCAGCTCAAAGGGCGCGCCAATCAAGTCCATTCCAGCCAGCACCTTGCGGCAGTTGACGGTAATCGGGTCTGCGTGAATTTCCATGGTTTGTCTCCGGTTTGTGGTTGATGGCAGTAAGGTAATCCAGTTGGGGCAGCCCGGCAAGGCTTGACCGGGCAAATTTACGCTGTTAAATTGCGAATTGATTGTTGCCAAATGAGAAACAATGACCATTGCAGCGGACATTTCTGTCAACATGCTCGCCGCCTTCGCCCAAGTCGCCCAGCACTTGAGCGTCAGCAAGGCGGCGGCGCAAATGCGCGTGAGCAAAAGCGTCGTCAGCAAACGTGTGGCGCATCTGGAGTCGGCGCTGAGCGCAACGCTGTTCAGCCGAAGCACCCGCAAGATCGCCCTGACGCCGGCGGGCGAGTTGTACCTGGAATTCGCCCAGCGCGCGGTTGACGACTCAAGGGCTTCGCTGGAGCAGTTGCGTGATTTGAACGCTGCCGCCAGTGGCGAACTCAGCGGCCAAATACGCGTGACCGCGCCGGTTTCCTGGGGGCAAAACGTTTTGGCCAAATGTTTGCCGGAATTTTTGCGCAGGCACGCTGGTGTCGAAATCGAACTGCAATTGACCGACCGCATGATGGATTTGGCGCATGAAGGCGTGGACATGGCGTTGCGCTGGTCGTCCGCCTCTGCGCGGGGCCTGGGCGCGGTGCCGGTTGCGGCTGTGCAGTGGGTGGTCGTGGCTGCGCCGAAATACCTCAGGCGATTCGGCACGCCGCGCCAGCCGCTGGACTTGGACCAACACTCGTGCATGTGTTACTGGCGCGAGCGTGCTGACGATGCCTGGGTGCTGACCAAAGCCGATGAGCGCGTGGAAGTGTTCGTGCGCAGCCGCTACCACGTCAACAACCCGGAAGCAGTGGTCAATGCGGCGGTGGCCGGACTTGGCCTGGCCCTCCTGCCTGCCTATGTTTGCAGCGCGCAACTTGATAGTGGCGCGCTCAAAACCGTTCTTGCGAACTGGACGCCACAAACCAAATTTGGCACTCAAATCACGGCGGTATCAACGCCTGAACGCATGCGCCTGGCCCGCAACCGCGCCTTGATAGAGTTTCTTCA
>JANOYE010000393.1:0-9086 GCA_031428695.1 Rhodoferax sp. | reverse complement strand
TCGCCCTTGTGGACCTGCGTCATCAGCGGCTGCGCGCCCATGTTCTGGCCGTTGACGAATTTGGTTGCGCCATACGGCATGATGTGGTCGGCAAACGTGCTGGAGGCCAGCGCGTCGATGATCGCAGCGCGGTCGGCGGATTTGGCGCGTTCGATGGCGTCGCCCAGCAGACGGGTGGCGGTGTAAGCCATGAAGACCTCGTAGCTGAAAAACAAACCTTTGGTTTCGATGCGTTTTTTCAATTCCGCGCTGCGTTTGTCTTTCGGGTTGAACCAATGGTTGCAGTCGATGATGCCGTTGGCGGCTTCGGGGAATTCTTTGACGAACTTGTAGCTTGAAGCCGCACCGCCCAACACCGAATAGATCGCCTTCGGGGCCACTTTTTGCTGTTGCATGGTGCGCACCAAGAGGGCGTATTCGTTGTAGTAGTTGGCCGGAATCACGATGTCGGGGTGGACCGACTTCATGCGCAGCACGATGTTGTTGAAGTCGCGTGTGGGGTTGGCGTGTTTCACAACCTCTTTCACGTCGTAACCATAACCCGGCAACTCGCGTGCCAACAGGTTGGCGGTGCCAGTGCCAAAGAGTGACTCCTCATGGATGATCATCACGGTTTTGGCCGGTTTGCCCGCAGCGGTGTTGAGCACGTGCAGGTTGGCCACGGCCACCTCAGCGCATTTGCGGTAACCGGGGCCGAATCGGAAGGTGTTTTTCAAGCCGCGTTCGACGATTTGGTCTGCCACGCCGACATCGACCACATGCGCCAGGTTGTATTTGGCGGCAGCCTGGGTGGTGGCCAGGCAAATGGCGGAGGCGAACGCGCCCACCACGGCGGACACGCCAGCTTCGTTCATCTTCTCAATTTCAGCGGTGCCGGCTTGCGGTGTCGATTGCGCGTCGCCCAGCAGCGATTCGAGTTTGGCGCCGCTCATGGATTTGATGCCGGTTTTGTTGATGTCTTCAATCGCCATCATCGCGCCTTCGCGGCACTGCTGGCCGGAGTAGGCCAACGCGCCAGTGACCGGGTGCAAGATGCCGATCTTGATGGGCTTAGGCTGCGCGCCGCCTGCCAGAGGGAAGGCCAGCACCGAAGCAGCCGCCGCAGATTGGGCGACGAAGCGGCGGCGGGTTGTGTTGGACGTGGTGGTGGAAGAAACCGGGGTTTGGGGTGTGCGCATGGTGGGCTCCTGGTGAAGTTAAAGTGGTAGTTTCGGAAGTTGGTTCAGTTGGCGTTTCAGTTGAATTTAGCGGACAAGTCTTGGCTGACCCACACCTTGGCATCGATGCTGCCCACGCGTGAGAGCTGCATTTCGTATTCGTAGCGGTCCGGGCGATACAGCCCGTGCAGCCATTGGATCGGGCGTTCTTTGTTGTCGAAAATCAGCCGCCGCACGGCCAGCAGCGCCGAGCCGATAGCAATGTCGAGGTGCTGGGCCACTTGCACATCGGCCAGGCGGGCAGAAATGGTTTGTTGGGCGCGGCCCACTGTGACACCGGCCTCTTCAAGCAACACCAGAATCGGTTTTTTCGCCAATTCTCGGCGGCCAAAACGCCGGGCGATATCGCCAGGCACGTAGGTGGTGATGTGGGACAGCGGCCCTTCCTTGGTGCTGCGCACGCGAACCGCTTTTTGCACGGTTGCGCCCGACAAAATTTGCAGCGCTTCGGCGATGGAGGCAGACGCTGATACGGATTCGACTTCCAGCACCTTGACGCTGGTTTGCTGGCTCATGCTGACCAGGTTTTCGAGCAGGCCTGTCAAGCCTGCACGCTGGCCTTTTTCGGAAAAAGCGGGCGCGTTGGAAGCGCTCAGTGCCAAGTTATCAGACGGCAGCAGCGAGCGTGTGCCGCGTCCTGGCTCACGCGAGATCAGCCCCTCAGCGGCCAACTGCTCCAGCGCCCGGCGCACGGTGACCCGGGCCACGCCAAACTGCTGCATCAAGGCCACTTCGCCCGGCACACCTTCAGAAAACCGGCCTTCGACCAACTGCTCGCGCAACACCAGGTAGATCTGGTGGTACTTGGTGATCGGCATGGCGGCCACGGACATCGTCATGCCGCCATATTAAGAACAGTCCTATTGTTCTGTCAATAGGACATTACCTGTGTGTTCAGGTTAGTTCCTCAGGCCAGTTCCAGCGGCAGGCCGACGTAGTTTTCCGAAAGAACTGTGGACGCCGCTTTGGAGTGCACTAAATAATCCAACTCGGCCTCCTGCATCTTCTGGCCGAAACCTTCTGAGTCGGGAAAGCGGTGCATCAGCGAGGTGAGCCACCAGCTGAAGCGCTCGGCTTTCCAGATGCGGCGCAAGGCACGTTCGGAGTAGCTGTCCAGGCCGTGGCTGGATTTGTCCTGGTAATGCTGGATCAAACCGCCTGAGAGCATTTTGACGTCGCTGGCGGCCAAGTTCAGGCCTTTGGCGCCGGTGGGCGGCACGATGTGGGAGGCGTCGCCTGCCAAAAACAGGCTGCCAAAACGCATCGGCTCGGCGACAAAACTGCGCAAGGGCGCGATGCTTTTTTCGATGCTGGGGCCGGTGACGATTTTGGCGGCAAGCTCGGGGTCGATGCGGCGGCGCAGCTCATCCCAAAAACGCGCGTCGCTCCAGGCTTCAACCTTGTCGTCAATCGGGCACTGCACGTAATAGCGGCTGCGCGTCATGCTGCGCATGGAACACAGCGAGAAACCCAAAGGGCTGTTGCCATAGACGATGGCATGCGGCGAGACCGGCGGCACATCGGCCAATACGCCGAGCCAACCGAATGGGTAGGTGCGTTCAAACTCTGCAATCGCCCCCTGTGGAACGCTGGCGCGACACACGCCATGGAAGCCGTCGCAACCGGCGATGAAGTCTGCCTGCAGTTCCTGCGAAATCTTGCCGTTCGGGCCGTCATTTTTCCAGGCGACGCGAGGGCTGGCACCGTCAAAGTCATGAACCGAAACGTCACTGGCTTCGTAGACGGTATCTAACCCGCTGGCAGCTCGGGCGGTCATCAAATCGCGCGTGACTTCAGTCTGGCCATAGGCGGTGACAACTTTGCCGCCGGTGAGGCCCGCCACGTCAATCAGATGGCGCGTGCCAGCGAAGACAAGTTCGATGCTATGGTGGACGATGCCTTCTTTTTGCACGCCAGCGCCGACGCCCGCCTCGTGCAGCATGTCCACCGTGGTCTGCTCCAGAATGCCCGCGCGGATGCGGCCCAGGACGTAGCCGCCGCTTTGGCGCTCGATGATCACATTGGCGATGCCGGCCTTGTGCAGCAATTGACCGAGCAGCAGCCCGGAGGGGCCCGCGCCGATGATGGCGACTTGGGTTCGCATGGGTGGTGTCTCCTGAAATGCGGGTTGAACTTTCGAGCTGGTAAGTTGCAAACTGTTAACAAGCATATTAACAAATAGGCTCGCAACCGCCCCTGGAGAGCAGTCTTAAGAAATTTTGAAGCTCCAAGTCACGTATTATATGGACTGTTTGCTATTATATATGTAGCATCAATCAAGCGCCAATTTAGACGCCCAGGTACCGCGTGATCAAGTCCGGCTGAGCCAGCAGTTGCGCTGAACTGCCGCTGAACACCACTTCGCCTTTCACCAGAATCACGTTGCGGTCCGTGGCTTGAGTCACTTGCTTCCAGTTCTTGTCGACGATGACGCTGCTGATGCCGCTTTCGCGGATCACACTGCAAATCCGCCAGATCTCGCGGGCGATCATGGGCGCCAGGCCTTCGGTGGCTTCGTCGAGGATCAGCACGTCGGGGTTCGTCAGCAAGGCGCGGCCGATGGTCAGCATTTGTTGTTCGCCGCCGCTCAGTTGTTGGCCGCCGTGGTTGAGGCGCTCTTTGAGGCGGGGGAAGGTTTCCAACACGCGTTCAAAAGTCCAGTCGCGCTGCCCACGCGAGCCTGGGTGCGCGGCCATTTTGAGGTTTTCGGCGACGCTCAGGTTGGCGAAGATGCCCCGGCCTTCCGGCACGTAGGCGACGCCAAGTTGGGCGATCTCATAAGGCGCGCGGTCGGTCATGTCTTTGCCCATCACGCGAACGCTGCCGCCCTGCGGTCTGACCAGGCCCATCAGGCTTTTGAGCAGTGTGCTTTTGCCCATGCCGTTGCGGCCCATCAGGCCCACGGTTTCGCCCCTGCTGACTGAAAAATCGATGCCACGCAGGATGTGGCTGGCACCGTAGTAGGTGTTGAGGCCTTTGGCTTCAATGAGCAAATCGGTCATGGTCAATGGTCTTCACCTAGATAGGCGAGCTGCACCTGCGGATCGGCGCGCACATCGGCGGGCAAACCGCTGGCGATGGTTTGGCCGTTAACCATCACCGTCAAATGGTCGGCGAGGGTGAACACAGCGTCCATGTCGTGTTCGACCAGCATCATGGCGTGGTCTTTTTTGATGTCCAGCAGGAGTTGGATCATGCGTTCGGCCTCGGCCTGGCCCATGCCCGCCAGCGGTTCGTCGAGCAGCAACACTTGCGGGTTCGTGGCCAGCGCCATGGCGATCTCCAATTGCCGCTGCTCGCCGTGGCTGGTGGCGCCTGCCGTGGTTTGCTCTTTGCCCTGCAGGCCGCACAGGCCGATGGCCCGGGCCGCGTTGTCGTTAATGGTCGAGATGCCTGCCGCCGATTTGAGCCAACGATGGGCGTTCTGAGCGCGTGACTGCGCCGCGAGGCGCACGTTGTCCCAGACCGAAAGAGGCAAAAAAATATTTGTTTTCTGGTAGCTGCGGCCGAGCCCAGCGCGGGAGATTTTCTCGGGAGTCCAGCCAGTTGCGACTTGGCCGTTCAAGGTCACGCTGCCACTGGTGGGTTGCAGGTCGCCAGAAAGCAGGTTGGCCAGCGTTGATTTGCCCGCGCCATTGGTGCCAATCACCGCATGAATTTTGTCGCGCCAAAGATCGACTGACACGTCATTCACCGCCGCCAAGCCGCCAAAACGTTTGGTGATGTTTTTCGCCGAGAGCAGCAATTCATTCATCGCCAACTCCTGGCGAGCCGGGTTTGCCATTTCGCTTCGGCAGCAGTTTCTCTGCCAAACCCAGAAGTCCGCGCGGCGCAAACACGACGACCAGCACGATGAACAGGCCCATCGTGAGTTGCCAATGTTTGCCGATGTCGTAACTGCCGATTTTGGGCAAATCTTTGAACGTGTGCAGCAAATATTCAAAGGCAAAGGCGCCGACGATCGCCCCGGCAAAATTGCCCATGCCGCCCAGAATCACCATCATGATGGCATGGGCGCTCATGTGAAAACCCATCAACTCGGGGTTCACAAAACCGCCGATGGCGCCCCACAGGTAACCGGCCAGACCCGCCAGCGCGCCTGCGAGGGTGAAGGCGGCGAGTTTGTAGTTGAAGGTGCCAAACCCCATGGCGCGCATGCGGTGTTCATTGATACGAATGCCCGAGAGCGCCCGGCCAAACGGGCTCCATAACAATTTGCGCAGGAACGCGTAGACGCCGACCAGGCAGGCCAGCGTGAAGAAATAGAACACCTGTTTGTTGTCCAAGTCAAAAATGTGCGCGTTGGGTTTGAAATTGATGTAAAGGCCGTCTGAGCCGCCGAGCAGCTTGTTGTCAAAGAAAAGGTAGAACACCATCTGGGCAAACGCCATCGTGACCATGATGAAATAAATGCCGTGGGTTCGCACCACGAAGAAGCCGATGAGCAGAGCCGCAGCGCCTGAGGCGAACACCGCCAGCGGCAGCGTCCACCACAGGCTGACGGCGGCGTCTTGTGGTGTCAAGAACGCCAACGCGTAACCCGCCAACCCAAAGTAGGCAGCGTGACCGAGCGACACCAGGCCCGTCACGCCCTGAAGCAAGTCCAGGCTCATGGCGAAAATCGCCAAGATCATCATGCGGGTGACCATCTGGGTGTAGAACTCCGTGCCGACAAACGGGAACACGACCAGCGCCGCCAGGCACAGGCCCAGCGCCACCTGCACGCCGCGCGGCAATGCTTCCAGATTGGCTTTTGCTGTCGTCATTGTTTGAATAGCCCCTCGGGCTTCCAAAGCAACACAGCGGCCATCAGGATGTAAATCAACATGCCGGATACCGACGGTAGCAACACCTTGCCAAAGGTGTCCACCAGGCCAACCAACAGGGCAGAAATCAACGCTCCGCGCACCGAGCCGATGCCGCCGATCACCACCACCACAAAACACATGATCAGCACCTGCGAGCCCATGTTCGGGTAGACGCTGGAGACAGGCGCGGCGATCATGCCCGCGACAGCCGCCAGCGCAACGCCCAGCGCGAACACGATGGCGTGGATGAGTTTGATGTTGATGCCCAGGGCTTCCGTCATGTCCCGATTGAACGCGCCAGCGCGGATTTTCATGCCCAGGCGGGTTTTTGAAATCAGCCAATACAGCCCCAACGCCAGCACGATGCAAACGCCCGACATGAACAGGCGGTACACCGGGTACGACAGGTTATGCGTGAGCTGGATCGATGCGCCCAAGAGCTCGGGCACGGGCACACCATGCACGTCGTCGCCCCAGAGGATGGAGCGCATTTCCTCAAAGATGTAGATCAAGCCGAAGGTCAGCAAGACCTGGTCAAGGTGGTCGCGGTGGTAGAAGTGGCGAAACAGCAGCCATTCCAATGCCAGGCCAAATGCCACCGACAGCGCCACGCCCAGGAAAATCGCCGCTGTCAGGCTGCCAGTGGCCAGGCCAATCGACCAGGCCAGGTAGGCGCCGAGCATGTAGAAGCTGCCATGCGCCAGGTTGACCACCCCCATGATGCCGAAAATCAGCGTCAACCCGGCGGCCAACATGAACAGCAGCAGGCCGTATTGCTCGCTGTTGAGCAGCTGGATGAGAAAGGTGGGGAAGTCCATGGTGAGCGGGAGAATTTTGCGTGAAAAAAAAGGAGGTCGTCAGCCTCCCGTTTTAGCTGCCTCTAAAAGCGCTTAGGCCATCTTGCAGCCAGCGCCCGAATCGGCCAATTGCTTGGCGGCCACGCTGATGACTTTATTCTCTTTGCCGACAACCTGGCGCAGGTAAATGTCTTGAATCGGGTTGTGCGACGGGCTCATCTTCCATTTGCCGCGCGGGCTGTCGATGGTGACGCCTTCCATGGCCGCGTAAAGCGCCTTTTTGTTGGAGAGGTCACCTTTGACGGCGTTGGCGCCGAGCATCAGCAGTTGGCCGGCGTCGTAACCTTGCACCGCGTAAACGTCGGGCATGGCTTTGAACTTGGTCGCAAAAGAGTTGCGGAAGGCGGTGTTTTTAGGAGTTTCTAACGAGTCGCTGTAATGCAGGGTGGTGTAAACACCTTCGGCGGCACCACCAGCGGCGTCAATCACGCCTTCGGTCAAGAAGCCCGAGCCGTACAGCGGAATTTTGCCTTTCAAACCGGCAGCGGCGTAGTCACGCATGAATTTGGCCGCGCCGCCGCCTGCAAAGAAACAGGCCACGGCGTCTGGGTTCAGCGACGCAATCTCAGTCAACAGCGCCTGGAATTCGACGTTGGGGAAGGGCAGGCCCAACTCTTTGACGATGGTGCCGCCAGCCGCCAGGTAACCTTCTTTGAAGCCTTCAAACGCCTCGTCGCCCGCGGCGTATTTCCAGGTGATCCAGACCGCTTTTTTGTGGCCTTTGGCAACCATGGCCGCGCCCAGCGCGCGCGTGGGTTGCGAATTGCTGAAGCTGGTGCGAAACACGTTGGGCGCACACAAGGCGCGGGTGGCGGCATGCACGCCGGCATTGGGGTTGATATTGAGCACACCGGTGTCGCGGGCGATTTTGTGCAGGCCCATCTGCACGCCCGAATGCACCGTGCCAATGACCACATCGACCTTGTCGCGCTGCACCAGTTTGGTGGCGTTTTCAATGCCTTTGGAGGGCTCGGCTTCGTCATCGACCTTGAACCATTCAATCTCGCGGCCGCCCAGCTTGCCGCCTTTTTCATCGATCGCCATGCGAAAGCCGTTTTCAATGTTGATGCCTAACTGCGCAAAGGTGCCGGTGTAGGGCAGCATGAAGCCTACCCGCACCTTGTTGCTCTGGGCACGGGCGATTTCGGGCAACAAAAGGCCCGTCGATGCTGCGCCAATAACGGCAGCGCTGCGGGTCAAAACCAAACGACGTGTGGACATGGAAACTCCTTGATTTGTCAGTAACTAGACTTTATTTCAAAACGGATGGCCGGACTGACCACGAAAACCCTTGAAAGCCGACGGATTCAGCCTTGATCGCCCGGATCACAGCGGGTAGATCATCGAATTCAGGATCAGGTCGCTGTCAAACACGCACTTGCGGCTTTTGAGCAGCCAGCCATGGGCAGATTCTGGCGCGCGCAACAACACGTCCACATAGCGCCCGACGTTGTAGACGTGGGTGGTTTCATCCGGTTTGGTGCGAAACACAGCGTAACTGGCGTGGGCGTGCACCAAGTCCGCCTCCACAGCGGTGACCACTGGCGCGCCGACCACGTGGCGTTGGTAATACGGCTCGAAATACAGGGTTTCGCGGATGCAATACACCCGATCTTTGAGCATGCCTTTGCTTTCAAACGATAACGTGGCCAGGGGCAGATTTTTGTCGAAATTCTCGCGCGGCTGCACTTGGTAGAGGCACTCTTCCGTGAAGAACTCGGGCCAGTCGTCAAAGCTGCCTGAATCCAGCGTTTCGGCATACTGCTGGTAGAAGAGCAGCAGAGTGATGTAATCGTCGGAAGAAATGGTTGATCGGCTCATGCTTGCGCCACCTCGCCCATCACCGAGCGCCAGTAGCCGTACATGCCGCGAATCAGGCCTTCGGTCACCATGTGGTCGGTGTTCTCAGCGGTTCGGCCGCCCAGCTCCACCACCGTGCTTTCATCGTTACCGATGTTGGACGTGAAGCTGTCTTGGCTGAATTCAATCACCTCGCCGTCATCTGCCGAGACAAAACCCGCTGGGCCGAACAAATTGGCCTGGCGCAGGCGGCGGCGGGTCATTTCGGGTGTGTCTGTCTCAAAGCCAAAGTGCGTCCAGACAAAGTCAAAGCTGCCCACGCCATTGGGGATGATCTGCCGCGTCGAGAGTGAGTTCACCTGCTGCTGGATGATGAGGCTGGGGAAAATGGTGGTCATCACGGC
>JANOYE010000392.1:0-5608 GCA_031428695.1 Rhodoferax sp. | reverse complement strand
CGCTGGCTGTCAGCGCTTGCGGTGCGAACGTCGGCAACCCTTCTGGCGGCAATCCGTCGAAGCATGAAGTCACGCTGTGGGCGCGCAACCCTGCGCAAGTTGCGGCGATGCAGGCGGCGCGCGAAAACCAGCGTTATTTGCCGGGCATAACATTGCCCACTAGCCTGCTGCTCAGCGTCGCGCCGCAGGAGGCGTTGCTGGGCCTCGCCAGCGGCGCCGACCTCGTCGTCATCGCCACGCCGATGGCCGCATTGCGCGGCCAGTTGGCGCTGCTGCGTGACGTCAAGGTACCGGTGGCTTGGTTGTGCAAAGGCTTTGAGGCTGAAATCGCCCAAGGTTCTAAATCATTTGGCCTGCTAGGTCACGAGATACAAGCGCAAGCAGCTCCTGGATTAATAGCGGGTGTATTAAGCGGCCCGAGTTTCGCGCAAGAAGTGGCGCGCGGCCAACCCACTGCTTTGGTCGCCGCCAGCCACCATGCCAGCGTGCGAGAGGCCTTGGTCAACGCCTTTCACAGCCAGAATTTGCGCGTGTATGCGAATGACGACATCGCCGGCGTGGAAGTCGGCGGCGCCGTCAAAAACGTGCTGGCCATCGCCACCGGCCTGTGTGACGGCCTTTACCAAGGTCATGGGCTGGGCCTGAACGCCCGCGCTGCGCTCATCACACGCGGCTTGGCCGAAATGACGCGCTTCGGAATTGCGCTGGGCGCCAAAGCCGAAACCTTCATGGGTTTGAGCGGCTTGGGTGATTTGGTGTTGACGGCCACCGGCGACTTAAGCCGCAACCGCAAAATCGGCCTGGCATTGGCAAGCGGCAAAACCTTGCAGCAGGCCGTCGAATCGCTGGGCCACGTCGCCGAGGGTGTTTATTGCGCCCACACCGTGGTGCAACGCGCAGCCGGGCTCGGCATCGACATGCCCATCTCGAAGGCTGTGGTGGCGCTGCTGGACGGCAATATCACGGCGGCAGAAGCGGTGGCGAAATTGATGGGGCGTGAGGCGCGGGGGGAAGGTTGACTGCGCGGGTGATTGGCCCGTGGTGATATTGGTCGCGGGAATTCACTCAAGGTTGCTGAGTGTTCTGAAACTCCCTGAGTTCTGCGGGTGAGCTTGTCTGAAATTCAATAGGGTTCGCAGGTCAGTTATTTCGATATCGCCTTGGGTGAAACGCAGTGGCCCGGGTCGGTTACAGACGCGTAGCTGAGTGCCCCATCGGCCTGATCCCCCTACAGAAGTGTGATGCAAGCTTATGTCCCACAGGAGGCCACGCTTTACTTTATTCAAGAATCGGCAGCCGATGGAGGGGCTCTCCGACTACAGCTGGGTTCAGCGCACACGGCAGCGAAAATCTGACCATGTGGAAGCTCGCAAAGATGCCAAGTCTTTAAAACCGAAATGCAATAATGCGCCGCGATATGATGAGAAATAATGTCCATTCAGCCCTCTGAGCTTAGTTATACCGTCGCACGGTTTTGGCGCTGCGCGCTTCAGGTCAATCCGGTCAGTTATCAGGCCAAATACCGCGGCATTGGAAATGGGCTTGATGAGGCGAGATACAACCAGCAATTGCTTGAGCAATGCCTGGCTCTGAACATCAAGGTGATTGGCATTGCAGACCATGGCAGCGTGGAGGCAATTGATGGTTTGCGTCAAGTTCTCGAGCCGCACGGAATCGTCGTATTTCCAGGTTTTGAGATCACGTCCAATGAAAAAATTCATATGGTTTGCCTGTTTCCTGAAGGGACAACGGCAGACCAACTGAATCGACATCTTGGTGCTCTTGGGTTGGCAAATACTTCTGAGACTGTTGCCCCGTCAGGCAAAACCTGCCTGGAACTTGCGAAGATCATCTTTGATAGCGGTGGGTTTTGGTATGCGGCGCACATGACCGGTAATAGCGGACTATTGCGTTTGAACCAAGATGGTGGTGGATTGCCCCATGTCTGGAATAACGAGGCATTGGTCAAAGCGGGTCAAATTCCTGGGCCGATCAATGATTTGCCCGACAACTACAAGAATATTGTTCTTAACCGAGATCCAAATTACAAACGGAATCATCGAATCGCTTTGTTGAATGCTAAGGATGTGGCCAAACCTGACGATTTGGCCAACCTTTCGGCAAGTTGCTGGATCAAGATGACGCGACCGTGCTTCGAGGGATTCGTAACGGCTTTCAAAGACCCAGATTCACGCATTCACCTGGGCAGCTTGCCGGATGCGCATTTTTCCCGTTTGGAAAATTTGAAGTTTGACGGTGGTTATCTTGACGGTATTGAAGTTGAGCTTTCGGCCCATCTGAACGCCGTTATCGGCGGGAAGGGCACCGGCAAATCAACACTGGTGGAGTGCCTGCGTTATGTGCTTGATATCGCGCCTCGCGCACTGGTTGCGCGGCGTCAGCATGAGGAGATTGTTAAGGCCAACCTGGGTGGCGGTGCGCGGGTCGAAGTGGCGGTAGTTTCAGGTGCCCAACATGGGCGCAGGTTCACGGTTTCGCGCCGCTATGCCGAACCGCCTGTGGTGAAAGATGAGCAGGGGTTGGTTTCCACGCTTTCGCCGCGCGATCTCTTGCCGCGCATCGAAATCTACGGCCAGAATGAAATTTTGGAGTTGGCCCGCGATCCGACGAGCATCACTTCCATCTTGAGCCGCTTTTTACCAGGTGGATCTTCGTTTGCGGGTGAGTTGACCCTGGTGGCCAAGCGCCTCGGTGAGAACCGGGAAAAGCTGCTCACATCAGCCCGTCAAAAGGACGAGTTGCAAGGAAACGTTGCCCGCTTGCCCAAACTCACCGAGCAGTTGTTGCAGTTCAAGTCGCTCGGCTTGGAGGTCAAGTTGGCTTTGGTGCCGCAACTCGAACGAGAGCTACAGTTAACCCAACGGATCACTGAGGAACTCGGTCGGGTGCGAGAGGGGTTGACTTTGCTGGAAGACAGCCAGCCCGATATTGCATTCCTCAGTGATAAGGCCCTAGAAGGTCTCCCGCACGCGGTGCTTTTTACGTTCATGCGTGCAGCTCTGGATGGGCTTCGACAAGAAATCAGTACACAGTTGGCGGCGCTTCGCCAGCTTCAATCAACGACCGCGCTTTCTACCGAGGGCCATCAAGCAGAACTGAAGTTACAGATAGATGCGGAATCGGCGACTTTGGAGAAAGTTTTTGCCGGCCTGCCTGCGTTTGCTGGTAAGCCCGGGCGAGATGTCGGACGTGCTTACCAAGACTTGCTGCGCGAAATAGAGGCGATTCGCCCCAACGAAGCACGCGTGACCACCATAGACAAGCTGCTTAGTGAACTTGAAAGCCAGCGTCGTAACCTGCTAGATGAGTTCTATCGCTTGCGTGACCAGCGCGGCAAAGAGCTGCGTTCAGCGGTCAAAAAACTCAATCTGAAGCTTGAGCGCAAACTTCGACTCAACGTCAAGAATGGCGGTCAGCGCAATGCGCTTAAAGAATTCCTGCTTCAACTACCAGGACTTGGGGAAAAGAAGCTTGCCTGGGTCGAGGAGATAGGCGATGAACTGTCTGTGCCCGCATTGGTGCATGCAATTCGAGCTGGCGAGAACGCCATTAGGACGTTGACCTTTGATTGGGGCCTACAAAACTCGGTGGTTGAGGCGCTGGCGCGGCTCGATAGCGGTCGGGTTCTCGAACTTGAGGAAATTGACCTTCAGGAACGAATCCTTATCGAGCTAAATATTTCGCACCATAGTGAAGTGTTTAAACCGCTCAATCAGCTCTCAACCGGCCAGCAATGTACCGCCATTCTGCTTTTACTGCTTATGGATAACGATGACCCGCTGGTCATGGACCAACCTGAGGACAACTTAGACAATGCTTTTATTGCCGAAAGGATTGTGACTCAGCTTCGCAGCGCGAAAACGCAGCGCCAGTTTCTGTTTGCCACGCATAACGCCAATATTCCGGTGTTTGGTGATGCCGAATGGATTGGCATTTTGTCGGCATCTGATTCACTGGCGAGCATGCCTGCTGAAGCCCAGGGTTCGATCGACGTACCAGCAATTCGCGAACGGGTCGCGGATATCCTCGAAGGCGGGCGAGAAGCTTTCTCCCAGCGAAAGGAAAAATATGGCTACTGACGCGTCTGGATCCCCATGCTGAAAACCGAACTGCTAGAAATCATCGCCAACGGCGAGAATTCCGGTGTCGATTTCAAGCGTGATGATATTCGCCCAGAGCAACTTGCCCGCGAGATAGTCGCAATGGCCAATCTGCGGGGTGGCATGGTTTTACTTGGGGTAGAAGACGACGGTTCAATATCGGGCATACAACGCAACGATCTGGAAACCTGGGTAATGAACTCCATCCTTGCTCATGTGCATCCAATGCTGTTGCCTTTCTATGAGGTGGTAACACTCGACGATGGGTATCGCGTGGTTGTAGTTTCAGTCACTATGGGTGCGAGCAAACCCTATGTCATGAGACACAAAGGACGAGAGGATATTTACATTCGTGCTGGAAGCACCACCCGGCTGGCTGATCGAGACCAGCAGGCTCGATTGTTTGCGACAGGGGGTTTGCTGCATACTGAAACACTGCCCGTTTCCGGGGCGACATTTGATGCGCTCGACAGGGAACGATTGCAAGACTACCTGGTGACCCTCGCCGGTGATCGTGAATTGCCCGCAACTGGGGAAGCCTGGTTGCGCCGAATGATCGGCCTGGGTTTTATGACGGATGCGATCGGCTCTGTGCCGGTTTGCACAATCGCCGGCCTTGTCTTGTTCGGTCGCGCGCCGCGCCGCTATCTTCGTCAAGCTGGCATTCGCTGGATGGCCTTCAGCGGAGTCAACAAGAGTTATCAGGCACTAGACGACACGACGTTAGACGGCCCTTTGTTAGGACGTTTTGCGCGGGAGAGCGGTACGCGCGAGTTGATAGAGCGAGGTCTGATCGAAGACATCATGGATCGAATTCAACCATTTGTCAGCGTCGAAAATGAGTTACTTGTCGACGGTCTTCGACGGCAACGAACATGGGACTATCCGCCAGAAGCATTGCGTGAAGCGATCATCAATGCGCTTGCGCATCGAGATTGGACGCGTTCACTTGAGGTGGAAATCGTTGCGTATGCCGATAGGCTCGAACTTCTTAGCCCAGGTGCTTTACAAAATTCCATGACGGTGGAAAAAGTTCTGGCTGGTCAGAGGTCTCCGCGCAATCCGATCATTGTTGAGGTATTGCGTGATTATGGGTATGTGGATGCGCGGGGTATGGGTGTTCGTAACAAGATTTTTCCTCTGATGCGCAAAGAAAATGGTGTGGAACCTGATTTCGAGGCGACTGAAGATCACGTGAAAGTGGTCTTGCCAAAAGGCTGAAATTCATGGTTCTCTTCCATTGGAAGGATGCGCAGGTACGTCATCACGATTCAATCTGAAAACGCGCCATGACGCTTCACACCGGTGTGAAGGCCAATCGCACATAAATCGGCGCAAACGCCTCGGCCTGGGTGATCTCCACCAGGATTTCCTTGGCCAGCTCCAGCAGCGCGAGGAAGGTGACAACCATCACTTGTTGGCCTTTGGTCGCGTCAAACAGCTTCTCGAACTCCAGAAATTTGCGGCCCTGCAGATGGCGCAACACG
>JANOYE010000391.1:0-10685 GCA_031428695.1 Rhodoferax sp. | reverse complement strand
CATCACCCTGCATGCGGGCAAAAAAGTGGTGGAAGTTGACCGCGTCAAACGCGTCGTGAAAGCCGACGATGGCACCGCGGAGCCGTATGACCGCCTGCTGCTGTGCACCGGTTCCAACCCTTTCATCCTGCCGGTGCCCGGAAAAGACCTGCCGGGCGTGATCGCCTACCGCGACATCGCCGACACCGAGGCGATGATCGAGGCGGCGAAGAAATACAAAAACGCCGTGGTGATCGGCGGCGGCCTGTTGGGCCTGGAAGCCGCCAACGGCCTGATGCGCCGGGGGATGAACGTCACCGTGGTGCATGTGATGCCGACCCTGATGGAGCGCCAACTGGACGCGGTGGCCGGCAAGATGCTGCAAAAGTCGCTGGAAGACCGCGGGCTGAAGTTTTTGATTGGCGCGCAGACGCAGGAACTGGTGGCCGGCGCCGACGGCAGGGTCGCCGCGATCAAATTCAAGGACGGCACTGAAGTCGCTGCAGACCTGGTGGTGATGGCCGTGGGCATCCGCCCCAACACGGCACTGGCCGAAGCCATGCACCTGCATTGCAACAAAGGCATCGTGGTGAACGACACCATGCAAACCACCACCGACGCGCGCATTTACAGCGTGGGTGAATGCGCCGCGCACCGGGGCATCGCGTATGGCCTGGTGGCGCCACTCTTCGAACAGGCCAAGGTGGCGGCCAACCACCTGGCGCAATTCGGCATTGGCCGCTACAGCGGCTCGCTCACCTCGACCAAACTCAAGGTGACAGGCATTGACCTGTTCAGCGCGGGCGACTTCACCGGCGGGCCAGACACCGAAGAAATCGTCATGAGCGACCCCTTGGCGCCGGGTGGGGGCGTCTACAAAAAACTCGTCCTCAAAGACGACAAACTCATCGGCGCCTGTCTGTATGGCGACACAGTCGATGGCAGCTGGTATTTCAAGCTGCTGCGCGACGGCCGCAGCATTGCCGACATCCGCGACAAACTCATGTTCGGCGAAAGCAACATCGGCGACGTCGGCCACGAGGGCCACAGCAAAGCCGCCACCATGCCGGATGACGCCGAAGTCTGCGGCTGCAATGGCGTGAAAAAAGGCGCCATCTGCAAGGCCATCCGCGAGAAAGGCCTGTTCACACTCGACGAGGTGCGCAAACACACCAAGGCCAGCGGCGGCTGCGGCTCCTGCACCGGCCTGGTCGAGCAGATTTTGATGTTCACCGCCGGCGGCGACTATTCCGCCACGCCCAAAACCAAGCCCATGTGCGCCTGCACCGAGCACGGGCACCAGGCCGTGCGCGATGGCATTGTCAAGAACAAGCTGGTGACGATCGCCAGCGTGCAGCAGTTCTTTGAATGGAAGACGCCCAACGGCTGCGCCAGTTGCCGCCCGGCGCTCAATTACTACCTGATTTCCAGCTGGCCCAAGCAAGCCAAAGACGACCCGCAGAGCCGCTTCATCAACGAACGCAGCCACGCCAACATCCAGAAAGACGGCACCTACAGCGTCATCCCGCGCATGTGGGGGGGCGAGACCACCGCCAGCGAATTGCGCCGTATCGCCGACGCGGTGGACAAATACAAAATCCCCACCGTCAAAGTCACCGGCGGGCAGCGTATCGACCTGCTGGGCGTGAAGAAGGAAGACCTGCAAAACGTCTGGAAAGACATCGGCATGCCCAGCGGCCACGCCTACGCCAAGGCCCTGCGCACAGTGAAAACCTGCGTGGGCAGCGAATGGTGCCGCATGGGCACACAAGACAGCACCCAGATGGGCAAAGACCTGGAACGCGCCATGTGGCGCATGTACGCCCCGCACAAGGTGAAATTCGCCGTGAGCGGCTGCCCGCGCAACTGCGCCGAAGCCGGCATCAAGGATGTCGGCATCATCGGCGTGGACAGCGGCTGGGAGATGTATGTGGCCGGCAACGGCGGCATCAAGACCGAAGTGGCGCATTTCTTCACCAAGCTCAAAACCCCCGCCGAAGTGCTGGAATACACCGGCGCGTTTTGCGAGTTGTACCGCCAGGAAGGCTGGTACCTGGAACGCACTGTGCATTTCGTCAACCGCGTCGGGCTGGACTACGTGAAGAAGCGTGTGCTGGAAGACCACGAGGGGCGCAAAGCCCTGTGGGAACGCTTGCAGTTCGCACTCGATGGCGAGCCCGATCCGTGGTTTGAGCTCGACAAAGCGGCAGTGGACAAGCGCCAGTTTGAGGCGATATCCGTTTAATTATTTTTCGTTTAAATGATTTAAATGATTTTTTCGCGTCTTAAGTCACGAAAAATAACATTTATCTGCTTCATTTTATATAGTATATTTGATTGACTTTATGACTGAATGGAAACAAATATGCTTTTTACACGATATTCCAACGCTGGGTGCGCGTCGTGTCGCCCGGGCCAAGGGCCTGGATGTCGCGGTGTTCCGCAGTGCCGACGACAAGGTCTTCGCCCTGCTGGACCGGTGCCCGCACAAGGGCGGCCCGCTGTCGCAGGGCATCGTGCATGGCGAGAGCGTTGCTTGCCCGCTGCACAACTGGAACATTGGCCTGGGCGATGGCTGCGCCCGCGCGCCCGACGAAGGCTGCACGCCGAAGTTTGCCGTGCAGGTCAAAGACGGGGCGGTGTTTCTGGACGCGCTGGAACTCAAAACGCTGGCGCTGGAGCATACGCGGCCGCTCGCCGGGCCAGCGCGGCGCGTGCATGAGACAGCCTGAGGGCTGCCTGGATGCGAGAAACCAAATCCACCTGCCCCTATTGTGGTGTCGGCTGCGGCGTCATCATCGAATCCGACGGCAATCAAATCACGGGTGTGCGCGGCGACCCGGATCACCCGGCGAATTTCGGCCGTTTGTGCACCAAGGGATCGACCCTGCATTTGACGGCAAGCAGCGCGATCACGCGGCAAACACGTTTGTTGCAGCCCCTGCGGCGCTTCAACCGTCAGGGTGATCGCCACGAGAAACCACAGGCCATCGCCTGGGACGCCGCGCTGGATTTGGCCGCAGGCAAATTCAACCAGGTCATCCAGGACCATGGCGCGGATGCCGTCGGCTTCTACATCTCCGGCCAGTTGCTCACGGAAGACTATTACGTCTTCAACAAACTCGCCAAGGGCCTGATCGGCACCAACAACGTCGACACCAACTCGCGCCTGTGCATGAGCAGCGCCGTGGCCGGCTACAAGCAGACCCTGGGCGCCGACGCGCCGCCCGCCTGTTACGACGACGTGAACCACGCCGGCTGCATCTTCATCGTCGGCTCCAACACGGCGTTTGCGCACCCCATCCTGTTCCGGCGCATTGAAGACGCGAAGAAAGCCAACCCGGGCCTGAAAATCATCTTCTGCGACCCGCGCAAAACCGACACCGCCGGCATCGCCGACCTTTACCTGCCCCTGCTGCCCGGCACCGACGTGATGCTGTTCAACGGCTTGCTGCACATCATGTTGTGGGAGGGTTGGGTCGATGCCGCCTTCGTCGCCGAACACACCAACGGGTTTGACGCGCTCAAGGCCACGGTGCGCGATTGCACACCCGAGCTGGTGGCGCAGACCTGCGGCATCCGCAAAGAAGACTTGCTCACGTGCGCGCGGCTGTTTGCAACTTCAAAATCCACCCTGAGCCTGTATTGCCAAGGCCTGAACCAATCCAGCAGCGGCACCGCCAAAAACGCCGCCCTCATCAATTTGCACCTGGCCACCCGGCAGATCGGCAAACCCGGCGCCGGGCCGTTCTCGCTGACCGGCCAACCGAATGCCATGGGCGGGCGCGAAGTGGGCGGCCTGGCCAACCTGATCAGCGCGCACCGCGACATGGCCAACCCCGCGCACCGCGCCGAGGTAGAGGCGCTGTGGGGCCTGGACACACTGGGCCGCAGCGTGCCCGACAAACCCGGCAAAACAGCCGTCGAGATGTTCCAGGCCGCTGCCGATGGCGAGATCAAGGCGCTGTGGATCGCCTGCACCAACCCCGCGCAAAGCATGCCTGACCAGGCCACCGTGCGCCGCGCGCTGGAACGCGCCGAGTTTGTGGTGGTGCAGGAGGCCTTTGCCACCACCGCCACCTGCCAATACGCCGACCTGCTGCTGCCCGCCACCACCTGGGGCGAAAAAGAAGGCACGGTGACCAACAGCGAGCGGCGCATCAGCCGGGTGCGGGCCGCCGTGGCAGCACCCGGCGAAACGAGGCACGACTGGGCCATCACGGTTGAATTTGCCAATCGGCTGCAACCGGGCAACACCCTCTTCGCTTACCCCACCCCCGAATCCATCTGGAACGAGCACCGCGAATCCACACGCGGGCGCGACCTCGACATCACCGGCCTGAGTTACGCGCTGCTTGAGACCCAAGGCCCGCAGCAGTGGCCTTATCCCCAAGGCGCCAGCACCGGCAAAATACGGCTCTACGAAGACAACATCTTCCCCACTGCCGACGGCAAAGCCAACTTCGTCAACACCGTCTACAAACCGCTGGCCGAACCGCGCGAATCGCGTTACCCGTTTTCACTCACCACCGGCAGGCTGCGCGATCAATGGCATGGCATGAGCCGCACCGGCACGCTGGGCCGCCTGTTCGGCCACGTGGCCGAGCCTTGCGTGCAGATGAACCCGCAGGACATGGCGCGGCGGTTGCTGAAAGAAGGCGACCTGGTGCATGTGACCAGCAAACGCGGCTCCATCGTGGTGCCGCTGCAAGGCAGCAACGAGATTGGTTTCAGCCAGGCCTTCATCGCCATGCATTGGGGCGAGGAATATTTGAGCGGCTCATCCAGCACCGGGCTGCCGCTGGCCGGTGTGAACGCGCTGACCACCAGCGCCTACTGCCCCAGCTCCAAACAGCCCGAGCTGAAACACGCAGCCGTCAAAATCCTGAAGGCCGAGCTGCCCTGGCAACTGCTGGCCGTGGCCTGGCTGCCAGAAGCCAACATGCTGGCAGCGCGCAGCGAACTGGTGCAGATGATGCGGCTCTTTCCATTTGCCACCTGCGTGCCTTTTGCCAGCAACTCTCCATTCTCCAGCAACACGCCTTTGGCAGACGCGGCCAACCAGCGCAGCGGCGTCTTGTTCCGCGCCGCCGCACACGAGGCCCCGCCCGACGCGCTGCTGGCGGCCATCGAGAAACACCTGGGTCTGGCAGGCCTGGACACCATGCGTTACGCCGACAAAAGAAAAGGCCAGCGCCGCGCGATGAAAATGGTTTCAGCCGCAGCCCATGCCACGGGCGCCGCCGCCCTGCCTGGCGCCCCCGCACGCGATTCTTTTTCGCGCGATTCTTTTTTGCTCGATGCGTTTTTGCTGGCAGGCGACACCAGCGCCGAAGCCTGGATCAAAACCCTGCTGCAAGACGAGTTGCCCGCCCAGGCCTACGGCCGCCTGCTGCTGGCCCCCGGCTCCAAGCCCCCGGTGGCCGTGCAGTCTCGCGGCAAACAGGTGTGCAGTTGCTTCAACGTGACAGAAAGCGCGATTCAACTGCACTTGGGCCAGGCCCCCGGAAACGCCGACGAGCGCTTCTCGTCGCTTCAGTCGGCGCTGAAATGCGGCACCAATTGCGGATCGTGTGTGCCGGAGTTGAAGCGGCTGGCGCAAGCTGTGGTGCCATTTAAGGTCGCCGCCTAGCCTGCTTTAGATCGCCTAGATGGCAACCCCGCGCAGCGACTGGGCAATGCGCATGCGCTGCTTTTGTTTTTCTAGGAAAGGTCGATTGCTGCTTTAGAAGCTTGCCTTTGGACGCCGGAAATCGACCCGCACCCTACATGGCTGTCGCCGAAGTAGTGGTCCGAAAGCCGACTTCCCCTGTTCACTTGAGCCACCGCCCGGTCTTCAGCCTGGTGTCTTGGTGTATCCACCAGTGTGAGCCCCTTTGGGATGGGCCATGATGCTCCTGTGAGAAAACAGGCTCAAACCTACAAATAAGGCTACCCATGACAAACAATGACCGTGTGTTGGACGTAGTCGTCATAGGCGGCGGTCTGGCGGGCCTTGTCCATCTCCACTATGCCAGGCAGGCGGGCCTGGACGCCTTGGTGCTTGAGCGGCAGGGCGGTGTGGGCGGGCTGTGGCGCCACCTGCCAGCCTGGCAAGACATTCAGATCTGCCCAGTCGACTGGACTGTTGGAGACATTCCCATTGCAGGCCCCGCGCAGCCCCACATCCTGTCCAATATCGAGTCTTGGGTAGACCGCTTCAACCTGTCGGGCGCCATACGACTGAATTGCCCGGTCAGCCTCGCTCGCCACACTGGCAGCTACTGGGAGTTGGACACGCCGCAGCGCACACTGCGCGCCCGCCACCTCGTTGCCGCTACCGGTGGACACAACAAGCCCATCATTCCAGAGGTGGAGCGCAGCAACAGCACTGTGCGCGAACTGCACTCCAGCGCACTCACGCATCCTGCTGAATTGGCTGGGCAAACAGTGGTTGTGGTGGGCGGTGGCGCTTCGGCATTCGACCTGCTGGACCAATGCCTGGAGCATGGGGCCAGTCAAATTCACTGGGTTTACCGGGGGCTGCGTTGGTTCACGCCAACAACCAAACCCAAAGCAATTGCCGGCAGCTTTCGGCCTTACGCAAAGATGCAGGCCAGCGGCTTGCCGGTGGAAAAGCAAAACGCGTTGATTGACGCGGACTTGCGCGCGCGTTACGCCAAATTCGGCATTCAAGATCTGCAGCCAACCCAATCCATTGACATGCGCCGCGACCAGCTCATCCCTGGACGCGCCCGCATGCTGGCGAACCTTGCGCGTATCGAGCGCCACCCCGGCACAGTGCTGACACTTGAAGGCAATCAGGTTGTACTTTCCGATGGGTCGCGGCTGAACGCCGATACCGTACTTTGGGGTACCGGTTATGCCACCGACTTGTCCTATTTCGAAGACCCGCGCATCGCCAACATCCATAGCATCGCGCAGTTGGCCAAGCGTTGTGGCTGTGTGTTCCGAAGCCTGGACGCGCCAGACCTGTACTTCCCCGGCATCGGGCTTGAGGGCGTAGGTGCATCTTCCTTTGCGAACGCGATAGGCGCGCGCACTGTCATGTCTCACATCTGCGGCACTGCCCAGCTGGATATGGACCCGGTCGCCCACAAGCTCAACCACCTTGACCTGATAGGCCACCTCGCTTCCCGCGATCCCGGCAGCTTTGGCCCCGGCGCGGGGTGGGAGCATTTCAGGGATCTCACTGCCAAGCTTCCAGACGATTCTGCGTATCCCCTGCCTTGAGGGGCCCGCTACAGCCAGCAATGGAACAAGGTTGCATAGCCGTTATCCGCTGAAAGTCATTTGTTCGCAGTTTCCGAAAAGCAATTTCAGCGATTGGGCCTTCGCATTCGCCGCCAAACGCACTTGAGACCTAGGCCCCTGCCCAACCCCCGCCCAGCGCGGTGATAGTGCGATGTGACCGGGCTTTGAGGTGGAACGCGTTGCGGTAGCGGCCTGACAAGGCACCGGCAAAAAAATCCGCGACCACCCAATCTCGTCATTGAGGCACGAATTTTTAGCTTCGCTAGTAAACCCGTCCGCGCGGAACTTCCACCTCAAAACCGCATGCACGTTGCGCTGTCGCCGTGCTGGGCGGGTGTCGGACGCTGGCGCAGCAATCATCCCCAAGACCGGGTAAGCACCTCATCCAGCGCGTCAGAAATAGCCAAGCCGTGTTCGGCCAAGGATCCCACATGCTCACCCAATTGATCCACCGCGACCGAGACCATGTCCAACGGATGGAGCACAAGTTTCAGGCCTTTGACTTGGAACACCGGGTTCATTCGCGTGCCGGCGGACACGTTGGCACCCGGCAGCACACTGCGACGCACCAGCGGCACCGCCAGGCGGCGCCGATATTGATCGAACAGCGAGGACTGGACCAGCACCACAAACGGAATGGCCTCGCGCAACGGGCCTTTGTTGCGGTGCACGTCAAACTGGGCCATAAATACCGCGGCTACAACGTGGAGTGCTCGTCGGCAAACGAGCCGACAGCCGCGTGCACCGCGTTCCAGCCAGCCACGCAGTCATCGGCCGCTTGTTGGCGCGCTGCCCTGGCTTGCTGCTGCTGGCCAACATAGCTGGCAAGCAAGGTCTGCATCGTGGCGGAGAGGTTGGTGGTGTAGCGCTTGGCTTGATCGACCAACGCTTCGTCCAGCGTCAAATTCACAGCGCGCTTTTTGTCATGGCGCTTTGTCGCAATGCGGATTGGCGGTTTTGCCTGTGAGGCAACGGCTCCAAGGTTCACGGTTTACTCCTGTTGTAAAAAGTGCGCATATTATGCGCATAAACTTTGTCACAGTGATTTGCAATCCCTTTTTTTTAGCAATCCGATGGGAAGCGCCGAGGTTGGAAAAAAATAATCACTATATTATTAATAGCATAAAAATGAATTAATACGTGACTTAAGGCCCTATTTCATTCATATTTCGAGAAAACGCGCTTAAAACACAAATTTATTAATACCCATGTTAATTATTTGAATAAAAGCCCACCGCATTGCACAAACACCCAATTGCATAATGAGCCAAACAAGAGGGCGCAAACATGAAACAACTCAAGGGCCGGGTGGCCGTGGCCACGGGCGCTGCAAGCGGCATTGGCCTTGCCATGGCGAAGCAGTTTGCCAGCGAGGGCATGAAGCTGGTGCTGGCGGACATTGAAGAGGCTTCGCTGGCGCGCGCTTGATGGGCTGCGCGCTTGCGGCGCAACGGCGATGGCGGTGCGCACCGATGTGTCCAGCGAAGCCCAGGTCACGGCCCTGGCCGACGCGGCTTACGCGGCTTACGGCGCGGTGCATGTCCTGTGCAACAACGCCGGGGTGGCAACGCCCGCGCTGCGCACCCGGGCCTGGGAATCGCCCTTGGCGGACTGGGACTGGATCCACAAAGTCAACTTCATGGGCGTGCTGCATGGCGTGCGCGCCTTTGTGCCGCGCATGCTGGCCGGCGGCGACGAAGGGCATATTGTGAACACGGCGTCTGTGGCGGGCTTGCTCACCGGCGGCAACCCGTACTTTGTGTCCAAACATGCGGTGTCTTGCCTGACCGAAGGTTTGTACAAAGATCTCAAGAGCCTGGGCGCCAAAGTGTCGGCCTCGGTCTTGTGCCCCGGCCTGATCCGCACCGGCATCCTGGAGGCTGAACGCAACCGGCCCGCTGAGTTCGGCCCGGCGACCGATGTCACGGTGCTGGCGCCTGGCGTGCGCGCCCTGGCCCAGCAGTTCCGAACGGCGCTTGAAGCGGGTTTTGAGCCGGCTTTTGTGGCAGAGGCGGTGGTGTCGGCAATCCGGCAAGACCAGTATTACGTCATCCCGGCGCAAGCAGGCCTGCTGGATTTGGTCGATCTGCGCATGCAGGACATCCTGGCGCGGCGCAACCCGACCGTGGCTGCGCCATTGGCCTGAGTGACCTGCGCGGGTGTGAACCGTGCTGAACCGTGCGATAGTTCATGAACCAGCCCACGTGAAGCCCCACATGTTCGACTACCCCTACACCAGCGCCATCGACCTGCGCCAAGCCATCACCAGCCGCGAGGTGTCGCCGGTGGAAGTGATGCGCCAATGCCTGGAACGGGCGCACGCGCTGGAGCCGCAGCTCAATTGTTTTGTGACCCTGACGCCGGAAGAAGCCCTGCGCGCCTCGGCCCGCGCAGAGAAAGCGGTGATGGCGGGCGAGGCGCTGGGGCCTTTGCACGGCCTTCCAATTTCCGTCAAAGACCTGATTGCGATGGGCGGCGTGAAGCAGACCTTTGGCTCGCGCACCATGGCCCTGAACATTGCGGCAGCCGACGCCCCGGCCGTGCAGCGCATCAAGGCAGCGGGCGCCTGCATCATCGGCAAGACGACGACCACTGAATTCGGCTGCAAAGGCGGCGGCCCCTCGCCGTTGACGGGCATCACCCGCAACCCGTGGGATTTGTCCAAAACGCCCGGCGGCTCCAGCCTGGGCGCGGCCAGCAGCGTGGCCGCAGGCGTCACACCCTTTGCGCTGGGCACCGATGGTGGCGGTTCGATCCGTTTGCCCAGTTCGTTTTGCGGGCTGTTCGGCATCAAAGCGCAATTTGGCCGCGTGCCGGTGTTCCCAACCGCCGCCACGCCCACCTTGGCGCACGTGGGCCCCCTGGCGCGCACCGTGCGCGATGCCGCCTTGCTGCTGGGTGTGATCTCCGGCCATGACCGGCGCGACCCGTTCAGCGTGGCCGGTGCCGTGCCAGACTACCTGGGCGCGTGCGACCTGCCGGTGAAGGGCCTGCGCATCGCCTGGTCGGCGACGTTGGGCTACGGCAAGCCGCAACCCGACGTGCTGCTGGCCTGCGAGCGGGCGGTGCAGGTTCTGCAAGGCTTGGGCTGCGAGGTGATGCAATGGGATGCGCACAGCGCCCAAGACCCCCTTGACCTGTGGATGGCCGAGTTCTACGCGGGCGTGGGCACGCGCCTGAAGGCCACCCTGCAGGGCGCCAAAGACCTGCTCGACCCCGCCGTGGCGCGCATGCTGGAGCCAGCCCTGCACCAGACGCTGGAAGACTACTACAGCAAGGTGTTCCGGCGTTATGAGTTGCGCGAAACGATGCGCGCCAAGTTCGAAACGATCGACCTGTTGATCACCCCGACCACGCCCTGCCCGGCCTTTGACGCCGGGGCCGACGCGCCCGCTGGCAATGAAGAGAACATCATCGCCTGGATGGCCTACACCTACCCGTTCAATCTCACC
>JANOYE010000390.1:0-8473 GCA_031428695.1 Rhodoferax sp. | reverse complement strand
TTGTGATGCTGGCGTTCTGGCTGCTGCCGTTCGTCCTTTTGTTTGTCGCCATCAAGGTTTTCTTCGGAAAATTCAAAGCGGGCACGGACCAAAGCGCGCTTGAAATACTCGAAAAAGTCTATGCCAGCGGAAAAATCGACCGCGAGGAGTTCGTGCGGAAACGCGACGACCTGCAAGCAAAGACGTCTACAGGCCCGACTTGATTAGCGGGGCGCTTGTGCCACCGCTTTGTCAGCGTATTTACCCACCACCGTAGGAGAGAAAGTCATGTCTTTAGTACAGAACTTCTATCTGGTCAGGATCGGGGCTTGTATCCTTGCCGCCACGCTTGTTATCGTGTGTGTCCCGTTGGCCGCATTGGCGCAAACCAGCGCGGATGCGTCAACCACCCGCTCGTCGAGTGATCGAGGGGTGACCATCAAGGTGACACTGAAGTCACTCGGTTCAATCGACAACCGCTGGGAATTCATCGTCGTGCTTGATACGCACAGTGCCGACATCAGTGATGACCTGGCGCAAAGCGCCAGGTTGACGACCAATGATGGGTGCACGCTCAAGCCCTTGGGTTGGGCTGCTACCGCTGCTGACGGCCACCACCGCGAAGGGGTGCTGGCATTCGACAAGCCCGCGCCGCTTCCAAGCGCGATTGAGTTGCGGATCAAGCGCAAGGGTGAGTCCGTGCCCCGCTTGTTCCGCTGGAACCTCTGACCGCCGAAGGAGAAGCCATGCGCGTCGCAATGGATTTCTCTGGCGAGTTGAAGGATCCGGTCTGCGGCATGCCGGTAACGCCTCAATCAGAGCACTCGCTTGAGCACGCGGGCCAATCGGTCTACTTTTGCAGCGCAGGTTGCAAGGCCAAATTTGAATTGAATCCAGCCAAATACCTGCTGCCGCCGCCTGTCGGGCAAGCCGGTAAACCGGTGTCGACAGAGGCAGCGGCGGCGGGTGCCCTGTACACCTGCCCGATGCACCCCGAGGTGCGTCAAGACCGCCCCGGCATCTGCCCTAAATGCGGCATGACGCTGGAGCCTGTCATGCCCACCTTGGACGAGGGTGAGAGCCCGGAGTTGGTGGACTTCAAACGGCGTTTCTACTGGACGCTGCCGCTGACTGTCGTTGTCACCGTCCTCGCTATGGTCGGCCATCGCCTGCAATGGTTCGACATGGCCACACAGAGCTGGATCGAACTGGTGCTCAGTTTGCCCATCGTGCTGTGGGCAGGCTGGCCGTTCTTTGTGCGCGGTTTTCAGTCGATCATCAACCGCAGCCCGAACATGTGGACGCTGATCGGCCTGGGCACCGGTGCAGCCTTCGTCTACAGCGTGGTTGCCACTTTGGCACCGGGCGTGTTCCCAGCCTCGTTCGTGTCGATGGGCCGTGTGGCGGTCTACTTCGAAGCGGCGGCGGTGATCATTTCACTCACGCTGTTGGGTCAAATTCTGGAGCTCATGGCGCGCTCACAAACCTCCGCTGCAATCAAGTCCCTGCTCGGCCTGGCCCCCAAGACAGCGCGCCGCATCAAGGCCGATGGCGCAGAAGAAGACGTTCCCCTCAACCATGTGCATGTGGGCGATAACTTGCGCGTGCGCCCCGGCGAGAAGGTGCCGGTTGACGGCGTGGTCACCGAAGGCAGCAGCGCGGTGGATGAATCCATGCTTACCGGCGAGCCGATGCCGGTGACCAAACGGGTTGGCGACAAACTGATTGGCGCGACGATGAACACCAACGGCGCATTGGTGATGCGATCAGAAAAAGTCGGCTCCCAGACCGTGCTGGCCAGCATCGTGCAGATGGTGATTCAGGCACAGCGCTCCCGTGCGCCGATGCAGCGCATGGCAGACCAGGTGGCAGGCTACTTTGTGGTCACTGTGGTCGGTATTGCGCTGCTGACGTTCGTAGTGTGGGGGCTGGTAGGACCTGAGCCGAGCTGGGTTTACGGTCTGATCAACGCGGTGGCCGTTCTGATCATTGCCTGCCCCTGCGCGCTGGGGCTGGCCACGCCCATGTCCGTCATGGTCGCCACCGGCAAGGCAGCCACCCAAGGCGTGCTCTTTCGTGACGCTGCTGCCATCGAAAACTTCCGCAAGGTGGACACGTTGATCGTGGACAAGACTGGCACGCTGACTGAAGGCAAACCCAAGTTTGACAGCGTGGTGGCAACACCGGGCTATACCGAAGACGAGGTGCTGCGCTTGGCGGCCAGCCTCGACCAGGGGAGCGAGCATCCCTTGGGCGGCGCCATAGTCGACGCCGCCAAAGAGCGCAAGCTGGTGCTCGACAAGGTCGACGGGTTTGAATCCAGCACCGGCATTGGTGTGCGTGGCACCGTGGGCGGCAAAGCATTGGCGCTGGGCAACACAGCGCTGATGGCTCAACTGGGCGTGCCGGTGGAGCCACTGAAGGCGCAGGCAGAGGCTCTGCGAAGCTCCGGCGCCAGCGTGATGTTCCTCGCGGCGGATGGCAGCAGCGCTGGCTTGCTGGCCGTGTCAGACCCGATCAAGACCAGCTCTGCGGAAGCATTGGCGGCGCTGAAGGCCGCAGGCATACGCGTGATCATGGCCACCGGTGATGGCTTGACGACGGCGAAGGCGGTCGCTGCCAAACTGGGCATTGACGAGGTACATGGCGAGGTCAAACCCGCCGACAAACTGGAAATGGTGAGCCAACTGCAGCGCGAAGGGCGCATCGTCGCCATGGCCGGTGACGGCATCAACGATGCCCCGGCACTGGCCAAAGCCGATGTCGGCGTGGCCATGGGCACGGGCACTGACGTGGCGATGAATAGCGCACAAGTCACCTTGGTGAAAGGCGACCTGCGTGGCATCGCCCAGGCGCGCATCATTTCGCAACAGACCGTTGCCAACATGAAACAGAACCTTGGCTTCGCCTTTATCTACAACGCGTTGGGCGTGCCTTTGGCAGCCGGTGTGTTGTTTCCGTTCACGGGTTGGCTGCTGTCCCCGATGATTGCGGCGCTGGCCATGAGTTTGAGCTCGGTGTCTGTGATTGGCAATGCGCTGCGCCTGAGGGGCATGAAGCCTTCATCGCCTCTGCCAGGCAGACCAGGGTGACTTCACAGATCGCACTTCATGGATATTCTTGCGCATGCTTTGTGGACAGGTGTCGGCATGACGCTGGCTCGCAGGCGCATGCCAATTGCACCGCGGACTGTCGCCCTGACTGTGGGGCTGGCTGTAGTACCCGACCTGTTGCATTTGCTGCCGATCGTCAGTTGGTGGTTGTTGGGTGATGGCACGTTTGCCGTTGTGCAAGCCTATGCTGTCGCCTTGCCAGGCCAGGAACCGGTTTTACCGCCGCTGGTCAATTTGTGGTCCCACCACCTGCACTGCATCACACACAGTGCCGTTTTGGCCGGTGCAGTCACGCTGCTTTCATGGGTGGTGCTGCGCTCGCTTTGGATACCGCTCTTGGGCTGGTGGTCGCATATCGTCATTGACCTGTTCACACACTCGGCGGATTATTATCCAGTGGAGGCCCTTTACCCCTTGAGCAAATACACTTTCAACGGCCTGGCCTGGAACACGCCGTGGTTCCTGCTGCTGAACTACGTTTTGCTCGCCGGCACGGCGCTGTGGCTAGTCATAACCCGCAGAGCAAAGCGGTCCGGCCCAGACACGAATCGGCAAGACTGACGAACGCTGCCAGTTGCGGCGTCACCTTGCTTGATCACCTGGCGCGCTAACGCAAAGTCTGCGACTAATGCTCATGCCGATGGTGCGCATCAGGCGCATGCGGGTGCTGGTGGTTTAGCGCAACGTGCTGATGCAGGTGGCTGTGGCTGCCAACGGGACTATCCGCATGGGCATGCCCGTGGTGCCCGTCATCATGCGTGTGGGCGTGTTCGTGCGCCAGGGCCTCATGATCGTGGGCGTGTTCGTGTGATTCAAGCAAATGAAACACCACGCCTGCCATCATCAGCGCCCCACCCAAAACCAGCAACCAGGTACCTGAACGTTCGCCCAAAACAAATGCGCCCGCTGCGCCAATGAAGGGCGCAAAGGCAAACACCGAGCCTGTCCGGGTGGCACCAAACGCACGTTGGGCCAACAGATAAAACCGCAGGCTCAGCCCATACCCCGTGGACCCGATTGCCAGCAGCGCGAGTCCTGCGCCGATGCCCGGCAGGGGGTCGTTGACCAGCCAAGCCACCGTCGCCGTTGCGCCTGCGCCCAACCCGGCCTTGACCAACACGACGTCGCCAGGGTCGCGCTCAGCAACCGCACGTGAAAGTGTGTTGTCCACACCCCAAGCGGCCGTGGCCACCAATACCGCCAACATGCCAGTCAATTGCGTGTTGCCAGCGAAGCCTCGCTCTGTCACCAGAACCAGGCCGCCAGCCAGCAATAGCAGCATGGCGATTGAAACGCGCCGGTTCACCGTCTCGCCGTACATCCACCATGCCAACAAAGCGGTGAACACGGCTTCCGTCGTCAACAACAGCGAAGCACTGGCGCCACTGGTGTGTTGCAGCCCCCAAGCCAGCGCCACCGGCCCGAGCACTGCGCCAAACCCCGCCATGGCAAAGATCCGGGGCAGGTCAGCGCGCCGCAGCCGCGCCTCACGTTCAATCGGCTTGCGGATCAGCAAAGACGCCAGCGCCGCGCCTGCATACAGCAGGGCTGCGGTGGTGAAAGCCCCCAGCCCGGCGCCAAACCGTTGCACCAGCGGTGTGCTCAGGCCAAACAAGACTGCGGCAGCCAGCGCCATCAATCCACCCCTCAACGCCGGTCGGGAAAGTAGGACAGGCGAAGTGGTTGGCGATTGGCGCACAGCGTCACTGCCCGGTGAAGTTGGCAGCGATGAAATTGCCGGCGGGCGTGAAGTACATGTAAAGCGTTTCCTTGGATTTGTCTTTGGCGGCGGGATCTTTGAAGGTCACTTTCCATTCCTTGCCCTTTTTCCCATCGACCGTGTCTGCGGCGTCTTGTTTGACGTTTTGCCAAGCCGCGTCAAGTTTGCCGGACTTGACCAAGGCGGCTTTTCGTTGCTGCGCACAGGCAATAACCGTCTCTTGGGCGGCAGCTTTGTTGCCATGAAAGTGGCAACTGCCAGCGCCATCCGCCCACGCCTGAGGAGCCAAAAAACCAGCAGCCAGGCTGAAAACCGTGCAAGTGTAGAAAGAATTTTTCATGATTGAGTCCTGTAAAGTGAATGAAAGTGAATATTGAAATAGGTGATTATTTGAGCGTATTTCGGCTGGCGTCTGTGGCATTTTGCACATCCATGTCTTCATGGGCGTGGCGATGTTCCTGTGCCGGAAACGCGATGCTGTAACGGTGGCTGTCATGCTGGTAGGCGTGCAATTGGGTAAACAGCAAATACGTTCCCGCCGCCATGAGTGCCACGTTGGCAACAACGCTGAACTGTTTGAAGGACGGCCGGCTCCGCCATGCCGCAAGCAGAGCGATCATGCCCATGAGCGCGGCGATTTGCCCAACTTCGACCCCCAAATTGAAACTCAAAATGCGCCATAGCAGCACCGTGGCGTCGTCACCGAGCGGGAGTTGCTGCAGGCGTGTCGACAAGCCAAAACCATGCAGCAGGCCAAAGCCAAACACAGCCCACAACAGGTTGGGCGAGGCCATGTTGAAGTGCTTCTGGAAACCACCGTTGTTGTCAAACCCTTTGTAGATCACGCTGATGGCAATGATGGCATCGACCAGGTAGAAATTCCAGGTGATTTCGTAAAAAGTGGCAAAGATGAGCGTGATGCAGTGCCCAACTGTGAAGGCGGTTACGAACTTGGCCACGTCTTTGAAGGTGGTTAGGAAAAACACCACCCCAAAGAGGAACAAAAGGTGGTCGTAACCTGTGAGCATGTGGCTTGCGCCCAGTGAGATGTAGCGCAGATAACCACCGTCCAGCATGTGCTGGCGGTCGGCGTCGGAGATGCCGTGAGCGGCCGCCAGCAAAGGCAGAGCCAGAAGCAGCCAAGGAAGAAGCCGGCTGGATAGAAACTTGTACATGGAATGACTTTCTGAATTCAATATTGGGAATACGCCAATCACCACTGGCGCAGCGTTATGGCAACGGGATTTTGCAAGGCCAGAAATGGCCAAAACCAGCGTGCCTGCGCCGCAGAGGCTCAGGCACGGCGCTTGCTTCAGGCCGGGCGCTTGGGCGGCCTCAGCAAGCGGTCAAGATCAGCGGAGTCTGCCTCTGCAAGAGATCGGTCAACCGGCGCTAAAAACTGCGCGGCAGAAGGCTCAAACCATGCCACTGGCAGGCACGCCGCGTTATTGAATCCGCCGTCCGGATGGAGGTGAAGCGCAGCGCCATCGTCGTTTTCCAGGTGAACTGACAAGTCGTCATGGTGGTGGTGATCGGCCGCTTGCGCATGCAGAACGGCATGCTCAAATTCCAGCCCACGTTCAAACACGGCCAAGGGGTCAGCCATCGCCAGGCATTGCCACAAAATGGCAAGCAACATAAGAAGCGCGCGGAACCGATGTGACATAGGGTGAAATTCTAACTATCCGCAAAAAGCGCCAACTTTTCAACACGGAGTCCGAAACTAAAACCTGTGATCCAAACCCTTGAACGAAAAATCCACGTCACGCTCACGGATGGAAAATTGAGCGAAGTTTCACCGACCGTTCGGTGACGGGAGCGCGCAATCAAGGCGGGAGCGCCTTGCCAGCCTCTTGCAGCAACGCGGAGACCTGATCCGCACTCAACGGCCCGACCGTATTGGGTTCACCTTTGCGCTGCCACTTGAACGCAGCGCGCCAAAGCTCGAATTGCGCCACATTGCCGTTCGCATCCATCAACTGCAAACGCAACACTGGCGCGCCCTGCGCCTCATCAACACTTGCTGCGGAAACGGTCGCACCGTGGGCGAGTGCCTGGTTCACCAAGGCTTGTACCTGGCGCCGGGCCAGCCGGGCACTTCGACCCTGGTAGGACAACTCTGCCACCGTCCAATCGCCAATACCAAACACAACTGCCCGGGTTAAAGCGCCTTGCGCCAAGACTCCGGGCACTTCGGCACGCCGGACAGATGCAGAGGGTGGGACTGCTGCCGCTGCCGCTGCCGCTGCCGTGGCTGGAGCCGGAGCGGGAGCAGGTGCGGGCGCAGGCGCAGGTGACACCGCCGAGGCTCTGGCCGATTGCGATGAGGCGGGTTCAGCGGCTGGCTCAGGCGCGGCTTTGGCGCGCTCTTTACGCTCAGTCGCTACCCCGTCCTCACGTGTTCCCACTGAGTCAGTTAAAGCTGCGTTCGACTGCGCCGACTTGTCACTTGGCGCGGGCGGTGGCAAGGGAACAGGCGATGCAGAGCGCACCTCAGGCGCTGAAGCCGCTGGGGAGTCCGAGTTCGATGCGGATTTCGCCAAATCTCTGGGTGCTGTTGACTTAGCCTCTGATTGCGGTGAAGACCGGGTTGCCGGTGTCGCCATCGATTTGGAAGCCGCAAGCGGTTCAGGCAGTTCAGGGGGTTGCGGATGCGCGGGCGATGCGGTCGGCGCAGACGGTGCCGGTGGCGCAGCAGGCAACACCGGCGCCGCCTTTCTAGCAACCACCGGCTTCTCCTCAAGCGCGGCGTCAGGCGTTTCCTTGTCGTACCAGATGACGGTGATGATGGACCCCAGCAAGATGGTGGCAAAGGCGGCGTTCCATGGGCCGTTCGGGCGGCCGATGTTTTGCCACAGGCGCTGCCACCACGCCTGAGCAATTTTTTGCGAACCAGAAACACCATTAAGTCTCATATTTATTGCCTCTATAGCTATATTTTTTATAGCTTTACGGGCGGCGCCAGAAGGCACATCCTGCGCATCAGGCGCGTTCGCCAGGGCCCGCTGAAACCGCGCGTCGCGCAAGTGGTCAACCGGCTCGCTCATGCCACGCCCCCCGGTTCCCAGCCGCCCAAATACGCCTGCATGCAGCCGCGCAGTTTTTGCAGCGCGTAACGCAAGCGGCTCTTCGCAGTTTCAAACCCCAGGCCCAACGCGCGCGCCAGCTCTTCAACACTGCTGCCATCTTCGTGGTGCAGCAAAAATGCCGCGCGTTGCAGGGCGGGCAATTGCTCCAGGCAGTGCAGCAGTTGCCGGCCTGCGGCACGCCAGTGGGCTTGGTCTTCGGTGCTGGGGGCCGTGCCTTCCAGCCCGGTTTGCAGCCAGCTCAGATCGTCACCCGATGTTTCGGCGTTGTCTTCTGAGTTCACCCCGTCCAGGTTGACCTCGCGCCCGCTCACACGCAATCGATCCATCGCCAGGTTGTGCGCCACGGTGAAAGCCCATGTCTTCCAGTGGCCCAGCTCGGGTGCGAAGCTGGCGCGTTTGCTGACGATGCGCAGCCAGCAGTCTTGAAACACTTCGTCTGCTTGGGCCGACATGCGCGCGCCCAGCACCCGCCGCACAAACCGGTACAGCCCGGTTTCGTGCCGCGTGTACAACGCGTCGAATGCGGCGGCGTCACCCGCGCAGTAAGCCTGCATGAGGTGTTCGTCTGACAT
>JANOYE010000389.1:0-1632 GCA_031428695.1 Rhodoferax sp. | reverse complement strand
CGCTCGTCGATCAGTGGAATGCTGCCTGGCGGCAACAGGCGTTCAGGCTGCAACTTCTCGCAGCCCAAGCTCACCACCATCACCTCGCCGCCAAAGTTCGGGTTCAGGCTGATGTTGCGCAGCGTGCGGATGGGGATGATGGCCTCGGGCGCGTCTATCGCCACGCCGCAGCCGTAGCTGTGGTCGAGCGCCACCACGTCGTCCACATTGGGGAACTTCGGCAGCAGCTCGGTTTTGATGCGTTGCACGGCAAAGTCGGTCACGCCGGCCACACATTGCACGGTTTGGGTGATGGCCAGAATGTTGCGCGTGCCGACCGAGCCGTCGGCATTGCGAAAACCCTCGAAGGTGTAGCCTTCAAGCGCAGGCTGTGGCGCTGGTTTCACGGTAGAAATCGGCAAGTTGGTCAACTCGCGCGCCTCCGGCATTTTGAGCAGGCGCTCATGCACCCAGCTGCCCGCCGCGATGTCTTTGAGCGCGAAGCCAATCGGAATGCCGTAACGCAGCACCGGCGCATCGGCCTTCAAATCGACCAGCGCCACTTTGTGGCCCTGCGGCACTTTGTCTTTCAACACCAGCCCGCTTGGCAGCACGGCGCCTGCCGCCAAACCGCCGTCATTGGCGACGATGGCCACGTTGTCGCTGGCGTGCATGCGAATGGTGAAAGGCTTTTGCAGGAGCGCGGCGGGTTGGGTCATACAGTGTCGAAGATGGCGGTTGGGCGCATCGCAAAGTTTGCCTGATTATCTTCGCGCCGCAAAATCCGCGACACTTGAAGCCTGCGACCCACCCAACTCCCATTTGCTTGAAATGACCTCTTCAAAAAAACCTGAAAACGCCCAGCCAACCGCCACGCCCACCGGCATGCAAAAAGGCCTCACCAGTTACGGCGATGCCGGCTTTTCGCTGTTCCTGCGCAAGGCTTTCATCAAAGGCGCGGGGTATACCGACTCGGCGCTGGACCGCCCGGTCATCGGCATCACCAACACCGGCAGCAGCTACAACCCCTGCCACGGCAACATGCCGCAACTGATCGAGGCGGTGAAACGCGGCATTTTGATGGCCGGGGGGTTGCCGATGGATTTCCCCACCATCAGCGTGCATGAAAGTTTTGCCGCGCCCACCAGCATGTTCCTGCGCAATTTGATGTCGATGGACACCGAAGAAATGATCAAGGCGCAACCGATGGACGCCGTGGTGCTGATCGGCGGTTGCGACAAAACCGTGCCAGCGCAGTTGATGGGCGCGGCCTCTGCCAACCTGCCCGCCATCCAGCTCATCACCGGCTCCATGCTCACCGGCTCGCACCGCAGCGAACGGGTGGGCGCGTGCACCGATTGCCGCCGTTACTGGGCCAAGTTTCGGGCGGAAGAAATCGATGCGGAAGAAATTGCCGACGTGAACAACCAGCTCGTGGCCAGCGTAGGCACCTGCTCGGTGATGGGCACAGCCAGCACCATGGCGTGTATTGCCGAGGCGCTGGGCATGACGGTGCCAGGCGGCGCATCGCCCCCGGCAGTCACGGCAGACCGCATTCGCATCGCCGAAGAAACCGGCGCGCGCGCGGTGCAAATGGCGGTTGACAAATTGACCATCGACAAAATTCTCACCCCTGCCGCGTTTGAGAACGCC
>JANOYE010000388.1:0-13765 GCA_031428695.1 Rhodoferax sp. | reverse complement strand
TCTGAAATCTGAAATCGAAATTGGACCGGTGTATCACCGACTGCCCACGCGTATCAAGGCGCACGCCGCAATTTGCTTCATGGCGCTGATTCTGTATCGGGTGATGAGAATGCGATTGCGCGCAAGCGATACCCAACTCTCGCCCGAGCGCGCACTCGATAAGCTGCGGCGCATTCAGCACCATCAGGTGATCGTCAATGACACGCAGCCGGTGGCCGGACTCTCCACGATCAACCAAGAACACACCGCCATCCTGGCGGCGCTGACGATCAAAAAACCAAGCCTGAACACCCAGTTGACCCTCTTGTAGTGGCACGCTTGACTTGCGTCGCTATATGAATCAATGACTTACGCGGTTAACTGTCGAAGTCGGGTGCCCGCAGTCATGCGCCCCGCCGTCCCGACGATTTCTGCGCCGTTGAGCCGAAGGCGAAGCGGGTTAAGCACCATGAGGAGCGGCGGCGGGGCGCTTGGCTGGGGGCTGACGGCGGTTGCAGTAGAGCGAACCAGTATCGGCCGGTGACCCTTGCGCAATGCCAGGTCGCCTATCAATAATGGCCGTTGTTGGGCTGCGCTCCGGCAAACCCACTTTGCGGCTCGAAATCAACATGTTATCGGGCTGCAGACCCCAAATAACGTGCGTAACCAGCTACCATAAATGTAGCGTCTCAGAAACAGTAGAAACAGTATTGGGTCAGGTCTTTCATCACCACATCCTCCACTAAAACACATGGCGGCTGCAGCGACTAACTCGGACGACATCACCAAATGCGTATCCGAACCAGTTGCTGCATAAATCGATATCGATTTCATAGTAATTTCTTGGTCTTCATCAAGGTGCCAGCGTCCGTGCGCTATACCGCTCCTTCTGATGCAGGATGCTGGCAACTGTCGAGGTGTCTGTCAACGCGTCATAGCCATAGAAGGCCAGATAACCACTGGCGCCAAAGTTGATGACCAGTTTGCGCAGGTCTTTGCGCCCGGCTACCAACGGGCAGCCCTGAGGCATTTTTTCTAAAATATCCAGCGCGGCAATGATGGTGTCGATGGCGCGGTCTGCGGTGGCTGCATCATATTGGGCGAGAAATTCGTACAGACGAACCAAGTCCAGGTTGGCCCGCGCCGATAGCTTTACGTATGACATGCGGGCATTTTTGCTTTGCGGTCTTTTCGCACTGCTTTGGCCCAGTCTTTAACCTCATCCAGGGTGGTGTGTAAACCCGTTTTCTTGTAGTGCATGAGCGACGCTGCCGCTGACTGAATGGCGGCCTGCTCGGCCTCTTCGTCCTCGATGTAGCGCTGTATCGCCTCTTTCATCAAAAAATGCGGCGTTCGTTGCTTGGCTGCTGCAAGCGTCTTTAAACTCTGGCGCTCGCTGTCTTCCAGCTTGACGGTGACATTCGTCGACTTGGATTTTTCAAGGGTCGCTGGCATGGTGATTACCTTGCAATGATCGGTAATGACATTTTAAGGCAAACACCTTGGGGCTTGGGTGATTTCCAAATGCGATGCGCGCAGCGGCGCTTGGCTGGGGGCTGACGGCGGTTGCAGAAGAGCGAACCAGTATGGGCCGGTGACCCTTGCGCAATGCCAGGTCGCGTATCAATTGAGGCCGTTGTTGGGCTGCGCTGCGACAAAACCACCCCGTGGCTCGAAAACACCATCTTATCGGTCTGTAGGTCTCGAATAACGTGCGTAACCAGCTACCATAAATGTAGCGTCTCTGTGCACCTCATCTGGCCTCTTCGCGGCTTTGTACAAGCTGGAACCGAGGCCAAAACCCCGCGCGCCTGCCGCCAGCCATGGCCCCATGTTGTCTGCACCGATGCCACCCACCGGCAGGATGCGGGTGCCCGTGGGCAACACCGCCAGCATGGCTTTGACCACGGCGGGTGAAGCCGCCTCGGCTGGAAACAGCTTCAGCGCATGTGCGCCCGCCGCCAATGCCGCAAAGGCTTCCGTGGCCGTGAAGATGCCCGGCAAGCTGACCATGCCCAGCCGCAGCGTCTCTTTCACCACCGCCTCATTGAAGTTGGGCGAGATCACCATCTGGCCGCCCGCCGCATGCACCTCGCGCACCTGCTGCGCCGTCAGCACCGTGCCCGCGCCGACCACAGCCTGCGGATAGTGCGCGGCCATCAGGGCGATGCTTTGTATTGGGTCTGGCGAATTCAGCGGCACCTCGATCAGGCCGAAACCGCTGCTTACCAGGGCTTGGCCAATGGGCAGCGCCTCTTCGGGCGTCAAGCCGCGCAGAATAGCCACCAGCGGCAGTTGGTCAAAAGCCGCGTTGAATTTTTGGAGCGATGGGCTGGCCATGGGTGTGTTTTCTTGTTGGGTGCGGCCTATTGCCGGGCAATGGTTTGGGACAGTGCGAACAGCCCCGCCCAGGTGGATTCTGAGCCCAGCGCGCGCGAGCGCACGCCCAAGTGGTCAAAGGCCAGCGCGTAACGCTGCGTCAAGGCGCTGGCGCCGATCAGCACCACCTCGCCCGCCTCGTGCAAGGCGATTGCGCGCAGTTCTTCGCCAATGACCAGGCCTGACAACACACTGGCCAGCGCGGCGGCGCTCTGGCGGTTAAACAAGCCCAGCGTGCGGGCGCTGAAGGCGTTGTGCAACAGGCCTGCGCCCGTCGCGGCTTGCGCCAGCCCTTGCGTAAACGCTGGCGCATCCAGCGCGGCCGTGGTGTCAATGGTTTTCGCGAGGATGGAGTGTTGGCTCAACAATGCGAAGACTTCTCCTGTCATGAAGGTTTTGAATGAGACGACACGCCCGTCCACAACCTGCGCCCACTTGCTGTGGGTGCCGGGAAGAACGAAGAGGCCGTCGCGCAAACCCGTGAGCTGCCAGGCGCCGAAAATCTGCGGTTCTTCGCCGCGCATCACATCGGGCGCATGGGCGTGTTCACAACACAGGCCGGGCACGATGGCGATGCGATGCGGCTCAACCCATTTCAGCTTGCCCGCAATTTCATCGAAACCCGCCGGGCAAGGGCAGTAGGGCGCCTCAACCCAGCCCTGTTTGCTGCCAGCCATCCCTGATATCAAGGTGACGCTGCCTTCAGGTCTCGGCCAATCAGCACAGAGTGCTTCTAAAACAGTAGCAAATTGACCGCGCGGAACATTCAATATGCCTTGCGCAGAAGAGCGCTCTTCAAGCACCCGGCCACGGTGGTCCAGGCGCGCGCCGCGCAGGCTGCTGGTGCCCCAGTCGATGCCGATCAATCCAGCTTGGGCCATGGTGCGAGCAATTTGCCGACCTGTTGCGCGTCTGGAAGCGAGCCCACAGCGCCGTAAGCCTGCACCGACAGGGCGGCTGCCGCGTTGGCGTAAATGGCCGCCTTGAACACGTCGTCCCCCAGCGCCATCCGGGCCAGCAGGTTGCCGCAGAAGCAGTCACCGGCGCCGGTTGCGTCCAGCAGCGCAACGGCGTGGCCCGTCACCAAACCGCTGCGTTCGCCGTTGCTGACAATGGCGCCTTTTTCTCCGAGCTTGAGCAGCACGGTTTTGGCGCCCTTGGCGTGGCTCCAATCAACGATTTTCCCGGGGCTGCTGATGCCCGTCAGGGTGGCCATATCGTCCAGGCTGGGCAGAAAGATGTCACACAAAGCAATGGCTTTTTCAATGGCGGCCTGAGCGCGTTCAAGCGGCCAAAGTTTCAAGCGCAGGTTGGAGTCGAATGAAACGAGTGTGCCGGCTGCGCGGGCCAAACGCATGGCCGCCAGTGCGGTGTCGCAGGCCGAGGTCGATATGGCCATCGAGATGCCGGACACATGCAGTATTTTGGCTGCCGCGATGGCTTGGGCCGCGCCACCCACCAGCCAGGCCGGCGTCATCCGGCTGGCGGCAGAACCCGCCCGCATGTAGCTGAATTCGTGCCCGGCGCTGCCGTGGGTCACGAAATAGATGCCGGTGGGGGCCTCAGGATCGCGCTGCACGCATGACGTGTCGACGGTTTCGCGTTGCCATAAATCCAGCAGCGCTTCGCCGAAAGTGTCGGTGCCAATGCGGCTCAGGTAAGCAGCGCGGGCCCCCGCGCGGGCTGCGGCAATGATGGCGTTGCTGGTGTCGCCGCCGAATCCTTGCAGGTAGTGCGGCTGTCCCGGCAAAGTCTGGTTGAATTCAACCATGGCCTCGCCCAGGCCGATCACGTCAAAACGCTTGTTGTCCACGCCAGTGAGTCAAAAAGGGAATCGAAAAAAGAAACTGAAAAAATTGGAATCTGACCCCAATTCTTTTCAGTGGTTGTCGCGCGGCACCGCTGAGCCGCGCATTCCCACGAGGAAGTCCAGATCGGCGCCTTGGTCGGCCTGCAACACGTGGTCAACATAGAGCTTCCAGTAACCCGACGACATGGGCGGCGCAGGTTGTGTCCACTTCGCCAGCCGCGCGGCCAACTCTGCATCGCTGATGTGCAGGTGCAATTTTCGGTTGGGCACGTCCAGCTCGATGATGTCGCCGTTTTGCACCACCGCGAGCGGGCCACCCGCGCTGGCCTCGGGCGCCGTGTGCAAAACCACCGTGCCATAAGCCGTGCCGCTCATGCGGGCGTCGCTGATGCGCACCATGTCGGTGATGCCTTTGCGCAAGACCTTCGGCGGCAGCGGCATGTTGCCGACTTCGGCCATGCCGGGGTACCCCTTGGGGCCGCAGTTCTTGAGCACCAGCACGCAGTTTTCATCGACATCCAAATTCTCGTCGTCAATGCGGGTGTGGAAGTCTTCGATGTTCTCGAACACGACAGCGCGCCCTTTGTGAACCATCAGCGAGGGCGTGGCGGCGCTGGGTTTGATGACTGCGCCGCGCGGCGCGAGGTTGCCACGCAAGACGGCGATGCCGGCGTTGGCTTTGAAAGGGGCGTCAAACTTTTTGATGACTCGCGGGTCGTAGTTTTGCGCGCCTGCGATGTTCTCCGCCACCGATTTGCCGGTAGCCGTGATGATGTTTTTGTGCAGCAGGTGTTCGATTTCTTTCATCACCACCGGCAATCCACCGGCGTAACAGAAGTCTTCCATCAGGTGTTCGCCTGAAGGCTGCAGGTTCACCAGGCAGGGCAGCTCGCTGGCGATGCGGTCGAAGTCGTCGATGGTGAGTTTGATGCCCAGGCGGCCAGCAATCGCGATCAAATGGATCACTGCGTTGGTCGAGCCGCCAATCGCCGCCAAAGTGCGGATGGCGTTTTCAAAGGCTTCGAGGGTCAACACCTGGGAGATTTTTTGGTCGCTGTGCACCATGTCGACAATGCGCCGCCCGGCGTTGCGCGCCAGCACGTTGCGCCTTCCGTCAACCGCCGGGTAGGCCGCGTTGCCCGGCAAGCCGATGCCCAGCGCTTCGACCATGCTGGCCATGGTGGAGGCGGTGCCCATCGTCATGCAATGGCCGTGGCTGCGGTGCATGCAACTTTCGGCTTCAAAGACATCGTCCAACTTCAAGGTGCCCGCGCGCACTTGTTCACTCATGCTCCACACGCCGGTGCCGCTGCCGAGTTCTTGCCCGCGCCATTTGCCATTGAGCATGGGGCCGCCGCTCACACCAATGGTGGGCAGATCGACGCTGGAGGCGCCCATCAACAGCGAGGGCGTCGTCTTGTCGCAGCCCATCAAAAGCACCACACCATCCACCGGGTTGCCGCGAATGCTTTCTTCCACGTCCATCGAGGCCAGGTTGCGGTACAACATGGCGGTGGGGCGAAGCAGCGTCTCGCCCAGCGACATGACGGGGAATTCGAGTGGAAAACCGCCCGCTTCATACACGCCAATCTTCACTTGTTCCGCCAGCGTGCGAAAGTGCGAATTGCAGGGCGTCAGTTCACTGAAGGTGTTGCAAATGCCGATAACCGGGCGCCCATCAAATTGGTCATGCGGCACGCCTTTGCCTTTGACCCAGCTGCGGTAGGCGAAACCGTCGCGGTCTTGCCTGCCAAACCATTGCTGGCTGCGAAGTTCATGAGCGGGTTTCTTGGGGGTGTTGGTCATGGTTTTTGCCCGGTTTTTCTAACATCGTATGGTAATATGATAACGAATTCAGTGACTTTTTAATTGAGGATAACCGTGTCCAAACCTGATGTGCTCGTCGTCGCCAAATTGTGGCCCTATTTGCTGGAAAAGCTGCAGGCTGAATTCACGGTGCATGACCGCACCTATGAATCAGACCCAGCGGCATTTGCCGCCATCGCCCCCCGCATCCGCGCGATTTCAGGCGGCGGGGAGTCGAAGGTCGGCGCTGATTTGATCGGCAAGTTGCCTGCGCTGGAGCTGGTTTCTGTTTTTGGCGTGGGCTACGACGGCTACGACGTGCCAGCGCTCAAAGCGCGTGGGCTTCCTTTAACCAACACGCCCGATGTGCTGACCGATGACGTCGCCGATATGGGCATGGCCTTGATGCTGGCCGTGGCCCGGCGTTTGCCGCAGAACGACGCGTATTTGCGCGCTGGAAAATGGCTTAACGGCCCGGCGCCGCTGGCCCGCAAGATGAGCGGTGCGCGTTTGGGCATCGTCGGCCTGGGTCGCATCGGCATGGCGATTGCCAGGCGTGCTGAAGGCTTTGGCATGTCCATCGCTTACACCACCCGCACGCAACGCAAAGACGTGGCCTACCCATATTTCCCCAATGCCGCTGCCCTTGCGGGTGCGGTCGATTTTTTGATGGTCATCACGCCTGGCGGCGCAGGCACCAAGAGTTTGATCAATGCCGAAGTGCTGGCCGCTTTGGGCAAAGAAGGGTATTTGATCAATGTGGCGCGTGGCTCCGTGGTGGATGAAGCCGCCTTGGTCAAGGCACTGGACGATGGCGTTATTGCGGGCGCGGGCCTGGACGTTTTTGAAAAGGAACCCAATGTGCCGCAGGCGTTGATCGACCGCGATAACGTCGTCTTGTCGCCGCACGCTGCCAGCGCGACCTGGCAAACCCGCAAGGCGATGGCCGACCTGGCGTTTGGCAACTTGAAGGCGCACTTCTCGGGCCAGGCGTTGTTGACGCCGATTCCCTGATTGGCCCTGCGCGCACTTACTGGATCATCTTCGCACCGCCATGATCAAAAACGTTCACGGCAATACGGTTGACTTCCTGGGCGAAGCCATCGTCGCGGGGCGCTACGCCGTGGGCATGGCGATACCGCCAGAACCTTTGTTGTGCGAGGAACTGGGTGTGAGCCGAACGGTGGTGCGCGAATCGGTCAAGTCACTGGTCGCCAAGGGGCTGATCCACACGGGCCCCAAAGTCGGCACGCGGGTGTTGCCGTCTGACCAATGGAACTGGTTTGACGCCGACGTGATCCGCTGGCAGGTGCGCGCTGGCTTGACGCCCGACTTTGTCCGCGATTTGCAGGATCTTCGGCGTGTGGTTGAGCCCGCCGCTGTGAAGTTTGCGGCAGTGCGGGCCACGGCGCAAGACATCGAGGCCATTGAAGCGGCTTTTGCCGGCATGACCCACGCCGTGGTGAATGGCGGCGACTACGTCTCGAACGACCTGAAGTTTCACCAAGGCTTGTTGCAGGCTTCGCACAACCGGTTGTTGATCCAAATGGGCAAAGCCCTGAGCGCCTTGCTGCGAACAAGTTTTGAATTGTCCACCGCACGCAAAGACGGGCCTGCCAGGTCGTTGCCGCAACACCGCGCGATTCTTGACGCCGTGATTGAGCGGGACGCGGCAAAGGCGGAAAAGGCGATTCTGGTGCTGATTGATGGCGCGCACCGCGATATCGAACACATTCTGGGTTCACGCAGGCGATTGCCGCAGGTGAGCGAGCCGGCGGTGCGTTTGAAAGCCGCGTAAGTCCTAATTCTTTTAAGTAACTTTTCTGACAAAATTTTCCTCTCGACAAACCACTCCACAGGAGACCTCCCCATGAAATTCAAATTGCTTGCCACTGCGGCTTGCGTTAGCACGGCGCTGATGGCGTCTGGCATGGCGCACGCGCAGGAAAAACTCACCGTATGGTGGGGCAAGGGTTTTTACAAAGCCGAAGATGACGCGCTGTTTGCTGCGATCAAGAAGTTCGAAACGAAAAATCCGAAAATCAAGATCGATCTGTCGCTTTATGCGCCGCAGGAAATGGTGCCGAAATCCGTCGCAGCGCTTGACGCCGGCAACCCGCCCGATGTGTCTTATGGCGACGTGTACGATTTTCAGGTGACGGCCAAATGGGCCTACGAAGGCAAGCTCGAAGACGTGAGCAGCATCATTGACCCGATGCGTGCCAAATTTGAGCCCTCTGCGCTGTCGACCACGTTCCTGTTCAACAACGCGGCGCAAAAACGCGCGTATTACGCCTTCCCCATCAAGCAGCAGACCATGCACATCCAGTATTGGAAAGACATGCTGACTGACTCTGGCTTCAAAGAGTCTGACATTCCCAAAGACTGGAAGGGTTACTGGGACTTCTGGTGCGAGAAGGTGCAACCGGCCTACCGCCAAAAAAGCGGCAACCGGGCATTTGGCATCGGCCAGCCGCTGGGCGTTGATTCGAGCGACTCGTTTTTCTCGTTCTTGACGTTCATGGATGCCTACAACGTGAAATTGGTCAACGACTCCGGCAAACTTTTGGTTGACGACCCGGCGGTGCGCCAGGGTTTGATCAACACCTTGACCGACTACACAGCGGTTTACACCAAAGGGTGCACACCGCCTTCCAGCACCAACTGGAAAGACCCGGACAACAACGTCGCCTTCCACAACAAGACGACGGTGCTGACCCACAACGCGACGATCTCCATCGCCGCCAAGTGGCTTGACGACATGAACAACACGGCGTTGACGCCTGAGCAGCGCGCGACGGCAAAAGCCAACTACGAGCAGAAAATCGCCACCGCAGGTTTCCCCAACAAACCAGACGGCAGCAAGATGGTTTACCGGGCGGCGGTGAAAACCGGCGTGATTTTCAAGGATGCGAAGAATAAGGAAGCGGCGAAGAAGTTTGTCGCCTTCATGCTCGACGACGCCAACCTCACGCCTTACGTGGAAGGCTCCCTGGGCCGTTGGTTCCCAGTGACCAAAGCGGCGCAACAAAGCGCCTTTTGGAAGAGCGACCCGCACCGTCTGGCCGTTTACAACCAGTTCATGAATGGCACGTCGCCGTTTGAATTCACCAAGAACTACAAGTTCACGGTGCTGAACAACGAAAACGTCTGGGCCAAGGCGGCGAACCGGGTTCTGTCTGAAAAGGTGCCTGTGGACAAAGCCGTCGATGAAATGATCGCCCGCATCAAGGTGGTCGCCAACTGATGGTGTTTGTTTTCGGACTTTGACCGAAATGAAAATGGCGGCTGCGGCGCGAAACCGCGGCCGCCATTGCTTTTAATGAATTCACCATGAACCAGGCCGCCAACCAAGTCGTTTCCGCGCCATTGCCGGCAGGCCGACCTGTGGCCAGGGCCGGCTCGCGTTCCGTCTCCCAATGGGAGTTCTGGGGCCGCTTGTTTGTGGTGCCGTACCTGCTGGTGTTTGTGGTGCTGGTGTTGTACCCGGTGGGTTATGGCCTGTGGCTGGCCCGGCACCCGGAGAGTTACGTGAAGTTATTTGCTGACCCGATCTTCTTTCGCAGTGTGGTCAACACGGTTATTTTTCTGGTGGTTGCCATCAATGTGAAGATGGCCGTCGCCCTGTTCCTGTCCGGCTTTTTTGTGCAGACCCGCTGGTGGATCAAGATCCTCTCGGTGTTGTTCATCCTGCCGTGGGCGGTGCCGTCGATCCCGACCATTTTGTCGGTGCGTTTCATGCTGAATCCAGAGTGGGGCGTCATTAACCAAACTATTTTCAAACTGACCGGCCTGGATGGTCCCAACTGGTTGAATGACCCGACTCTCGCGCTGTCGTTCTCAATGTTGATGCACATCTGGAAGTCGCTGCCGTTTTGGACGCTGATCCTCGTGGCCGGGCGCATGTCCATTCCTGCCGAGCAATACGAGGCCGCTGCGGTAGACGGCGCCAGCACCTGGCAAAAATTCCGCTTCATCACCTGGCCGTCGATGCGCACCTTGTTTGTCACCTCGACCATCCTGTCGATGATCTGGACGTTGGGTGACTTCAACAGTGTTTATCTGCTCACAGGCGGTGGGCCAGCCGATCTGACCCACGTGCTGGCCACGTTGGGCATTCGGTATTTAAGGCTAGATCAACTCGATGTTGCCATGGCGTCCATCGTCGTCGCTCTACCCCTGATCCTTCCGCTGGTTTATTTCATGATGAAGCGCCTCAGCAAATGAAAGTCCCCAGCATTAAAAAAGTCACCACAGAAGCCAAGCTGCTGCTGGTCGGCATTCCCGTCTTCTTGTGGACGATCATTCCGGTCTACCACATGTTCTTGTTCGCGATTTCCCCGCGCGACACAGCCACGTCGGGCCGCTTGTGGCCCAAAGAGCCGACGCTGCAAAACTTCGACCATGTCTTCAACCAGAAACATTTCTACCTGAACCACTTCTGGCAGCAACTTGGCAATTCCCTCTGGATCGCGCTCGCGGTAGGGGCCATTACCTTGATCGTGGCGACGATGGCGGCGTTTGCGATCAGCCGTTTGAAGGTGCGTGGCGGCCGCACGGTGCTGAACTTGGCGCTCTTCACCTACTTCATTCCCGCCGCGTTTTTGGCGGTGCCGATGTACAAAACGATGGCCACCTATGGTCTTTTGAACAACCATTGGTCGCTTATTTTGTCGATGGTCACCATCGCGTCACCCTATTGCATCTGGGTGCTCAAACAGGCGTCTGACAAACTGCCGTTTGAGTTGGACGAAGCCGCACGCATGGACGGCGCCACGCCCCTGCAGCTTTTCCGGCTGGTGTATTTGCCGCTGATGGTGCCCTCGCTGGTCGCGGTGGGCACCTATGCGTTGCTCTTAGCCTGGAACGAATACTTGTACGCATTCCTGTTGCTCTCCAAAGAGACCGACTTGACTTTGGCGGTTGCGCTTGGCAACTTCCTGGCGGCGGACGATTCGCCGTGGGAGCTGTTGATGGCCACTGGGTTCCTCTACGCGTTGCCGCCGGCCGCTATTTATTACGCCTTCAAGCGGTACATGGTTTCTGGCCTCACGGCGGGCGCTGTGAAGTCCTGATCGCGTGAATTCCTCTCATTCGTAGAAAGCCGCCTCATGGCCAATGTTTCATTCAAGAACATCGAAAAAAGTTTTGGCAAAGTCAAAGTTATTCATGGCATCAGTTTTGACATAAGCGACGGCGAGTTCGTGGTGCTGGTGGGGCCGTCCGGCTGCGGCAAGTCAACGCTGCTGCGCATGTTGGCCGGGTTGGAGGAAATCAGCGGCGGCGAGATCGCCGTCGATGGCCGCGTGGTCAACGAGCTTGATTCCAAAGACCGCGACATCGCGATGGTGTTCCAGAGTTATGCCCTGTACCCGCACATGACGGTGCGCGAGAACATGGCGTTCAGCCTGAAGTTGCGCAAGGCCGACCAGGCGATGACGCAGGAACGCGTGGCCAACGCAGCGCGCATCCTGAACTTGGACACGTTGTTGGAGCGTTACCCGCGTGAACTCTCGGGCGGGCAGCGCCAGCGCGTGGCGATGGGCCGCGCCATTGTGCGCGACCCCAAAGTGTTTTTGTTTGATGAACCCCTGTCGAACCTCGACGCCAAGCTGCGCGTCTCCATGCGGGCTGAAATCAAGGCATTGCACCAGCGCCTGAAAACCACCACTGTTTACGTGACGCACGACCAGATTGAAGCCATGACCCTGGCCGACCGTATTGTTGTCATGCACGACGGCATCGTCGAGCAGATTGGCTCGCCGCTTGAACTGTTTGACAAACCGGGCAACCTGTTTGTGGCGCAGTTCATCGGGTCGCCGTCCATGAATGTGATGAACGGCGTGTTGAAAAAGTCCGGTGGCGTGCCGTGTGTCGATGTCGCCGGGCAACTTTGGCCGGTCGCTGCCAATGCGGGCGGCTCAGAGGGCCAGGCCGTCAGTTACGGCGTGCGCCCCGGCGACTTGTCGATTGTTGAAGACAGACCTGCGCGCGGCGCAACCAGCGGCCAGACCATCGCAGCAAAAGTGATCGTGGTTGAACCCACGGGCGCTGAAACGGAGTTGCTGCTGCAGGTGGGTGAGCACCAATTGGTTTTGGTGATGCATGGCCGCACCACCGCCCTGCCTGATGATGTGGTGCATCTCAGCGTGGACTCGGCCAAGACGCATTTGTTCGACGCCGCCTCTGGCGTTCGGCTGGGCTGACGCCATGGCTGACGCTTCCCTTGACCCTGATCAGCGCCGCATCCGCGCGTTGATGTGCCATGGCGCGCTTGATCTGCGCCTCGAGCAGCTTGACCCGGACACTGCCGACAACCCGGTTCAAGTGGCCGCAAACCAACTCCGCGTGCGCGTGGCCTTTGGCGGCATATGCGGCTCTGACTTGCACTATTACCAACACGGTGGTTTTGGCGTGGTGCGCATCAAGCAGCCGATGGCCTTGGGGCATGAAATCTCGGGCGTGGTGGCCGAAGTGGGCAGCGAGGTCAAACGGTTCAAGCCTGGCCAACGCATTGCCATTTCGCCTTCGCGCCCCTGCGGCCATTGCCGCTTCTGCCAGCTTGGGCAGCAGCAACACTGCCTCTCGATGCGTTTTTACGGCAGCGCCATGCCTTTTCCCCACATTCAGGGCGCATTCAGCGAGTCTCTGGTCATTGAGCAATCTCAAGCCCATGCCGTGGCAGACAGCCTGCCTTTGTCGCAGGCCGCGCTGGCTGAGCCTTTGTCCGTCGGCCTGCATGCCATCTCAAGAGCCGGTTCGGTGTTTGGCAAGAAAGTGCTGGTCACTGGCTGTGGGCCAATCGGCTCGCTGCTGATTGCAGGCTTGCGCCGGGCTGGCGCGGCGCTGATCGTGGCGGCTGACATTGCTGATTTGCCATTGGCATGCGCCAAAAAAATGGGCGCGGATGAGACTGTCAACCTGATCACGACCCCCGACGGGCTGGCACCTTACGCCATCGAAAAGGGCCAGTTCGACGTTATGTTTGAGGCCTCAGGCAGCGACAAAGCCCTGCGCAGTGGCCTGGCCGTGGTAGCGCCGGGGGGCGTGATTGTCAGCATTGGCTTGGGAGGCGATATCTCGGTGCCACTCAATGTGCTGGTCGCCAAAGAGATCGAGTTGCGCGGCACCTTCAGATTTCATTCCGAGTTTGCGGTAGCCATTGGATTCCTGAACCAGGGGCTGATTGATGGGCGCCCCGTCATCAGCGACATTGTGGCCTTTGACAAGGCGGTGGACGCGTTCAAACTGGCGGGGGACAAGAGCCAGTCAATGAAGGTGCAGATTGCGTTTGATCCCGCGCTGGTGGATTGAGTGGATTGAGTTATCTCTTAAGCCCGTTAATACGCCGGTTAACTCACTTCCATTTTTAAATTCACCATGACTACCTTTACCAAAGTAATATTGTTCACAGACATTGACGGCATCGCGAAATTTCGCGAAGAAGCGATTGCGCTGCCCGAGGGCAATCCGCAGTCCATGCTGTCAACACTGAGCGCATCGGGGGGCTACCAGTTGCGCCACAGCCCGGTGGGTTTTCGTAGCCAGTTCCACTGCACGGTCACACCACAATGGGTTTTCATTTTGACGGGCCAGATGGAGATTGGTTTGCAGGGCGGGGTATCGCGCGTGTTCAAGCCGGGTGAGCACTTTTTCTCGGATGACCGCTTGCCCGCAGGCGCCATCTTTGACCCCGCGATTCATGGGCACTGGAGTCGTCAATGGGGTGATGATCCGCTCAGCACCTTGTTCGTGCGAGCCTGATTGGACAATAAAAAACCGATAGTTCAG
>JANOYE010000387.1:0-5596 GCA_031428695.1 Rhodoferax sp. | reverse complement strand
AGCGCGCCCCACTGCCAGATCAAACCAGCTTTGGCGTTCATCGCGTCAACCACTTCCTTGGAGGCGTAAGCGTCCGGGCCCATCCAGTACCAGACCATGTGCGCCATGGGCGTGTAGCTGAAGGTGAACCACAGCGCCATGAAGAGCAGCATCGCCGAGAACTTGATGCGCTCGGCAAAGGCGCCGACGATCAAGCAGCAGGTGATGGCCGCAAACGTCGCTTGGAAAGCCATGAACAACAGCTCAGGAATGTAAACACCCTTGCTGAACGTGGCCGCCATCGCGAACTCGCCCTTCGCGGGGTCAAACAAGCCTTTCATGAACAGCCTATCGAACCCGCCGATGTAGGCATTGCCCTCCGTGAACGCCAAGCTGTAGCCGTAAATGCACCACAACACGACGATCATCGAGAAGGTGACCAGCACCTGCATCAACACCGACAGCATGTTTTTGCTGCGCACCAGGCCGCCGTAGAACAGCGCCAGGCCGGGGATGGACATCATGATGACGAAGGCGGTGGCGACGATCATCCACGACACATCCCCCTTGTTGGCGACCGGCGCGGGGGCGGCGCTGGCCGCCGCAGCAGGCGCGGCAGCCGGCGCCGCAGCAGCAGCGGGCGCTGGCGCTGCAGCCTCTGACGCCGCAACCGCTGGCGCCGCCGGGGCGGCGGTTTGGGCCACGGCAACCGCGCCAAACGCAAACATTCCCAAACCCAATACAAACGAAGCTATAAGTTTTTTCATGGTTTTTCTCTTATCTGTTGTCTTATGGCAGCCGGTTTAGAGCGCCTCCTTGCCAGTTTCGCCGGTGCGGATACGCACCACTTGCTCCAGGTTGTAGACAAAAATCTTGCCGTCACCGATCTTGCCGGTGCGTGCCGCGCCTTCGATGGCTTCGATGGCGCGTTCGACCAAGTCGTCGGAAATGGCGGCTTCAATCTTGACCTTGGGCAAGAAATCGACCACGTATTCGGCGCCCCGGTACAACTCGGTGTGGCCTTTTTGGCGGCCAAAACCCTTGACTTCCGTGACCGTGATGCCCTGCACGCCCATGCCCGACAGCGCTTCACGCACTTCGTCGAGCTTGAACGGTTTGATGATGGCGGTGACAAGTTTCATAAGACCTCCTGTGGGTGATTGCGGTTGGCTGGGCCTTGTTCAGAAGCTGTATTTCAGGCCGACGGCTGCGCCGCTTTTGCCGATGAAGTTGGTATTGCCATTGGTGTTGGCGTAAAACCCTTGGTTGGCATCGGTTCCATAAACGCCCAGGGAAGCCGAGAAACCGTTGCCAAAGTCTTTGGCAAGCGTCAAAGAGTAGTCAGAGTAGTCGCCCAAATTGCCGGCCTGGCCTTTGACCACTTGGCGACCCACGTGAGGCGTCAAAGTGAAGCCGCTGCCCAAGTCGAAATTGGCGGAGAGGTCAATGTAGTTGCTGCCGCTGCTGTTCAAAAAGCCCAGGAAATTGCCGGTGCTGTGGCTGTATTTCAAGGTGACAACGCTGTAAGTCAACGCGGCGTAGACTTCGGTCGTGTTGGCGTCGGTGACAGCACCCGCGCCTGGCGTGCCTGCAGCGCCGGAGTTGTTGCCCGGATAGATGTAGCCGATCAGGCCCACATCAAAGCCAAAACCAGCAGCGATCTCGCCCTTGAAGCCGGCATACAAATCCACTTCAAAATCGCCTTGCGACGCGCCGTTGAACTGTTTCACCCAAGACACGTTGGAGCCCCAAACGCCCGCGTAGAACCCGCTTTTGTGGGCGAAATCCGCACCGCCTTGAAGCGCCGGTGTGTAGTTGGTTTGGGTGATGCCGCGAAAACGGTAGTCTGTGACCACGCCCACGTTGTACGACAAGGTGTAGGCGGGCTCAGGCGCCTTGGTCTGGGCGGTGGCAGCAACGCTCAAAAGTGACGCGGCGGCAAACAAGGAAAGTGATTTGACGGACATGAAGAACTCCAACTGGGTTAATGATGGAGGCTGTCATGCACGGAACGTGCCAATTGACGCCGCTGCAATCGAAGACTGCTGCCGAAGCATTCACCAAAAAGTTACAGAGGCAGTTTTAACTTGTCACTGTTTTGGTGCATCAGGCCAGACTTGGGTGCAGACTCTGCACCAATTGGTGGCAACGCGCCCCGAATCAGAGGGCGCTTCGTCCGCCCAAGTCGCTAAAAGGCGTATTTCAACCCGGCAGCCAAGCCAATGCGGCTGGTGAAATCGTTGCCCGGCACCAGGAACAGGCTCTGCCCGGCGTTGGTGCCCAATGCTGTGACGGACACTGCCAAACCGTTTGCGAAAGATTTGCCTAAAGTGAGCGAATAGTCGGTAAAGCCAAATGGCGTGGGCGTGGGGATGTCTTGGCGGCCCAGGCGGGGCGACAGGCTGTAACCATTGCCAAGATTGAAGTTGGCCGATAAATCAAGGTATTGACTTGCCACGGGTGTCACTGTGCCCAGCAGTTGGGTCGTGCTGCGGGCGTATTTGGCGGTGAAAAGGCCCCAGGTCACGGCGCCATAAACCTCTGATTGCGACTCCGTTTGGCCCAGATTGGCCAACACAGGCGCTGACACCATGCGGTTGCCCAATGCACCAAAACGCTGCACACCTACGTCCACCCACAGTTTTCGGCTGATTTCGCTGCGGTAGCCGGCGTAAACGCTGTCTATCTCCGAGTTCGCTGCCGCGCGATCGGCCTCATAAGCCCGATTGAGCGCGTAAGGCCGAATGCCAGCCCCCCAAGCGCCCAAATAAAGGCCGTTTTTCAGGTTGACATCGAGCCCGGTAGGCAAATTGGCACCCAGACGAGTCCAGTTGGCAGCCCGGTTGCGATCCTCCGGGGGCCAATCTTGGGGGTTCGTGGTCAGTGTGTAGTTGGCGCGCCCCAGCGTGGCGGTGGTCGCAAACCCCTGGGCGGCGGCGCTTGCGCCCGTCAATGTCAACACCAGCGCCAGCGCGCCGGCCAGAGTTGCGAACAGCGTGGCAGAAGTGGCCGCCGCAAGGATCGACGCTGCGTTCGATAGTTTGTTCATCACCGTCCCCCAACCCATTCAGTGAACGGGCATCAATTCATTATGCACAAAACCGACGAATATTCAACGCTGAATTATTCACGGTTCTGGTCAACCTTATCGGGTGCGGGTGCGTTTAGAATACTGTATAAAAAATCAGCCATCTGATTTCGTCCGGATCATTTTGGGAGTTACGTTGAGCCTGTCCCTCGTCCAAAGCCGTGCCCTGCTCGGTTTAAGCGCCGCCGCCGTCACGGTGGAGGTGCACCTGGCCAATGGTTTGCCCAGCTTCACGCTGGTCGGCCTGGCAGAGGTGGAGGTGAAGGAGGCGCGGGAGCGGGTGCGCTCGGCCATCCAAAACTCGGGGCTGGAGTTTCCGCAAAACAAACGCATCACGGTCAACCTGGCCCCGGCCGACCTGCCCAAAGACTCGGGCCGCTTTGACCTGCCCATCGCCCTGGGTATTTTGGCGGCCAGTGGCCAGATTGACGGCGCGCGCCTGGCCGGGCATGAGTTTGCCGGCGAGTTGTCGCTCTCGGGCGAATTGCGCCCAGTGCGCGGCGCCCTGGCGATGAGCCTGGCGCTGCATTGCCCGGATCTCAAAGAAACCAGCCCGGAGGCATCCCCACCGCCAGACAAATTGGGTAGACAGGTCAAACTGGTATTGCCGCCGCAAAGCGCCGAAGAAGCCGCCTTGGTGCCCGACGCGCAGGTGTACAGCGCCCGGCACTTGCTGGACGTGGTGGCGCAGTTTTTACCTGCAGCACCTGAAGGTCTGGCAGAAGCATCCGCACCTTCTGCCGACAACGTAAACGCCCCCGACTCGTCCGGTTGGGCGCGCATCGTGCCCACACGGGTCGCCATCGCGCCCAATTACGCCGACATGGCCGACGTGAAAGGCCAAACCGGCGCCAAACGCGCGCTGGAGATCGCCGCTGCCGGTGGCCACAGCATTTTGTTGACTGGCCCGCCCGGCTCCGGCAAATCCATGCTGGCGCACCGCTTCGCCTCACTGTTGCCACCCATGACCACTCAGGAAGCTCTGGAGAGCGCGGCGGTGGCGTCGCTGCGTGGCCGTTTTAGCTTGGCCCACTGGGGGCAACGGCCCACCGGCAGCCCGCACCACACGGCCAGCGCGGTGGCCCTGGTGGGCGGCGGCTCGCCACCGCGTCCCGGCGAAATTTCGCTCGCGCACAATGGGGTCTTGTTCCTTGACGAGTTGGTCGAATTTAATCGTGCCGCTTTAGAAGCCTTGCGCGAACCTTTGGAGACCGGCACCATCACCATCTCCCGTGCGGCCATGCGCAGTGAATTCCCAGCCCGTTTCCAGCTCGTCGCGGCCATGAACCCGTGCCCCTGCGGTTACCTCGGCTCCCCACTCAAACCTTGCCGCTGCACGCCTGACCAAGTGGCGCGTTACCAAGGCAAGCTGAGCGGCCCGCTGGTCGACCGCATCGACCTGCACGTCGAAGTGCCCAACATGCCTTCAGCCGAATTGATGCAGTCCGGCCCCGGCGAAGCCAGCAGTGCCATCCGCGCGCGCTGCATCGCCGCCCGCGAGCGCGCTTTTGCCCGCCAAGGCAAGAGCAACCACGCGCTGCAAGGCAAAGAGATCGACGCCAGCCTGTTGCTTGATGAGCCCGCCGCCAAGTTCCTCAACGTCGCTGCCACCCGCCTGGGCTGGTCGGGCCGCAGCACGCACCGGGCGCTCAAAGTGGCGCGCACCATTGCCGACCTGGCCGGAGCGCGTTTGACGCAAGTCACCCACGTCGCCGAGGCGATTCAATACCGGCGGGCTTTGCGCAGCGGTCTTTGACGCAGCAGCAATTGATTGTTTTCGGCGTATCACCTTGGTAAGCACTCAAGCCAGCGGCGCCAGGAGGCGCTTCAGACAGTTCACTTGGCTGGCCATCGCCAGCACCTCGCTGCTGACGATCTACCTGGTCAGCCTGTTGAAGCCGACTTCGGCCACGGCGTTGGCCCTGTTTTCAATGTGGCTGCTGCTGCCCAATGTGCTCATGGCTTGGGGCCTTTGGTGGGGCGCCAGGAACCGCCCATTGCATCCAATTTGGGACGGCGCGGCCCTGCTGGTCACGCTCGGCGGCGTTGTTTTGGTCGCCGATCCCATCTTTTGGCACCGCGACCCCCAAAGCGCGATTGCCATCATGATGACGCCGCTGACTCAGGCTGCGGCATGGGTGGTGCTCGCGCCTTTGTGTTGGTGGGTGTCGCGCAGATCCGGCCAGGCTTGACAGGCGGTGGTGAACCTTGTGCACGCCACAGCTCGTGCTGCAAAGACAGCAAGCGCCAGGTTAGGTCGTTTTGAAATGCTACTATTTATATAGCTAATTACGCACATTATTCGTGACTTAGAGCCTCAAAACTCTTAAAATTCTCGAATTCCCGCTTTTGACGCCTACAAATTAACACTCAAGTTAATTTTTAGCGCTGTAGGCAATAATGGCGGCATGACCCCTTCACCCACCTACAGCCGACGCCTGGTCGGCTGGTTGTCCCTGGCGCAGCTCATCAGCTGGGGCAGCGTGTTTTACCTGTTCGCCCTGGTGATGGGCCCGGTGGAGCGTGAGC
>JANOYE010000386.1:0-2882 GCA_031428695.1 Rhodoferax sp. | reverse complement strand
GAGCGACACGACCCAGCGGTTGCCATCAACCACCGCGAGGTAGAACGAGCGCAGATTTGGCGTAGGCCAGTTGCAGGTGTAGAGGTGGAAGTATGCGTAGTCGAACCCGCGAGTTACATTGCCCGTAACGGAAGTCAACTTAAAGCTATCGTTGCCACTGACATTGACGTTCTTCGGGCTAAAGGTAAACGCCGACACGTCTGTCGCCGTCATAGAAAAACCCGCCGCGCCAACCTGCATCGTCGCAACGCTGAAGACTGGTTGAGAGAAAACACCGCCCACGCCGTCCAGGTTGCGCATGTTGGCATTCACTTCGTCAAACGGCAGCACAACGCCTCGGCTTACCAGGGGTGCTCTGGCGTCGAATGTCAAACCCATCGCCTGCTGAGGCAGCACCATGTCACCCGCCGCAAGCGCGGCACCCGCGCCCAGCGCGCCCATCGCCTCGGCCAGCGCGTTGGGCAGTCGCGTGACGGCGAAGGTCGCCAAGTCGCCCGCGTTGGGGCGCAGGGTAAGCAACTGCCGCCCGCCCGCCATCGGCAGAAAATCCGCCGTGAAGTCGTTGCCCGCAAAACGCCTCACACCGGCGCTTACACGCACCATCGGCATGCGCACCAGGTCGTGTGCGGTTTGGCCGCGATCAAACACGCCGTCAAACGGCTGCACTGCCGCCCAGGGGGCGTTTGCGGTCACTTGGTGGGACGCGACGAGGCGGATGTTTTGGGCAGGCGCGGGTAAATAGGCGGGCGTGAGCCACGGCAACAGCGCGCTGAAAGAAGTGGCCAGCGCGGGGTCGGCAGCGAAGCCGCCCGAGGCAAAACCGGTTTCCGAACCGCCCCAATCCGACAAGCGGGCGAAGGGCCCCAGGCTGTCTGTCGCCGCCAAAAACCCCGTGCGAAACAGCCGGCCTGTGTCGGCCCAAAACTGGCTGGCCACCGAGCTGGTCTGCAATGCGGCGACGTAAGGCGTGGGTGCCACGTCATATTTCGACTTGATCTGCGCCAGCGTGTCGCCGCTGGACGCTGCGGCCAACATGCGCACCACGGCGTCGGTCAAAGGCGGAACCACCAAAGCATTGTTGCCGGGCTGAAGGCCCGGTAACAACTGCTCCACCGCCGTTTTATAGTTCGCCGCCCGCAACGCTGCCAATTCACTGGCCGACGGCACAACGCCGCCCGTGACCGACACAACGCCGGCCCGCAGCGCCTTGTATTGCGGCAGGGTGACGAATTCGGGAGCGGGTTCGTCCGTGCTGCTGACCACCACCACGGGCAAGCCCTCCGCTGTCGCCAGCGTCGTCGTGTTGCCTGCCGTGGAAGCGCCGCCGCCGCATCCAGCCAATAGGCCAAAAAACAACCCAGAAAATAGCGCGGCAAACCGCCCGAATGAAACCGTCGCGCTGGCCTGCGCAGCAACGTGCGCCAGGTTTTCTGTCCGAATGTTGGTCATTTTTTTCAGCCTCCCCGACTCATCCTAGCAGTTAACGCCTGCAAGCGCATCCGGCAAACCAGGGCGTGCCAAGCGCAGTCTTGACACCCGAGACCATTCTGATTAGTATCCTATGCTACTGATGAGAATGCCCCGCTACGGAATACGAAAGGTCTCCCGCTGTGACTACCCCTGAATCTCGCGCTCAAGCTTCCGCCGAATCCACCCCTGTCGATGCCCTGGTGATTGGGGCCGGTTTTGCCGGCATGTACCAGCTGCTTTGCCTGCGCAACCGCTTAGGGTTGAACGTGCAGGTGCTCGAAGCCGGCAATGACGTGGGCGGCACCTGGCACTGGAACTGTTACCCCGGCGCGCGCTGCGACTCTGAAAGCCATGTTTATGGCTTCACGTTTTCTGAAGAGCTGATGCGCGAATGGGAATGGTCGGAGCGTTATCCGCAGCAGCCCGAAATCATTCGCTACATGAACCATGTGGCCAAGAAGTTCGACTTGAAGCGCAACATCCGCTTCAATACGCGCGTCACTTCCGCGCGTTTCAATGATTCCGCGAACCTTTGGGAAGTGACGACCGAGCAGGGCGAGCGCTTCAGCGCCCAGTTCCTTATCACCGCCGTGGGTTGCCTGTCTGCGGCAAATGTTCCCAAAATTCCAGGGCTGGAGAAATTCAAAGGGCGCTGGCACCACACAGGGCAGTGGCCGAAAGAAGGCGTCGATTTCACCGGCAAACGTGTCGGGCAGATTGGCACCGGCTCCACCGGCATCCAGGCCGCGCCGGTGATCGCTGAAACTGCCGCCCACCTCACGGTGTTCCAGCGCAGCCCGACTTACAGCGTGCCTGCCCGCAATGCGCCGTGGACGCCCGAGTTCAAGCAATACGTGAAAGACAATGCCGCGCAGATTCGCAAGGCCATGCACGCTTCCACCTCGGGCCACCCCTGGGACAACAAGCCACGTTTGGCGCTGGAAACACCGCCCGAGGAGCGCCTCGAACTGTATGAGCAGGCCTGGATCAAGGGCGGCATCGAGTTTCGAACCACCTTCTCCGATTTGATGCAGAACATGGCGGCGAATGACACGGCGGCCGATTTTCTGCGCGGCAAAATCCGCCAGTTGGTCAAAGACCCCGTCACCGCGCACAAGTTGTCGAACATCGACCACCCTTACGCGGGCAAACGCCCGCCGATTGACACCGACTACTACGACACTTTCAACCGCGACAACGTCTCCCTGGTGGATGTGCGGGCCGCGCCGATCCAGGAGATCACGGCCACGGGCATCCGCACGGCAGACGCCGAATACCCGCTGGACATCATCGTCTTTGCCACCGGTTACGACGGCATCACCGGGCCGTTGCTGCGCATCGATATCCGCGGGCGGGACGACAAATCGCTGGCGCAGGAATGGAAAGACGGCCCGCGCAGCTACCTGGGCTTG
>JANOYE010000385.1:0-4570 GCA_031428695.1 Rhodoferax sp. | reverse complement strand
CGTGAAACTCGCCACCACGCTCAGCGACATGAGCATGATCAACTTCTGCCGCCCAGGGTTAGAGGCCATGATCGGCGACGGCATTGACTACCTCTTCTGCAACGAAGAAGAAGCGCAGACCTGGTGCGCCAGCAAAGACCTCGGCGCCGTGGTCGCCCAGGTCAGCCGTCTCGCCAAAACCGTGTGCCTGACCCGCAGCAGCCAGGGTTGCCTGGTGCTGGAGAACGGCGGCCAAACCGAAGTGGCCGCAGCCAAAGTCAAGGCCGTGGACACCAATGGCGCGGGCGACATGTTCGCCGGGGCTTTCCTCTACGCCGCCACCCAGGGCCACAGCCACGCGCAGGCGGCGTGGCTGGCAAACCAGGCCGCCGGGCGGGTGGTGAGCCAATACGGCAACCGGCTGACGCTGGAGCAAATGGCAGCACTGAAGGCGCGCTTCAAGGCATTTGTGGCGGCTTGACGGCCACCCGCCTTCCCCTGCTTTAACCTCCCTTTCACCCTTCTGACCCCAAATTTGGGGGCAAAGGCGCATCCAACACGCCTTGCCAGCGCAGCCGCATGGCGCGACACTTGTCCAATGACGATGCTCGTGGCCACGCCTGCTGATCCTCCCCCTGACATCCGCGCAAACTTGCCAGCGCGAGCGGGCAGCGCCGTATTGCCGGTCAGCGTGGCGATCCTCGAAGACGAAACCCACGTGCGGCGCTCGATGGAAAGCGCGATCCATGCCGACGCTGGCTTGAGCCTGGCTTTCAGCGCGCAAAACGTCAAAGAAGCCAAACAACTCGCGCTCACCCACGCGGCCCAGGTCTACCTTGTGGACTTGGGCCTGCCTGACGCGGATGGCCGCGAGTTCATCCGTTGGATCGCCGCCAACCAGCCCGGCGCCAGCAGCATGGTGGTGACGGTGTTTGGCGACGACGAACACATCGTGAGCAGCTTCGCCGCCGGGGCGGTGGGTTACCTGCTCAAAGACGCGCCGCCTGCGGAAATCGCGCAGCGCATCGCCGAACTTGTGGCCGGCGGTTCACCCATCAGCCCCAGCGTGGCGCGGCGCATGTTGCAGCATTTCATGCCGGGGCGCAACGCCGGTGCGCCAACACCGTCGCAGCTTGCGTCGCCTTCGCACGGCGAACTGGTCAGCTTGAGCGAGCGGGAACATGAGGTGCTGCGCTTGATCGAAAAAGGCCTCACCTACGACGAAATCGCCCAAGCGCTGGGCATCACCTGGCACACCGTCACTGGGTATTTGCGGCGCGTGTACAAAAAGTTGGAGGTCAGGTCACGCGGCGAAGCGGTGTTTGAGGCGAGACAACGGGGGTGGCTTTGAGGGGATGGAAATACGACCTGAATCGATTTGCTGGCGTCACTGTTTTGTTGCTTTGCCTGCTTTGGTGCCACTCGGCAACTGCCGCAGACCAACCCGATCAACCCAACAGCCAACCCTTTGTTTCGATTCAAACGGTTGAGCTGTCTGGCCCATCGGTGCCCGGCACCGGTCGCGTGTTGGAATTGCCGGTACACGAGCACCGCAGTGAACGCAAGCTGATTGAACTCAAGGCAGTTGCACGTTTTGAGGTTCCGCAGGCGATGGCTTCCTCTGAAAACGCCCTCTACCTACAGATCTTGCATGACGGTGGCGTGTTCACGCTCAATGGCGTGGAGGTCGGCAACATCCCCACGGCCGACGAGAAGAAAACGGTGCGGTTTATTCGTCCGTTTTTGTTCCCGTTGCCCGCAGGGCTTCTGCGCGCGGGTTCCAACACATTGGAGCGGCGGTGGTCAGTCCGGGAGAACCAAATTTTGGTGCCACGGATGTACGTGGGCCAAGCGGATTTCCTCTCCCAGCGCTTTGAGCGCCATTTCTTTTGGCAAAACACCATGGCCCAGGTGTCCAGCGTCATCGCCGCCGTGATTGCGCTCATCAGGCTCGGGCTTTTCGTGTTGAACAGCAAAGCGCGCGCTTATTTTTGGATTGGCATCAGCGCCACCGGCTGGGGGTTGCTGAACATCGCGTATTTTTTGCCCCCCGTTCCTGTGGCACTGTTTCCGTACTGGCATTTGCTGCTGTACATGGGCATCAGCGCCATGCCAATTGGCGGTTGGATATTTGTGGTTATGGATTGCGGCGCGCACAAACCTTGGTTTCAAAAGGTATGCCTTGGCTGGGCCGGCTTGTTTTGCACCATCTACTGGTTGAATTACCTGCTCACGGGCCAAACCCTATTACCGCTGGTGACACCCGTCTGGCATATGGGACTTTCCGTATTGGGCTTTTACGCCATTTGGGTCTTGATTCAAACGGTTAGAGCCCGGCGTCAACCCCGCCACGTCGCCTTTCTGGTCATCGCGGTTTCAGCCATCGTCACCGGCACGATCGATGTCGCCTTGATGTCGGGCCATCAACTGCTGGGTTTTGGTGGCTACACCCTGCAAACCGTGGCACCGCTTTGGTTTATCGTGGTCTGCATGATTTTGGTCACCGACTTCTCAAAATCGATCCAAGCCCAGCAAGCGCATCAGCGAGAGCTTGCAACCAAGCTTGACGCCCAAAGGCAGGAAATTGAACGCCTTCATGCGTTTGAGCGCCAGGTGCAACAAAAGCAGGCCGCCGCCCACGAGCGCGCCCGCATCATGCAAGACATGCATGACGGCCTGGGCTCGCAGCTGGTCAGCTCCCTGGCCATGGCGCAAGGCGGCGAGCTGACGCCGCAGCAAATCTACGACCTGCTGCGAAGCTGCATCGACGACCTGCGCCTGGCCATCGACACCTCGACAGATTCGCGCGATTCCCTGGCGTTGGCGCTGGGCAACCTGCGCTTTCGCATGGAGCCACGCTTGAAGGCGGCCGGCATCGCGCTGAAATGGAACACGCAAGGGCTGGCAGACGACTTGCCGCTGCCGGTTGAACAACAGTTGCCCCTCCTGCGCGTGGTCCAGGAAACCATCACCAACACACTGAAACACGCCCAGGCCAAAACCCTGAGCGTTTCGGTGGCCAGTTCAAACGCAGAGTTGTCGATTGACATCAGCGACGATGGTTCTGGGTTTGACGTAAAAACCGCCAGCCAAACCGCCACCGGCAAAGGCCTCAACGGCCTGAACAAACGCGCCCGCTCGCTCGGGGCCGCCCTGCACATCCACAGCAGCGCCTCGGGCACCCAGGTGCGGCTGTTGCTGCCGCTGCCGCTTGCGCCTCCAGGCTGAATCGGCTACCTTTGGCAAGCTTGGCCGGGCACCGTGGCTTGAGCCGCATCAGTTAGAGTGCTGGCAGCGTTATCGTTGCGGGAAGGGGAGGCGTTATCAAGCTGTTCGTTTGTTTGCTGATGTGGCTGGCGACGCTGCCCGCAGGGGCGCAAACGCCAGCACAAGGCCCGCCTGCCCCGGTGTTGCAACTGACCCAAGCCAAGTTTCTCCTTGAGGACGGCGAAACCATCCCCGCCGACAACGCCGCCTGGCAGCCTCAAACCCTGCCTGACAACTGGAGCCTGTCGCGTTCGGGCGTGGGCGGCTTTGCCTGGTACCGCATCGAATTTGACTTGCCACAGGGCGCGCCGCAGCAATCGGCCTTGCATGTGCCGCGATTCAGCATGAATGGCATGGCCTATGTCAATGGCGAGTTCGTTGGCGGCGATGGGCGGTTTGCCGAACCCACGGGGCGGCAGTGGTACCGGCCCCAGCTGTACCAAATTCCGGCGCGGCTGCTTAAGCCGGGGTTCAACGTCGTCCACATCCGCATCAAGGCCTACCCGAGCAACCGGGGTGGTTTGTCGCAGATCTATTTTGGGCCCGCTGCCGCAGTGCAGGCGCAGTGGGAGCGGCGCTGGTTCTGGCAAGTCACCAGCGTGCAGATCACCACCTCCATCACTTTGGGACTGAGCGCGCTGGCCTTCGTCGCCTGGACGTTAAGCGGCTTTGGCAGCGCCTATGGTTATTTCGGTGCCGGCGCGTTGATCTGGGGCTTGCGCAACACGCATTTCTTGTTCACTGAAATTCCCATCCCTGCCGTGTATTGGGAAGTGTTGGTAGCCACCTCACTGATGTGGGTGCTGGTATTGATTTCGGTTTTTGAAGTGCGCTTCGCCGACCGCTCGTACCCGAAATCCGAAGGTTTTCTGCTGGTGTATTGCGCCAGCGTGCCTTTCATCGTGTGGGCGGCGGGCACCCAGCACCTGGCGCTCGCCATCACGCTGTGTTATGCCGTGCTGCTGGTGATGGGCGCTTCCATTCTGGTGCTGCTCGTGGCCGAAGTGCGCCGCAATCCCAGCGCCCACACGATGATGTCGCTGTGCGCATCGCTGGTGGTGTATGCACTGGCAACGCATGACTTTGTGATCCAAAGCGACGCGTTGGGTTTTGCCGAACCCTACAAACTGCATTTTGGCGCGCCGATCATGTTCACGGTGGTGGCGCTGAACATGTTCCAGCGCTTTCGAGACGCCAAAGCCAGTGCCGAGGAATTGGCGCTGAACCTTGAAACCCGAGTGCAGCAGAAAAATCAGGAGTTGAGCCGCACTTATGAGGCGCTGCGCCAAATTGAAGCCGCACAGGCCAAAAGCCAGGAGCGCGG
>JANOYE010000384.1:0-11034 GCA_031428695.1 Rhodoferax sp. | reverse complement strand
CCTTGCGATGCGCCAGACCGGCGCGGATGTTCCACCAGCGCCGGGGACCAGGGAGTCGAGCGTGGCCGCGCTTACTACATTGTTCGAGCAGGCAGGCTTTGAAGGGATCGCAACAAGGTCGATTAGCGTGACAGTGCCATTCCCCGATTTCGACGCCTTCTGGCAAGCACAGACACCCGGCTACAGCCCCATTGGCAAGATGATTGCGGCAATGACAACTACCGATCGTGTGAGGCTGATGGAGACTGTGCGAGCCGGATTGCCGGTCTGCCCTGACGGCAGCATTCAATACTCGGCGCGCGCGAACGCGATCAAGGCGCATTTGCCGGACTGAGTTCTGTCGGGTGACCAGCTGCTGTAAGGGGTCGCCTGAAATGCCGGTTCCTGGCCGACAACCGCCCATTTTTAACTTGCAATCGGTTCAATTACCCCGCGAACTAGGCGTTTGAACTCTGCTGCCGGTGCGTTTCAAGCATCACCAGCCGCCCAGCCGGCAAAAAAAATCTCGCAACTCGGGCAAGGCTTGCAGGTGGACATCATTGACTGCCAACACGCGGTGGACAGTCGGCTTCGGATACTGAGTTGACATGGAGAACACCGTGGCTACAATTGGTTGATGTTTTTGTCTGGAGATTTTGATGAGAACCACATTGACAATTGATGATACGCAGGTTCGGAATTTAATGCAAATCACTGGCGAAAAGAGTGCCGTGGGCGCTATTCGCCAGGCCCTTGACGAGTATTTGCGGCAGTCCCGCAAGAAGAAAGTGCTGGCCCTGCGCGGCCAGGTCCAGATTGCCGACAATTGGCGTGATTTGCGGGCGCTCGAGGTAAACCGTGATTTGCAGCAGGGTCGCGCGGCATGAGCACCTCCCCCGCGGGGCGGGTGCTGATCGACACTTGCGGCTGGATTGATTTTCTGCGGCCAGGCAACGGCGCCTTGGCCGATCAAGTGGAGCGTGCGTTGGCTGACGATCTTGCACTGATGTGCAGCGTGAATCAAACCGAGCTGCTGCAAGGTGTGAAAGGGCAGAAAGAGCAGCGTCAGCTGGAATTTTTGTTCGAGAACGTGCCCTTGCTTGACGTTGAACCAGCCGACTGGGTCAGCGCTGGGCGGTCTTTGCATGCACTTCGCAACAAGGGTTTCCAACTCCCATTGACCGACGCGCTGATCGCCAGCGTGGCAATTCGCCATGGGCTGCCTGTGTTAACGGCAGATGGGCACTTCAGCAAGCTGGGCGCCGCGCTGGCGTGAGGAGTCGCCCGGGCCCATTCCGTTGCGGGCTTTCAAAGTAACGCCACCTGGTCTCGCCAATTTAATTGACCCAGGATTAAAGCAGACGCGCCAGATACCGCCCCGTATGGCTGGCCGCGTTCGCCGCCAAATCCTCCGGCGTGCCCACGCCCACCACTTCGCCGCCGCCCGAGCCGCCTTCGGGGCCCATGTCGATCAGCCAGTCGGCGGTTTTAATGACGTCGAGATTGTGTTCGATCACCACGATGGTGTTGCCGGCGTCGCGCAACTGGTGCAGCACCTTGAGCAGCAGGTCAATGTCGGCAAAGTGCAGGCCGGTGGTGGGTTCGTCCAAGATGTACAACGTGCGGCCGGTGTCGCGTTTGCTGAGTTCCAGCGCGAGTTTCACCCGTTGCGCTTCGCCGCCCGACAGCGTGGTGGCGCTTTGGCCGAGGCGGATGTAGGAGAGGCCGACGTCCAGCAGGGTCTGCAGCTTGCGCGCGATAGTGGGCACGGCGTTCAAAAACTCGTAGGCGGTCTCGACCGTCATGTCGAGCAGTTGCGCAATGTTCTTGCCCTTGTATTGCACCTCGAGCGTTTCGCGGTTGTAACGCATGCCGTGGCAGACATCGCAGGGCACGTACACGTCGGGCAAAAAGTGCATTTCGACCCGTTTCACGCCGTCGCCCTGGCAGGCTTCGCATCTTCCGCCCGCTACGTTGAAGCTGAAGCGCCCCGGGCCGTAGCCGCGCTCGCGCGCCATTGGCACTTCAGCCATCAGCTCGCGGATGGGGGTGAACAGGCCGGTGTAGGTGGCTGGGTTGCTGCGCGGCGTGCGGCCAATCGGCGACTGGTCGACGCTGATGACTTTGTCGAAATGTTCGATGCCTTCTATCGCTTCATGCGCGGCGGGCTCTTCGTGAGCGCGGTACAGCGTGCGCGCTACGGCGGCGTACAGCGTGTCATTCACCAATGTGGATTTGCCTGAGCCCGAGACGCCGGTGACGCAGGTGAACAAGCCCACTGGCACTTCGACGCTGACGTTTTTCAAATTGTTGCCGGAGGCGCCAATCACGCGCAGCGCCTGCATGTTGCCCTGTGTGGCCAGGTGCAGCGCTTCGCGCGCGGCGCGGCGCTCGGCGGCGGGGCTGGGCGGGAATTTCGACTTGAACTTGTCGTTCGGCACCGTGCTGATCAACGTGGGTTGCCACTTGGCCCGGCGTTTGGGCACAGCAATTTCAAGCGTGTGCGCGAGGTACTGGCCGGTGAGCGACGCGGGTGTGTTTTTCACCTGCTCGAAGGTGCCTTGCGCCATCACGCGGCCCCCATGCACACCTGCGCCGGGGCCCATGTCGATGACGTGGTCGGCGGCGCGGATCATGTCTTCGTCATGTTCGACCACGATCACGCTGTTGCCGATGTCGCGCAAGTGTTTGAGCGTGCTGATGAGGCGGTCGTTGTCGCGCTGGTGCAGGCCGATGCTGGGCTCGTCCAGCACATACATCACGCCGGTGAGGCCTGAGCCGATCTGCGAGGCCAGGCGGATGCGTTGGGACTCGCCGCCGCTCAGGGTTTCGGCGCTTCGGTCAAGGCTCAAATAGTTCAGGCCGACATCGTTCAAGAACTTCAAACGCAGGCCGATCTCGCGGATCACCTTGGCGGCGATGTCGCCTTTGGCGCCGGGGATGTGCAGGGTGGTGAAGTAGTCGAAACTTTCACGCAGCGTGATGTGGCTGATGTCGAATATCGCGCGGGCATTGGCGGCGTCGTCGCCCACCAGCTTGACGTGCCGCGCTTCGCGCCGAAGCCGCGAGCCGCCGCAATCGCCGCAGGGCTGCGTGCTGCGGTAACGCGCCAGGTCTTCGCGCACCAGGGCCGAGTCGGTCTCGCGGTAACGCCGTTGCATATTCGGCAGGATGCCTTCAAACGGGTGGCGGCGCGTGACTTTTTTTCCGACAGACTGTCCCGAATCCATCACGTAGCTGAATTTGATTTCTTCTTCGCCCGAGCCTTGAAGGATGGAGTTTTGAATTTCAGCTGAGAGTGATTCAAACGGTTTCTCCAAATCAAACTTGTAATGTTTGGCCAAGCTCTCCAGCATCGAGAAGTAATACCCGTTGCGCCTGTCCCAGCCTTTGATGGCCCCGCTGGCCAGGCTCAAACTGGGGAAGGCGACGACGCGGGTTTCGTCGAAAAAATCTTGCTGGCCCAGACCGTCGCAGGCCGGGCAAGCGCCCACGGGGGAGTTGAAGGAAAAGAGGCGCGGCTCCAGCTCCTGGATTGAGTAACTGCAAACGGGGCAGGCGAATTTAGCGTTGAACAGGTGCTCAATCGGCGCCACGTCAGCTGTACCCGTCTCCATCGCAATGGCGCGGCCGTCGGCAATTTTCAGCGCGGATTCGAAGCTTTCGGCCAGGCGCTGTTTCATGTCTTCCCGCACCTTGAGGCGGTCTACCACCACGTCGATGTCGTGTTTTTCGGTTTTCTTGAGCTTGGGCAGCGCGTCGAACTCCAGCAGCTCGCCATTGACGCGAAAACGCACATAACCGCGCGCCTGCATGTCGGCAAATACGTCAAGGAACTCGCCTTTTTTCTCGCGCGCCAGCGGGGCGAGGATCATCAGGCGGGTGTCTGCGGGCAGGGCCAGCACGGCATCGACCATTTGGCTCACCGTTTGCGCCTGCAGTGGCAAATCATGATCCGGGCAAAACGGCGTGCCGGCGCGGGCGAATAAAAGGCGCAGGTAGTCGTGGATTTCGGTCACCGTGCCCACGGTGGAGCGCGGGTTGTGGCTGGTGGCTTTTTGTTCGATGGAGATGGCTGGCGAGAGGCCTTCGATCACGTCCACATCTGGCTTGTCCATCAATTGCAAAAACTGGCGCGCGTAGGTCGAGAGGCTTTCCACGTAACGGCGCTGGCCTTCGGCGTAAAGCGTGTCAAACGCGAGCGACGACTTGCCCGAGCCGGAGAGTCCGGTGATCACCACGAGCTGGTTGCGCGGGATGTCAAGGTCGATGTTTTTCAGGTTGTGCGTGCGCGCGCCACGGATGCTGATGGTCTGCTGGCGCAACGCGTTGGCCAGGTAGGTGCTGTCGGTCTCTGAATTCACAATACGGGGCTTCGGGTGCGTCGCTTGGGTGAAAGCGGCTTTTTTGAGGGCAACCCGCGATTATCGTGAATCCCGCTGAAAATAGGTGAAACCGGCTGCTTCGAGAATTCAGCGGAAAATGGCGGGATAATCTCAAACACTGTAGATAACATCAGGAATTGATCATGGCATCTGTCAACAAAGTCATCCTCGTCGGCAACTTAGGCCGCGACCCCGAGGTGCGCACCTTCCCCAACGGCGACCGCGTGGCCAACTGCACCATGGCCACCACCGAGAGCTGGAAAGACAAAAACTCCGGCGAACGCAAAGAGCTGACGGAATGGCACCGGCTGACGTTTCGCAGCGGGCTGGCCGGCATCGTCGAGCAGTACCTGCGCAAGGGCTCGCAGATTTACGTCGAAGGCTCGATCCGCACCCGCAAATACACCGACAAAGACGGTGCGGAGAAACAAATCACTGAAATCAACGTCAGTGACATGACCATGCTCGGCAGCCGCCAAGGCCAAGGCGGGCCTTCGGGAGACGAGGACAGCAGCGGCGGATATTCCCGCCCCGCGCCCGCTTCGCGCCCGGCCCCGCAAGCGCCCAAAGCTACCGCACCGGCCAAATCCGCCAGCGGGTTCGATGATATGGACGATGACATCCCATTCTGATGAAACACTGAACAAGCTACTGCGCGGGCGAATTTGCGCACTGTGGTGCTCGCTGTGCCGGTAGTACAGCTCCATTCCACCTGCACAACTTCATCCCGCTCGCTACGCTTCTTCATCGTTTCCCTTTGAAGCCCTATGAAAAACTCAAACCTCCCGCCCTTCCACCTCGCCTTCCCCGTGCATGACCTCGCCGCTGCCCGTAATTTCTACGGCGGCCTGCTGGGCTGCCCGGAAGGCCGCAGCTCAGACGAATGGATTGACTTCAACTTCTTTGGCCACCAGATCGTGGCCCACTTGGCGCCCGGCCACCGCGCCAACAAGCCCACCAATGCGGTGGACGGCCACGACGTGCCGGTGCCGCATTTCGGCGCAGTGTTGCCGCTGGCCCAGTGGGAAGCCACGGCCGATGCGCTCAAGGCCGCAGGCACCGCGTTCATCATCGAGCCCTACATCCGTTTCAAGGGTGAAGTAGGCGAGCAGGCGACGATGTTTTTCCTCGACCCGAGCGGCAATGCGATGGAGCTGAAGTCGTTTGCCGATCTGGATTCGCTGTTCGCGAAGTAAAAACAGGTCGGGCGCGTTACCTGAGGCGCCGGGGTGAAACGCTTTCGGCCTTGACACCTTCGCGCTGCAATTCATCCGGCAGCGACACACCGCGAATCAACGCATCGGCCAGCGCGCTGGCACCTGCCGCACTCTGGATGCCGTAACCGCCCTGCGCGGCCAGCCAGAAAAAGCCAGGTGTTGCGTCGTCAAAACCAATCACGATTTCGCCATCCGGCACAAAAGAACGCAAACCCGCCCAGGTGCTGGTGGGGCGACGAATGTGCAGGGTGGTCACCGACTCAATCTCATGGATGCCCATGGCAATGTCCAACTCCTCGGGAACCACGTCATGCGGATGGGTGTCGTCGGCGTTGGCAGCTGAGCCCAACAACTGCCCGGCATCGGGTTTGAAATAATAGTTTTCGTCCACGCCCACAACCGCAGGCCACGGGGATGCATCAATTCCATCCGGCGCCTTGAACGTGAAGGCGCTGCGTCGGCGCGGCACCAGGCCAATGGGCCGCACGCCAAACACCCTGGCCAGCTCATCCGCCCAAGCGCCCGCCGCGTTGACAACGGTTTTTGCCTGCAAGTTTTGGCCATCGGCAAATTCAAGCTGCCAAAAACTGCCGTCGTGTTTGGCTGAAACCAAAGAGGCACGGGTTCGCAATTCGCAGTGGGTCGATGGGGTGCTGGCTTTGAAGCCGCGCAAATAACCCTGGTGCAAAGCGTTGACATCCAAGTCCATCGTGTCCGGGTCATACAAGGCCCCCAACACCTTCTCTGGGCGCAAACACGGCACCCGCGCCAACGTAGCCGCGCGGTCAATTGCTGTCAGGCGGGGACAGGTTGGCAGCAAATTGTCGTGGCTGGACTTCAATTTGGCAGACTGTTCGGGCGTTGCCAAATACAGGACACCGCGCGGCTTGACCAGGGGCTCAGGAGCAAATTCCGCGGGTGGCGTTTGGTAAAACGCGCGACTGGCGCGTGTCAACCCGCGCACCACGGGTGGGCCATAACTCTCCATGAACAGGGCGGCAGAGCGTCCCGTGGAATGGTAGCCGGGCTGGCTCTCGCGCTCGATCAGGGCAACGCTGCGGTGCCCCGCCAAACGCCAGGCCAGCGACGCACCGGCGATGCCGGCGCCGAAGATGGCAATGTCAAACGCGGCCATGGGTGCGCCCTCCTGCAGGGTGAAGATGCAAACGCATCATGGCACCTGCGATGCGATGACGCCGCCGCCCAGGCAGACCTCACCGCTGTACAACACGGCAGACTGCCCCGGCGTGACGGCCCATTGCGGCTCGGGAAATGCCAGGGTGAATTTGTCAGCTTCCACCGCCACCAAACGCGTCGGCGCGTCGGCCTGCCGGTAGCGGTTTTTGGAGGTGCAGTCGCCCAGCAGAGGTGCCTGGCCCGCCACCCAACTCGCGTCCTGCGCGCTGAGTGATGGCGACAGCAACCACGGGTGGCCGTGCCCCTGCACCACCCACAAGGTATTGGTGGCCATGTCTTTGCGGGCCACAAACCAGGGTGCGTGATCCCCACCACCACGCTGTGCGCCTTTGGCTCGCACGCCGCCAATGCCAATGCCTTGGCGCTGCCCCAGCGTGTAAAAACTCAAACCCACGTGCTGGCCCAGAACACGGCCTTTTTCGTCCTTGATCGGGCCGGGTTCTTTGGCAATGTAGCGGTTCAAAAATTCACGAAACGGCCGCTCGCCGATGAAACAAATGCCGGTCGAATCTTTCTTCTTTGCGTTGGGCAGGCCGATGTTTTCGGCAATGCAACGCACGTCTGTCTTGTGCAGTTCACCGACTGGAAACAGTGTTTTAGACAGCTGCGATTGGTTCAGGCGGTGCAGAAAATAACTTTGGTCTTTGCTGGCGTCCAACCCCTTGAGCAGCTCGTGTTTCCCGGTTTGTGCGTTCAGGCGAACCCGCGCGTAATGCCCAGTGGCGATCTTCTCGGCCCCCAGGCGCACGGCGTGATCCAGGAACGCTTTGAATTTAATTTCGGCATTGCACAGAATGTCGGGGTTGGGCGTGCGCCCGGCCTTGTATTCGCGCAGAAACTCGGCGAACACGCGGTCTTTGTAGTCGGCGGCGAAGTTGACGTGTTCGATCTCGATGCCCAGCACATCGGCCACGGCGGCGGCGTCTACGAAGTCGACATTCGACGAGCAATATGCGCTGTCGTCGTCTTCCTCCCAATTTTTCATGAAGATGGCAACGACCTCGTGGCCCTGCTTTTTAAGCAGGTAGGCGGTGACCGCAGAGTCCACGCCCCCGCTCAATCCGACCACCACGCGCTGTTTGGCTGCCATAAGTATGCGATTATCCCAGCCAAGCGGCAATTCCTGCCAAGCGTGACAAGGATAAGTGGCACTCCAATGTTTGGCATCAAAGACAACCACTCCCGAGGACGGGTCGCAGACTTTCTCACCGCAAAAATTGCGGAAGGAAGCCATTTGGCCATTGTTTCGGCCTATTTCACCATTTATGCCTACGACGCTCTAAATAAGGAATTGAATGGCATCAAGTCCTTGCGTTTCCTTTTTGGCGAGCCTCGTTTCCTGCAGTCGCTCGACCCTGAAAAGACCGACAAGAAGACCTTCAAAATAGAAGACGAGGGCCTGGAGCTGGCCAACCGCCTGCAACAAAAAGACGTGGCCCGCCGCTGCGCTGAATGGATTCAAGCCAAGGTTGAAATCCGCTCCATCCGTGAGAGCAACCTGCTGCACGGCAAGCTGTACCACATTGACGACGGGCGGCGTGAGCATGCCCTCATGGGCAGTTCCAACTTCACCCGCCGGGGTCTCGGGCTGTCAAACACGCCCAACATCGAGCTCAACATGGTGATTGACGGTGACCGGGACCGCGCCGAGCTCAAGGCCTGGTTTGACCAAATTTGGGCTGACCCCGCTTTGGTTGAAGATGTCAAGCCCAAAGTGCTTGAATACCTGTCACAGCTCTATGTAGACCATTCACCGGAGTTCGTCTATTTCAAAACCCTGTTCCACGTGTTTGAGAAATTCCTGTCAGGGCAGGACGAGCAGGCGCAGTTTTTTGAAAACACCGCGATTGCAGATTCGCTCATCTGGAAAGCACTGTTTGATTTTCAGAAAGACGGCGTCAAAGGCGCCATCCAGAAAATCAACACCCACAACGGCTGCATCCTGGCGGACAGCGTCGGCTTGGGCAAGACCTATTCGGCACTGGCCGTCATCAAATATTTTGAGCTGCGCAACCACCGTGTGCTGGTGTTATGCCCAAAAAAACTACGCGAAAACTGGACGGTCTACCTTGGCAGCAACATGACGGAACTCAACCCGTTTGTCCGAGACAAGTTCAGCTACATGGTTCTGTCACACACTGACCTGTCGCGTGAGTCTGGCAAGGCGGGCGACGTTGATCTGGCTGCAATCAGTTGGGGCAATTTCGATTTGGTGGTCATTGACGAATCCCACAACTTCCGCAACAACGTCAAAGGCCGGCGCGACGAAGAGGGCAACGTCATTAAAAAAAGCCGTTATGAGCGCTTGATGCAAGACATCATCCAGGCGGGCGTCAAAACCAAGGTGATGTTGCTTTCCGCCACCCCCGTCAACAACGACCTGAAAGACCTGCGCAACCAGCTTTACCTGGTGTCCGAGGGGCAAGACCACGCCTTTGTGCAAAGCACCGGAATTGCCAGCATAAAACAGACTTTGGACACCGCGCAAAAGACCTTTAGCGAGTGGGCAAAACGCCCCATCACAGGCACTGGTGAACGCAACACTAAAGATCTGATGGACAGCCTGCCTGCCGGTTTTTTCACGTTGTTGGACGAACTGACGATTGCCCGGTCACGCCGGCACATTCAGAAATACTACAAGTCGTCAATGGCGCAAATTGGCCATTTCCCCAAGCGCGCCAAACCAATCTCTGTGTACTCTGACATTGACAACAAGCACCGCTTTCCCACCTACGACAAATTGAACGAAGAGATTGAAAAGTACCAGCTCGCCCTGTTCAAACCATCCACCTATGTGCTGCCCCAGTTCAAAGACCAGTACCAGGGTGAAGACAACGTGCGCAACTTCAGCCAGGAGACGCGTGAGAAATTCCTGATTGGCATGATGAAGGTCAACTTCCTCAAGCGGCTGGAAAGCTCGGTCAAATCATTTGCCATCACGATGGAGCGCACCGTCGCCAAAATTGAAGACTTGGAAGAACGCCTGCGCGCCTACCAGAAGTTGCGTGACGGCAAGGCGGAAGACTTGCAAGCCACTTTGTTCCTGATGGAGGCCGAGGAAGACGAAGAGCTGCGCGAGGCATTTGAAGTGGGTTCGCTGAAATACCGGTTGGAGCACATGCGCGTGGACGCGTGGTTGGCTGACCTGGTGGCCGACAAGCAGCAACTCTCACGGCTGGCGCGCGACGCCGGTGACGTCAGCCCAGAGCGTGATGCCAAACTCGAAGAGCTTCGAAGCATCATCAAAACCAAGGTCACCCAGCCCACCACCAATAACCAAGGCGACGCCAACCGCAAAATCATCGTGTTCTGCGCGTTTGCTGATACCGCTGCCTATTTGTATGAGCAGCTTGAAGCCTGGGCCACTCAATCGCTGAAGGTCAATATTGCTCTGGTTTCGGGCGGCACTCGCCCCAATCGCAGCACTTTTGGCCACGCAGAATTCAACCAAATATTGACCAACTTTGCCCCGCGCGCTAAGCAGCGCGGCAAGATGAAAACCATGCCCAAGACCGGCGAGATTGACATTTTGATCGCCACCGACTGCATTTCAGAGGGTCAGAACCTGCAAGATTGCGACCTGCTGGTCAACTACGACATCCACTGGAACCCGGTGCGCATCATCCAGCGCTTTGGCCGGATTGACCGCATTGGCAGCCAGAACGCCAGCATTCAACTTGTCAACTTCTGGCCCACCCCAGACTTGAACAAATACATCAACCTGAAAAACCGGGTTGAGGCCCGAATGGCGTTGGTGGACATTGCCGCCACCAATGAAGACAACATCCTGACCAATGCAGAGCTGGAAGAGCTTATCCAGCAAGACCTGAAGTACCGCGACAAACAACTCATGCGCCTGAAAGACGAGGTGCTGGATTTGGAAGACTTCAACGAATCTGTCGCCTTGAACGAGTTCAGCCTGGACGACTTCCGCATGGACCTGTCCAACTTTGTCGAAGCCAACCGCGCCCATTTGCAAGACGCGCCGTTTGGGCTGTATGGCGTGGTGCCCGCAAGCAGTGGGGCAGCAGGCGTCAAGCCCGGTGTCATCTTTTGCCTGCGACAGCAAGTGCATGCAGACGGGCAAGAAACCGTGAACCCGCTGGCCCCATATTTTCTGGTGTACATCCAAGTTGACGGCAGCGTTCGCTACAACTTCACGGCCCCCAAGCAAGTGCTTGAAATTTTCCGCGCCCTGTGCCAGGGCAAAACCGAACCCTATGCCGATCTGTGCAAGCTGTTTGACGACCAAACCC
>JANOYE010000383.1:0-11797 GCA_031428695.1 Rhodoferax sp. | reverse complement strand
AAATTGTCGACTTCTCGGGTGGAAATGCACGGGTAGCGTTTGCACTCGCATCAACCTCAGAGAGTAAAGGCGAACTCGCGCAACTTACAGACAACAAACTTTTTGAACGTCTCTTCCTTCAGAATAATTCTGCGAATGATGAATTGCAAAAATGTGCCGAGGCTGCAAGCCTTCTGTATTCATTTGATCTGGAAAATGTCTCTGAAAATTCAGAGTTGACCATCCTTGCTGGATTGGCTGAAGTCACTATCTCCACATTCTTCAGAAACATAACCGAACTGCAGCGCCGAGGTCTGGTCCAAGAGCGAGGCAAATGGCGGGCGGTACTGCCACATGCAATATCCAATCGACTCGCGCATTTGGCCGTCCAGGCAAATCCAACGCCAATTCTGATCCAGAGGTTTGTTAATACCTCTTCTGAACGAGTGGCGCGCTCATTCTCGCGAAGACTCGGCTACTTGCATCCCCCCGTGCCAGAATGAACTGCTACACCTACCCCTGTTAGTTTAGAGAGCAAAGAGGTAGGTATGAAGATCAACAATCAACCCAAGGCACGGATGCATGCAGCCAGAGATTTTGTCGATACAGGCGCATCGCAAGGAGCCCGAAGGGCGACTGAAGATGCGCCTGTATCGGCGCGGCCATTGTCACCCGGCATCGACTCAGAAGTTGTGGCCATTGCCAAACGTCGACGCTTTACCAATGCCGACAAACGCCGCATTGTGCTTGCTGCGGCCGCATGTACCAAGCCCGGTGAAATCGGCGCACTGATGCGCCGCGAAGGCGCTTACTCGTCGTCGCTGGCTATATGGCGGCGTCAATATGCGGCAGGTGAGCTGAGCGGCGTGACATCCAAAAAGCGTGGGCCAAAAGTCAGTTTGGCACGTGAAGAGCTCAAACAATTGACGCTCGTGACACGTGAGCGCGACAAACTGCGGGTGCAACTCAGTAATGCGCAGCTGGTCATCGAGGTTCAAAAAAAAGTTGCCGCGTTGCTGGAGCAACTCGAGCCGTCCCGCAAGTTCGCGAGTCCTTGATGGCGGGTGCGCATGAATTGACCTCAACGCTTGGCAATGCTGCTGCATGCCGAGCCATGGGGCTGTGGCGCGGTGCCCCTGGCCGACACAAAGCACGCGTACACCGCAGCGCCTTTGTCGGGCCGCCGCCAGCGCCCAGGCCAGCACGCCCACGCTCACCGCTGGCCTTGAGCGAGGCAGAGCAGGCATTGGTGTTGGACACCTTATGCAGCGAGCGCTTCGCAGACACCGCCCCAGCGGCGGTGCACGCCACCTTGCTGGATGAAGGCTGTTACCTCGGTTCGGTGCGCACCATGTACCGCTTGCTGGCCGCCAACGCCAGCAGCGCCGAGCGGCGCCGCCAAAGCACCCACCCCGCCTATGCCAAGCCTGAGTTGCTGGCCCTGGCACCCAACCAGGTCTGGTCGTGGGACATCACCAAGCTCAAGGGGCCGGCCAAATGGACTTGCTTTCACCTGTACGTCATCCTGGATATTTTCAGCCGCTACGTCGTCGGCTGGCTGATTGCGCCGCGCGAAAGCGCTGAGTTGGCCCAGCAACTCATTGCTGACACCGTGGCACGTCACGATGTGATGCCAGGTGCGCTGACACTGCATGCTGACCGAGGTGCATCCATGCGCTCCAAACCAGTTGCCAGTCTGTTGGTTGACCTGGACGTAGCCAAGAGCCACAGCCGCCCCTACACGTCGGATGACAACCCGTATTCGGAGTCGCAGTTCAAGACCATGAAATACCGTCCCGACTTCCCGCAGCGCTTTGGCAGCATCGAAGACGCACGCAGCCATTGCCAGACTTTCTTTGCCTGGTACAACGCCCAGCACTGCCACAGCGGCATTGGTCACATGACACCGCACAGCGTGCACTACGGGCTCGCGCAGGCCATGCGAGCCACTCGTCAAAAAACGCTTGACGCTGCGTTCCTGGCCACGCCCAAGCGTTTCAAGGACATACGCCCTTGCCTCAAACCCATGCCAACGGCGGCTTGGATCAACCCGCCGGCAAAGGAGAATCAAGACACTGACAAAACACACACTTGCACAGTAAATTTATGAAGCAAGGTGTAGCAAAGCCATTGACACGTTCCGGTGGCGGACGAAAAACTCGACCAAACAATCATCACCGCCATTCGCGCCAAAGACGCGGCGAGTTTGGCCGGTTTGAACCCAAAACAATTACAAGCCGGCAGCTCCGAAATTCGCAACGGGCTGGTGGTGGGTGAAATGGCTCGGGAGTTGGATGTGGAGTGGGTGCAGTATTTGCCCGGCTACCGCAGCGACGCGTTGACGGGGACGGGCTTGTGTTTTGCGGCTTGGAAGGCCTCGTTGTAACAAGGAATAGGCTTGAGTAGTGGCGCAGGGTTTGCCCACGGTTTAACCACTTGCCGCCTGGAGGCGACGCAGCAACTAAAATCAGGTCAACTCTGCCCGCCGGGCAAATTCTCAGCGAACGCACGCCGTTCAAAATTCCCACCGATCCCCACAGCCCATGAAAGACCATTACACCGCGTTGGGCCTAGCCAGCTCTGCCACGCTGGCCGACATCAAGAAGGCCTTTCGCCAGATGGCGGCGCAATACCACCCAGATCGCAACCCGGATGAAGATGCGCCTGCGCGCTTTCGCGCCGTGCAGGAGGCCTATGAGGTGCTGGCGGATGACGCCAAGCGCCTGGCCTATGACGACAACCGCCGCCGCAATTTATTGGACGATCCGGCAGAGACCGCGCGTGGCATTTGGCAAGCCTACTTTGAGCCGCTCGTTCGGGCCGTGCGCTGAAGCCGCGCCCGCGCCATTCATCCACCTACCACCAGAGCGACTTTCCATTGAGCACATCCTCCTTTTTCCACAATCTGCGCTCTGCCTACCAAGCGGAACTCGACGACCTCAGCACGGACTCGGAAGGCCACGACGTGCTGAGCAAACGCCTGGCTGAAAAGCGCCGCGAGATGGGCTTTTTGGTCAAGATGATGGAGATCAGCCCCGAGATGGTGGCGGTTGTTTTGCACCGGGCCTTTCGATTCACCATCCCCGCCGCCATGGACCATTTGGTGGCGCAGGATGCGGACGAATTGCCGGCTTGGGCCGCCATCAACGACACGGTTGAGGTGGCGCCCTGGGCGCGTGGCATCGTGCAGACGATTTTGAAAGAGCCTGCGGGCGATTGGTTCATGACCATCGCCGCCGCGCTTGAATACATGCACCACAAACCCCTGACAGCCGCCGAGCGGGCGCAGTTTGAAAGCGACGGCGACGACGGTGATGATGATGGCGATGAAAAAGGCAAAGAAGGCGGCAAAGGCGACCGCGACGAGGTGCGCAACGAGCGCCACGACGACAACCACACCGAAGACCACGACGAAGAAGAAGCCAACGCCCGCGCCCGTGAAGACGCCGGCAACGACTGGATGGTTGAACAAGGTTTTGACCGCAAAGACTGAAAACACTGTATGAACGCCTTATGAACAATCTCAGCCTGATCGCCAAAACCCAAAGCCTCATCGCCGCTGGCGACATCGTGGCTGCCGAAGCCGCGCTCGTCGAACTGGCCGACGCCGAAGGTGACCGCGCCTTGATGGTGGTGCTCGAACAGTTGCCGCCCAAAGACATCTTGGCCGTGATCCGCGAATACGACAACTCGAAAGAGTCGGTCATCAACCTGCTGGTCTCGCCCGAGCAATTCGCCCGCGCCGTGGTCATCGAGAAGCAGTACAAAGACCTCACCCACACCCACCTGCGGGGCATGGTCAATTCCATCATCTTCCGGGAAGACGCCGATCCGGTGGCGTTTTTGAATGCCATCGACAAACTGGAAGGCGGGGCGGAAGCGCTGGCCGACTACTTCACTGAAAAATGGGCCCGCATCGAGGCCTTCGCCCGCAGCGGCACCTTTGATACGGTCGAAGACGATGGCGAAATCCTTTCAGAAGCAGCGCTGCTGGCCAACGCCTATGTGAAGCCCCGCGTGGACGAAGACGAAGTGGCTGACCGCGACTGGATGCAACTGGCCTGGCTGTTGCGCCACGATTGCCCTGACTTGTTTGTGGAGACACTTCTCGTGCTGCGCGCAAAGGCGCGGGCGCACGATTCAGGTGAGGGCGAGGAGGCGCAGGCTGAGGAAGATGATGGCAAGTTCGACACCAGTGAAACGGATCGCGGCAAGGCCACGCCAGCAGCGCTGGAAGCTGACGAAGAGTCGGCTATTTAGAGTAAGCCCAGGTAACTTCAGGGCACTATGTCTGATTCCATATCGCCTCATGCCGAAGCCGCTCAAACCGTTGCGCTGTTCGACGCGCGGCCGTTTTTTGAAAAAACCCTGGCTTACGGCCTGCGGCACGGCCTCATCGATCAGGCCAAGCTCCAGGCGATACAAACCGAAGCCCCCAAAGGCATGGTGCAGATTGCACGTTACTTCGGCAGCGAGTTCCTGCGGCCCGAGCTGGAACGGGCCCGCGAGCGCATTGTCAACCTGGTCAGCCTGAATCTGGAGCACTGCAGCAAGGGCGACCTGCGACAGGCGGCGGAGACCTTGCGCGACAACAGCTTGCTCTCGCGTTCCAAAGGCGCATCTGACATGCTTAAAGCCTTGATCGCCATGCCGCAAAGCAGCCACTTCGGCATGCACGAGCAAGGTGGCTTCACAGACGACCACATCCCGCAACTGGCCAAATGGACGCTCCGCAGCCTGGCGGACTACCAGGCCGAGTTTGCCAAACGCAGCCAGGTCGCGCAGCTGGTCCATGCAGCATTGTGGTTTTCAGAGCAACTGGGCATGGATGCCGAAGAGCTGGAAGACTCTGGCCGCGATGCCGAAGCAGTCATCCGCACTGGCCTCCTGGCGTTGGCCACACGGCAAACGCGCTTTCCTGACTGGGTGGCGTTTCAAAGAACGATGGCCAGCTTCAAAAAGAAGGCCGCTACTTCAAAGAACCTCGGCATTGCTTTGCCCAAAAATCTGCCCACAGAATTCAAAACTGCGGTGGAGGGCGTGCGCCAAACGATTCTCTCGGACATACCGAAAATTCTCGACAGCGCTTTGCCTGCCAAACGGCTTTTTGACCAAACCCCCGCCTTCATGGGGCGCTACTTTTGGACTGAAGACGCCCTGAGCCAGGTAGACGACTTTGACCGTGCCGCCTCCGCCGCCTGGAACAAAGCCACTGGCGGCCACCTTGATGACAGCTCACTGCTCACGCTGTTCCTGTGCATTGCTGCAGGCAGCGCCCACAAGACCCTCCTAACGGCCAAGGCCGCCGCCACGCTGGTGCGCAAGATCCGAAAATCCGGCATGAAACCGGAGCTGGTGCCACCCTACATTCTGGGCAACGCGCCAGCGCACTACCAAGGCGCCTACCTGCAGATGTGGCAAGACTTTTGGGACGATGCGCAGCGCCGTTTGCTAAGCGACCACGACTACGAGTTGCACGATGCCATGGCGCTCTTGCGGCGCGACTGCAATATTGCCCCGAGCTAAAAACAGCCCGCTTGCAGTTTGCAGGCCAGCCTCATCGCCCGCGCAAAAACAAGGCATCCAGCTCTTTGATCGAGACCTGCCGCCAAGTCGGCCGCCCATGGTTGCATTGGTCAGAGCGCTCGGTGGCTTCCATCTGGCGCAGAAGCGCGTTCATCTCTTCCACGGTCAAACGGCGGTTGGCACGCACCGCGCCGTGGCAGGCCATGGTGGAGAGCAACTCGTTTTGCGCGCGTTCGATCACGTTGCTGGCATCGTGCTGGGCCAGCTCGGCCAGCACGCTGCGGGCCAGCTCGCTGGCGTTGCGCCCGGCAGTGTCGCGCGCGAGCGTAGCCGGCACGGCGCGCACCGCCAGGGTTTTGGGTGAAAACGGGCTGATCTCCAGGCCCAGTAGCGCCAGCGATTCGGCGTGGGCTTCTGCTGTGGCCACTTCGAGCGGCGTGGCCGCGAAGGTGGCTGGAATCAGCAAAGGCTGGCTGGCGATGCGTTTGTCGGCAGAGGCGTCCATTTGCGTTTTCAGGCGCTCGTAGACGATGCGTTCGTGCGCTGCGTGCATGTCCACGATGATCAGGCCTTGCGCGTTTTCAGCCAGGATGTAGATGCCTTGCAATTGCGCAAGGGCCTTGCCAAGTGGCCAGGGTTGGCCGTCGGTGGCCGCTTGCACAGCACTGGGCGAAGGGAGGTTCAGCGCCGGGTTTTGAGCGGGGTGGGTTGATTCGTGAGGGCCTGTCGCCAGTGCTGAGCGCTGCCACAGCGCGCCAACATCTTCGACGCGATGGCCTGTTTCGGGTTTTCTATACGCGCCAAAATCAATAGCCGCTTGCGCTTTTTGTGTATCGAAAACTGGCGCATTCGATTTAACAAAACCGTTTCCAGGCAGATCGGACAATGCCGGCGCGGCGCCAGCGCGCGGCGCTGCCAACGCGTCTTCGATGGCATGGTGCATGGCCTGATGCACTTCGCGGCTGTCGCGAAAGCGCACCTCGATCTTGGTCGGGTGCACGTTCACATCGACACGCGCCGGGTTGATCTCGACATACAAGGCATACACCGGCTGGCGGTGGCCGTGCAACACGTCTTCATAGGCGCTGCGTGCGCCGTGGCTGAGTACCTTGTCGCGCACAAAACGGCCATTGACATAGGCGAACTGCTGATCGGCGCGCGCACGGGCGGCGTCGGGGGTGCCGGCGCGGCCCCATACACGCACGGGCTGGCCGAAGGGGGGCGCGCTGGTGTAGTCCACCCGCACTGAGCGATCGACAAAATCGTCACCCAAGACATCGCGCAGGCGTTGGTCAATCGCCGTTGTCATTGGCCCGGCGACGGCACGCCACTGTTCCACCAGCTTGCCTTCGTGCCAAATGGCAAAACCGACATCGGGTCGAGCTAAGGCGTGACGGCGCACGGCTTCAATGCAATGCGAGAGTTCTGTGGCGTCGGTCTTCAAAAACTTGCGCCGCGCGGGCGTGCTGAAGAACAGCTCTTTGACTTCCACCGTGGTGCCCTGGCTTCGCGCGGCGCGGGTCAGTTCACCCGAGCGTCCGTCCAGAATCCATGCGTCTGAATGGCCGCTAGGTCTCGTGGATATAGCGCAATCAGCTATTGAATTAATAGCGGCCAGGGCTTCACCTCGGAAACCCATCGTGCCCACAGATTCAAGATCCAACAAACTTGCGATCTTGCTGGTGGCATGGCGCTTGAAGGCCAGCGGCAGTTCATCAGGCAAGATGCCCGCGCCATCGTCTTCCACTGAAATCAGCCGCACACCGCCTGCCAACAGGCGCACGGTGACTTGTGTGGCCCCAGCATCGAGCGCGTTATCCACCAGCTCGCGCACCACAGAAGCCGGCCGCTCCACCACTTCGCCAGCGGCGATTTGGCTGATGAGTTCGTCAGGCAGTTCGCGGATGGGGCGGCGTGGCATTTCATCACCCGTCGCAGACAACACGGCGTTCATTTTGATGCCCCAAAAGGATTGAAGACGCCTGCCTTCAATTGGGCAAAATCGCCCACGTTGCGAGTCACCACCGTCAAATCGTGAACCAGCGCCGTGGCGGCAATGATGGCGTCCTCATACATATCGTCTGACTTATCCGTTGACTTGGGGTGCATCAGTTGCGCCCAAACCCGCATGATCCGGCTGTCCAGCGGCAAGATCGTATGTGTGGCTTCCAGGCGGTTCGCCCACTCTTCGATTTCCCGTGCGCGGGCGGGGTTTTGCTCTTTGGTGATCTCAATGCCGCGCTGAATCTCGCCCATAGTCACTGCGGAAATGTGCAGGTCTGACTCGCGGGCCGACTCCAACCAAGCCTGAACCGCGCGATGAGGTTTGGCCTTGCGCAGTTCCGAAATGACATTGGTGTCGAGTAAATACATCGCGGGTTTGCGAAATCAAAATATCAGAGCATCAAAATGCCTCGGGATCGCGACGGCGCGCCCGCCCGCGTGGTGGCACAGACAATGCGCCGCGCCCGGCCTTCTCCAGCAACACATCTTTCAAAGACGGCTGTGCCGCCGCTTGAAGGCGCCGCCACTGCGCCACCGGGACCAACACCGCTGTTTCGGTGCCGCGTTTGGTGACGAGCTGTGGCCCGCCCGCAACGCAGGCTTCCAGAAACTCGCTGAATCGGGCTTTTGCGTCTTGAACCGGCCAGGTGCTCATGGCGTTCTCCTAGGGAATTTTGCAAATGACTAGTAATCTGACTAGTTTAACATTTTGGCGACTCGTGATCAAGTCCGGCCTAGAACCCGGCCTAGAACCTCCGCCATAGAACGTGATAATCCAGCCCTATGGAAATTGCCGCCTTTCTCATTGACTTTATTCTGCACGTCGACAAACACCTCGAAGCCTTTGTGACGAGTTACGGCGCTTGGGTGTACGCGCTGTTGTTTCTCATCATCTTCGTCGAAACCGGCGTTGTGGTGATGCCGTTTTTGCCCGGCGATTCCCTTCTCTTTGTGGTGGGCGCCATGTGCGGCGTGGGGCTGATGAGTTACCCGCTCTCGGTCGGCCTGCTGTTTGCGGCGGCGGTGCTGGGTGACCAGTGCAACTACAGCGTCGGGCGCTACTTTGGGCCCAAGGTGTTTCAGTGGGAGAACACGCGCTGGTTCAATAAAAGGGCCTTCAACCAGGCCCACGAGTTTTACGAAAAGTACGGCGGTATCACCGTCATCGTGGCCCGCTTCATGCCGTTTCTGCGCACCTTTGCCCCATTTGTCGCCGGCGTGGCGGAGATGAGGCGCTCCCAGTTCACCTTCTTCAATGTCGCTGGCGCAGCCCTTTGGGTCGGCGGCATCGTCACAGTCGGCTACTTGTTTGGCAATCTTCCGTTCGTTAAAACACATCTGGACAAAATCATCTGGGTGATGATTTTTGTGCCGGGTCTGTTGGTGCTGTTTGGCGCCTGGCGCGCGCGGCGCCGCGCCGCGCCGTGAAATCTACCGCCTCGGCGCCGTGCGCAGCAACTCCGCCAACTGATCTTTGTAAAACCGCGCCTGCCCTGCCGTGCCATGCCCAGCGGTCTCGTGGCTGCCGGGAATCAAATGGTATTTCGCGCCGGGGATGCGTTTCAGGGCGGCGTCCATCAAACCGGTCTCGGGTGGGTTGCGCTCATCGTCGTCGGAGTTCACCACCAATAACGCTGCCCGGATTTTCTCCAGATCGGGCGATGGGTCATAGTCGCGGGAGCTGTCCCATTGGTAGAGGTGGTTGTTGGCGTCGCCGGTGTAGGGGGCGTTGAGGCGGCTGTCGAGCAGGCGGTTGGCGGCAGCGGCGGTGGGTGCGGCTTTGGCCAAGGCCTGGTTGCCGCCGTTTGTGCCAACGCCATAAAACACCGATGCAAACGCCGCGCTTCTGGGTTGCTTGGTGTAGTTGCCACCCATCCACTCGGGGTCATTGCGGATCGAATCGACGATGAGGCGGCGCATCATCCAGTTGCGGCTGGACATCGCTGTCGGTTGCGACGCCATCGGCATCAGCGCGTCCATCATCTCCGGGTAACGCGTGCCCCACACCCAAGTCTGCATACCGCCCATCGAGTTGCCAGTGACCAGGCGCAGTTTCTTGATGCCGAAGTGCTCGGTGATGAGGCGGTATTGCGCATCCACCGTGTCGTTGTAGTTGTAACGCGGGAAGGCGGCCTTGAGCCCGTCAGAGGGTTTGCTGGATTTGCCGGTGCCCACCGAATCGGGCAGGATGATGAAGTATTTGGTCGCGTCCAGCGGCTGGCCTGCGCCGAAGAGTTGGCCGCCGTAAGCCGGGTTCAACATGCCGGTGCCCGAGCCGGTGGTGCCGTGCATCACCAGCACCGGCTCGCCCTTCGGGTCGCCCACGGTGGTGTAGTTCATGCGCAGCTCGGGCATGACTTCGCCCGTGTGGAACTTGAAATCTTTGAGGATGTAGGCGCCCTCTTTGGGCGCGGGGAAGGTCTGCGCGGTGGCGGCAATGGCCACCAACATGGCGGCGCTGACGCTGGCTGCTTGAATGAATTTTTCGGTCAAAGTCATGAGGGTCTCCTTATTTCAAAACAGAACTCGCCCGCGCTTGGTTGATGAGCGCTGTGGCGTCTTCGGGCAGCAAAAACCGTTCTTTCACCGCCTTGGCAGCGGCTAGGGTAACGGCATCAACATAACCGGCGTGGTCGTTGTAACGCTCTTGCAGCGACAAGCGCGGGTCGTCGTTGGCTTTGCGCTCGAAGGCGTCGCGCGCAAACGGAATCATGCCACCGGCGTAATTGCAGATTTGGTCTTTGTGGAATGGCCGCTCTCCGCCTGCGGTCACGTTCCAGCCGAGGTAAGTGCCCAAAGGCGCTTCCAGCAGCACCACCGGAACGCCGCCCACCTCATTGCCATCGGTATCGACTTTGGGGGCCAGCATCTGGATGACGTTTTTGATGCGCGGCACCGGGTTGGTAGGCACGCCCGAAGCATCGGCAAAGTTGAACTGCGGGCCCCAGTCGTAGTCATGCACCGGCATGATGAAGTCTGCTTCCGGCACCGTGGCGCGCAGGCCCGGCAAGGTGGGAAAACCCAACGCGGCTTTGTTGGCCGGGGCCAACTGGCCTTGCGCAAGCGTGGGGTAGCGGCTTGGCGGCGGCGCGGTGCCGTGCATCACCCAATTGCGGAAATGCACGCGCAGGGCGTTGAGGGTTTGGGTGTGCGGCACCGGGTTGGCGGGCAAAACACCAGTGCCAAAGTTGTTGCCAGGACAGGCCACGCCGGTCTTAGGCAGGCCCACACCGGGAAGGCTGGTATCAAACCCGCCTGCGCCGCCATTGTGGTTGGTGCTGGCGATGTAATAACGTTTCACGTTTTCAGGCAGCGGCAAATCGGCCTTGCCGTCGGTGCCCACCCACTCGGGCGTCAACTTCAGCGCCCACACTTCAGCGGAGCCAAAGTGTTCAACCACCTTGGGGCAGGTGCCGCTGGCGGTGCAGCGGTCCAAAATGCCAGCCGGGCTGCCCGCCGGGTTGCGCACCGGGTCAGGGTGCGGCAGCCACCACTGCGGCCCTTCGCTTCCCGCTTGGTACAGCTCCAGCACACCATCCGGCTGCGCCCAGCGGAAGTTCAGCGCGATGCGCCGCCCGGCGATGATGGGCCACATGCCGTCATGCACCTGGCGGCCATCTTCGGCCTGGTTGAAACCCAAATGCAGCCAGCCGCGCAGGTAGTTGCCAGATTGTGAGATGCCGCGTGTGATGCTGTGTTTCACGGTGCCGGCAATCGGATTGGGCGTGCCAACGTCATCCGCCGCCGAGCGTTTAAAAAACGCCGCCACATCGCGCCAGGCCGCGAAACCAATGCCCAGCACATACGGGTCAGCCGAAGTGAACACCACTTGGTACAGCAGCTTGTTGTCAAACCCGTTCTTCAGGCAAATTTGCGTTGGGTCAGGGATGCCAGGGAACGGGTTGGCCGCATCACAGCGGGCCCAGGCCCAGTCAGCCGCCGCAATCGCTCTCTCGCCGGTGACCTTGCCGTTTTGATCCTCGCCCTCGCGCGAGACCAAGCGGGACTCGCGCGTGTCCATGCTCACAGGTTTGTAGGGCACCGGGTTGGTTTGAACCATTAGCGGCTGCGAATTGCGCCCGCTGCGGTTGACGATGCGCCCCAATACCTCCCCGGTGATGGGCGCGGCGTTGGGCCCGCGTGCCACGGGCACCTGCAAGAACTGGAACCCGGTGGCGCTGGCTTTGTCACGCACAGCGGTGCGCCCGCTGTTGTCGCCCTGCCAGGCGCTGGCCAGCATGATGTCGCCAAACGCCTGCTCTTGCGGGGCGAAGGCAAACACGCCGCC
>JANOYE010000382.1:0-2422 GCA_031428695.1 Rhodoferax sp. | reverse complement strand
CTCCAAGTTGGTTTTGAAGGGCGTGAGAACCGGGGAGAGAACGCCATGGATGCGGCCGGTGGTAGACATTTCGCGAAATCCTGATGAAGTGGTGCAGACCGTATTTTTGTCGAAGAATCGCGGCCCCGCCGCCACGATTTTAAAATTTGTGCTAATTTTGCCCTCTTTCAACCCGAGGAATCAACATGAACTTCAGATCGACCATTCGCCCAAATACGCGCTACACGGGGCTTTTGGCAGTGCTTTTGGCGGGCAGCCTGGCCGCAGGCGCCGCGCAGGCCCAAGCCAAGCCGGGTGGCAAATTCACGCTCTCCAGCCCCGACCTGGCCAAAGGCACGTTCGGCAATAAGTTCATCTTGAACGGTTTTGGCTGCAAAGGCGAAAACGTCTCGCCCGCGCTGGAATGGAAAAACGTGCCCGCTGGCACCAAATCACTCGCACTGCAAATTCACGACCCCGACGCGCCCACCGGCAGCGGCTTTTGGCACTGGGCGGTGTACAACATGCCAGCCGACACCAAAGGTTTGGCGCAAGGCGCAGGCAACGCGCCCGCCACCTTGCCGGCCGGCGCGTTTGGCGGAAACACCGAATTCAACCAAACCGGCGCCCCCGGCGCAAACGGCAACTACGGCGGCCCCTGCCCGCCGGCTGGCGACAAGCCGCACCGCTACGTGTTCACGCTGTATGCGCTGGGGGTGGACGATGTGCAAAAAGCCGGCGGCGTGCCCAAGACCGGCACAGCGGCGCTGTATTCGTTTGTGCTGAACAAGGGTGTGGGCAAGGGGTTGCTGGGCAAGGCCACATTTACTGCGCGATTTGGGCGTAAGGAGTAGGTTGCAGCATTCGCTGTGGCATAGAACATGTTGTTGACAAAGCGTTAAAATTTAGATATCTTAAAGATATCCAAAAAGGAAACCCGATCATGAACATGCGCACCTCTGCGGACCAAATCGCATTCCGATTCAGGACTGTTGACAATGCCACTGGCGTAACTCGTGAAACCGCGAAACGCCTGGCGGCTCGCTTGGGTGTCGATGAAACCCAGGCCATTCACATGGCGCTGCGCGATATGGCGGTCAAGCTGCTCCCGCAGTACGAAGCCGATGGCGGCCCGCTGACTGCGGCGCAGTTACGTCAAATCAAAAAACAGGTGCCACAAGGTGCAAGGCGATCTGTGCGCTCAAGCTTGTTCGAGCTAGACGCAGCGTGAAGCTGCATTGGTGGGGTGAACCCGCTGCTGGCGATATTGTGTGGTGCCACTTTCCTGATTTTATCCACCCACGGCCCAAACCCAGGCCCGCACTGATCTTGGCTGTGTTCGACGACGACGGGCCGCAATTCCACGTGCGAGTGGCTTACGGCACCAGCCAGCGCACCACCACCTTGTACCGAGGGGAGTTCGCAATTCTGCGTGACCGCAATGAGGCGGCATTTGAGGCCGCAGGCCTGAGTTTCGACACCAAGTTTGACTTGAAACAGGCGCTCGATCTGCCCTTTGATTCGCAGTGGTTTTCTGTGCCACCCGCCGCTCCACACGGTCAAAACCCCAAGCTGGGTACGCTGCACGCATCCATGGTGCGCACGGTGCAAGCGGCACACCGGGCGGCTGGGCAATGAGCCCAAGCGAGGGCGGTTTACTGCAATAAGTGCAGTAGCTTAAAGAACCATAGGGTCAAGGGCAAAACAGTGCCAATCCCCCATGCCCATCCGCCCTGGGCTGGCTGATGGGCTGCCTGCGGAAGTTCATGCGCAGGCAACGCCGCTGAAACGCCCAGCGTACCCCGCAAAGCAAGTCCTCAAGCGCGCGGGATTTTTCCTGACGAATTTGGTGCCCGCAGAAAATCAAAGTCCACCCCCTTGTCCGCCTGCGTCACAGTCTGCAAAAACAACTTCTTGTAGCCGCGCGGGGCAGTGGGTTCGGTGACAGGGTTGGCCAGCGCACGTTTCGCCAGCTCTTCAGCCGACACCAGCAAACTGATCTCGCGTTTGGAGATGGACAGACGAATGCGGTCGCCACTCTTCACATGCGCCAGCGGCCCGCCCACGGCGGACTCGGGGGTGACGTGCAGCACGATGGTGCCGTAACCGGTGCCGCTCATGCGGCCGTCTGAAATGCGCACCATGTCTTTCACGCCCGCGCGGGCGAGCTTCATGGGGATGGGCAGGTAGCCGGCTTCGGGCATGCCGGGCGCACCTTTGGGGCCGATGTTTTTGAGCACCAAGACGTCGTCGGCGTTCACGTCCAGGTCAGGCGCGTCTATCCGTGCCGCCAGGTCTTGCGCGTTTTCAAACACCACAGCGCGGCCTTCGTGTTCCATCAGTTTCGCGTCTGCGGCAGATTGTTTGATGATCGCGCCGCCGGGGGCCAGGTTGCCATACAACACGGCAATGCCGCCTTGCGGGTAGATCGGGTTGTTGAAGG
>JANOYE010000381.1:0-2168 GCA_031428695.1 Rhodoferax sp. | reverse complement strand
TAAAATGTAGACACATGTATCTACAACTTGCCAACCCGGGAGCACACCATGGGCGCTTTTGATCCCAACCTGAACATTGCCGACGTGAAACTGAGCCGCTGGGGCAACAGCCTGGCGGTGCGCCTGCCGGCCGCGTTGATCGAATCGCTCGGCGTGGCTGAGGGCAGCGAACTGAGCCTGAAACTCAACGCGGACAACAGCGTAACTTTGGCGCCCAAAGAAGCCCGCAAGCCGTTTGACAAAGCCAAGTGGCTCATAGCGGCGCGCGAACATCTGGCGACGATGCCGAGTTCAAAATCGGTCATTCGCGAAATGCGCGACTCAGCGCGTTACTGAGCAGGCCTGAAATTGGTTCGCGTCCGCAAAACCGCCTATATCGACACCAGCGTTTGGTGCGCTTTTGCGTTCAACGAGCGCGAGATGCCTGGGGCGGCGTTATGGCTGGCCGGGCTGGACATGGATCTGGCTGCCAGTTCAGCCTGGGCACGCACCGAGTTTTACAGCGCGTCCCAAGTAAAGGTGCGCAACAAAGGCGAAACGCCGGCGGGCGTCAAGCGCGCGGCCAAAGCGTTTGAAGGCGCGTACGCCATGGCCCACGGCCTGCGTGTGATTGAGGCAGATTTTGAACATGCGGCGCAGTTGTGCCGCGACATCCAAAAATTGCGCGCCGGTGATGCCCTGCACCTGGCGATTGCGACGCGCCATGGCTGCACAGCACTGGCTTCGTTGGACAAAGATATGAACCAGGCTGCGGTATCGGCAGGACTTGAATTGATTGCGTTTGAATGACTACACAAAATTTGCTGGTTGAATTGTTCGTTGAAGAATTGCCACCGAAGGCGCTGAAGAAGCTGGGGGAGGCGTTTGCGTCGGTGCTGGCGGATTCCTTGAGGGCCCAGGGGTTGGTGGGCACCGATGCGGTGGTGACGAACTTTGCCTCGCCACGCAGGCTGGCGGCGCATATTACCGGTGTTCTGGCGCAGGCGGCGGATCGTCAGATCGAAACTCCGCTGATGCCGGCGTCCGTGGGGTTACAGGCAGACGGGTCGATGTCGGCCGCCTTGATCAAAAAGTTGACTCCTCTCAGAGTTCCGGCCGATATTTCAGTCGAGCAATTTTTTCGCGAAAACGTTGTGCGGGCAGTCGATTCGAAGGGCGATAAGCTGCTGCTGCGCAGATGGTCGACTGGTGCGCTTCTGGCTTCGTCTTTGGAACTTGCGTTAGAAAGCGCGATGGAGCGTTTGCCCATCCCCAAGATAATGTCTTATCAGCTTCAAAGTGGTACGCCTTTGCCAGGATGGGATTCGGTGCAATTCGTACGACCTGTACACGGTTTAGTGGCATTACATGGCACCGACGTGGTGCCGGTCACAGCGCTGGGCTTGCAGGCGGGGCGCAACACGCAGGGGCACCGGTTTGAAGCGGTAGTGTCGCCCGTCGTCATTCAAGACGCCGACAGCTACGCCGCCACGCTTGCGCGCGACGGCGCACTGATCGCCAGTTTCACCGAGCGCCGTGCCGAGATCGTGCGGCAGCTTGGCGCTGCGGCTGACAAGGTGGGTGGCGGCGTCAAAGCGATTGATGACAACGCTTTGCTTGATGAAGTGACTGGGTTGGTCGAACGCCCGAACGTGCTGGTCTGCGAATTTGAGGAACAGTTCCTCGACGTGCCGCAGGAGTGCCTCATCCTCACGATGAAGGCCAACCAGAAGTACTTCCCGCTGTTGGACGCATCGGGCAAGTTGACCAACAAGTTTCTGGTCGTCAGCAACATCAGTCCATCAGACCCCAGCGCTGTCATCCAAGGCAACGAGCGCGTGGTGCGCCCGCGCCTGGCCGACGCAAAATTTTTCTTTGACCAAGACCGCAAGAAGACGCTGGAGTCGCGCGTGGAGGGTTTGGGCAAGGTCGTTTACCACAACAAGCTGGGAACACAAGGTCAGCGCACAGAACGAGTGCGAGCGATTGCCAAAGCCATCGGGCAGCAACTCGGCGGCGATGTTTTGGCGCAAGCAGCCGATACCGCAGCGCGCCTGGCCAAAACCGATCTGGTCACAGACATGGTCGGCGAGTTTCCAGAGTTGCAAGGCATCATGGGCGGTTACTACGCGCGCCATGACGGCCTTTCGGGCGAAATTGCAGACGCAATCGAAGACCATTACAAACCG
>JANOYE010000380.1:0-3580 GCA_031428695.1 Rhodoferax sp. | reverse complement strand
TGATTCTGTAGTTGGCCACACCCGGTAAACGTGCGCTGTGATCGCTTTTCTCGGCGACACCAGCTTTTCAAGCAAGGCGTGGCCGAACAGGACAAGCTGCGCCTGCTGCCACAAAGCCCGCTGGCCAATAAACAGGCTCTGCCAGTCTTTGCGCGCCAGCGCCTCCCACAACGCATCGGGCGCGCACAGGAACGCGGCGTTTTCGTCAAACAACGTCAACGCATCACGCACCGGGCCGCGCACGTCGCCAATGCCGTCCCGTGCGATTTGCGCGGCCTGCAATTCGTTGAGCCGTTTTTTTGTTTTGGGAAAGTGGATCCAGCACAACCCATTGAAGAAGTCGTGCAGGTTGTCGCGGGTGGGGACTTGGCCGGTTTGGAAGATGAAGGCTTCGTAGGATTCATTGGACGGAAGCGCGACCTGTTGAACGTATCTCACCGGCGCGGCACATTGATTCAACGCGTCGGACATTGAAAGATTTAACGTGAAATCGCCCGCAACCGTCCTTCCGGTCTCAGAAAACGGCGCCAACCAGGGAAGACTCCAGCGGACGGATTCAACGGATGCGCGCATGCCCGGCAGTTCACCCGGCAGAAGATTTCGCCTGTCGCTTGTCCCGCGCTGAAACGTTGCTTTTCCCTTCGTCGCGGAGCTCAAACAAGTCAATGACCTTCAGCAGTTTGGTCCAGCTTGCATAGCCATAATTCAGAAAGTGTTTGGACGACTGGTTGCGAATCTGCTGCCCCACCTCACCCACGCGCGCCCACCCGTCTTCGTCTGCAGCCGCCTTGATGACGTTGCGCAAAAGCGAAATGAGGGCCGTATCCTGTTTGAGTTCGTTCGCGGGAATCTTGAGGCGGGAAACCGGTTTGCCAACGACCGAGTCGGCTTCCGGCTGCTCATCAACTTGGTCAACGTAAAGAAAACGCGAACACGCGTTGACGAATGGCATGGGCGCTTTTTGTTCGCCAAATCCAAACACTGCGGCACCCTTTGCGCGAAGGTGCATGACCAAAGGCGTGAAATCGCAGTCTGACGACACCAGCGCAAACGCGTCTGGACGATCCACATACAGCAGCTCCAGCGCATCGACCACCATCGCGATGTCAGTGGCGTTTTTCTCCTTCACCAGATCAAATTGTTGTATCGGCCGAATGGCATGTTCGTGCAACTTCCCTTCCCAACCGCGCAGGCTTTCTTTCTTCCAATTGCCGTAAGCACGCCGCACGTCTGTCATTCCCAGCGTGGACAACTCACTCAATATGAATTCAATCTTGCTTGCAGGCGCGTTGTCTGCGTCGATCAACAGGGCTATTCTGTAACTTTCGGGCTGATCAAGTCTCATGAGTTTTTCCTCTTCCGAATATCGTTGTCGAACGAAGGAGATTTGGCGGTCGGCTTCAGATTGGGCAAGGTGGCCGATTCGGCTTTTTCCCAATCCACGTGCGCGCTGGAGTCCTGCAATTCCCAATAGGCGCGTTCCTCTGCCACGTTGGCAAACTTTGGAATAGGAGGCAGCGACTTAATCATTTTTGGTCAGTCTATCAACTTCCACGGCAACGTCTCACCCGAACGCAACGGCTTCAACTCGGCCTGGCCAAAGGCAAAACTCTCAGGCGGCGTCCAGGATTCGCGTTTCAAGGTGATGGTGCCGGTGTTGCGCGGCAGGCCGTAAAAATCGGCGCCGTTGAAACTGGCGAAGGCTTCGAGTTTGTCGAGCGCGCCGGCCGAATCAAACGCCTCGACGTACATCTCCATCGCCGCGTGGGCGGTGTAACAACCGGCGCAGCCGCTGGCGTGTTCTTTCAGGTGGGCGGGGTGGGGAGCGCTGTCGGTGCCGAGAAAGAATTTGGTCGAGCCACGGGTGGCCGCCTGCAACAAAGCCAGGCGGTGGGTTTCGCGTTTGAGCACGGGCAGGCAGTAGTAGTGCGGGCGCACGCCGCCGAGGAAGATCGCGTTGCGGTTGTAGAGCAGGTGGTGCGCGGTGATGGTGGCGGCGGTGAAACGGTCGGCGTCATTCACATACTGCGTGGCCTCTTTGGTGGTGATGTGTTCAAAGACAATTTTCAGCTCGGGAAAGTCTTTGCGCAGTGGAATCAGCTGTGTGTCAATGAACACGGCCTCGCGGTCAAACAGGTCGATCTCGGGCGAGGTCACTTCGCCATGCACCAAGAGCAGCAGGCCTTCGCGCTGCATGGCTTCCAGCGTTTTGTAGGTTTTGCGCACGTCCGTCACACCGGCGTCGCTGTTGGTGGTGGCGCCTGCGGGGTAGAGTTTGCAGGCGACCACGCCGGCGTCTCTGGCGCGTTTGATTTCGTCAGCGGGCAGGTTGTCGGTGAGGTAGAGCGTCATCAGCGGCTCGAACTTCATGCCTTCAGGCACGGCGGCGGCGATACGTTTGGCGTAATCGACCGCCTGGGCCGCCGTGGTGACCGGTGGCCGCAGATTGGGCATGATGACGGCGCGGGCGAATTGCGCCGCGGTATGCGGCACCACGGTCTTGAGCGCGTCGCCGTCGCGCACGTGCAGGTGCCAGTCGTCGGGGCGGGTCAGGGTGATTTGATTGACCGGCTGGGTTGGTGAGCTAGGGTTTGGCTGGGGGCTTTTGGGATTCATGCAGCGATTGTCCCAAAAGATGGTCCCACAGAGCCTGCGCCGTGCCTTTGCTGGCGCGCTCAGCTTCGGGCGATGTTCTCCTGCCCTTGGCTGGGTCGCGCTCCGCATCGCGCCCAAGGGGCGCCACGCGGTAAGCGCGCACGTCCATCGTGACCTCCAGGCCCTTCATGCCCAGCGGCGCGGCGCTGACCAGGCGCTTGGCCCGCAGCTCCCGGCGCACAGCGCTATGAGGCAGGAAGGCGATGCCGTGGCCTTCGAGCGCCATCGCCTTGAGGCCTTCGGACATGTCGGTTTCATAGACCCGATCAAAGTGGATCGGCACGCTGGACTGCTTCAGCACCCAGTCCACCAGTTGCCCCATGTAGGCGCCCGGCGCGTAGCCCAGGTAGGGCAACAGCGCGGTGGCGGCGCCCGGCAGCCGGAACATTGGCGCACCGGCTTCATCGGCCTTCACGTAGGGCGCAATCACTTCTTGCCCGAGGTTGACCATTTCATACCGCTCGGGATCGAGCTGAATCGGCTGCGATGGGTGGTGGTAGGCGATCAACACGTCACAACTGCCCTCGACCATGCGCAACACGGCATCGTGGACGTTGAGCGCAATCAAGCTGCTTTTGAAGGCGCCAAAACTCTCTCGCAAACTCGACACCCAGGCCGGAAAAAACGTGAACGCCAGCGTGTGCGGCACGGCGAACTCGATCACGTCATGCCCCGCCGAGGTGTGGCCGCGCAACATGGCGCGGGTGTTTTGCAGCGCCTGCAACATCTCCAGCGATTGCCCGTGCAAAGTCTCGCCAGCGGGAGTGAGGCGCGTGGGGTAACTGCTGCGGTCCACCAGATCAGTGCCGGCCCAGGCTTCGAGCGACTGGATGCGCCGCGAAAACGCCGGCTGCGTGACATGGCGCAGCAGCGCCGAGCGGCTGAAGCTGCGGGTTTCAGCCAGGCTGACGAAGTCTTCAAGCCA
>JANOYE010000379.1:0-7379 GCA_031428695.1 Rhodoferax sp. | reverse complement strand
TGACACGGGAGGCTTGGCGCGGCCGCTCGTCGAAGTAGCGCTCGGGGCCCTTCTCCAGCAGTGACCGATCCTGGTAGTTGTCGCCGGGATGACGGAGCGCGGCGACCAGATAGCCGTTGCGGGCCAGGGCTTGCGCCAGCGCGCTGTGCCCGAGCTCGGTGCCGCTGATGCCATGACTGAGCAGGATCAGCGCCTTAACATTTTCGACGGGTTTGCCGCCGATGGCAGCGTCGACCGAGAACGGTCCCATCGGGATGACTCGCGGCGCGGCCAGCGTCGGGTAGTACAGAGCGACCGTCGTCTTGGGGGATTCTGGTGTCGCACCTGCGGTCTGGATCTGCATCCAACCGGCCTCGAAGGCGTGAGCGTGTGCTGCGATGAGCAGCGTGGCCAGCGTGGCCAGTAAGCGTGGGAGAGAGTAGTTCATGTGCCGTTCCAGTTGGTGGTGAAGTTGCCACGCAAGAAGTTTAAGCAAATGGCTTCTTTTGGTGACCCTACCAAAGTATGGTTTTTGCTCCAACCGCTGAACGGCGCGCACTTAAAGCAATTTCAACTGTACCGCGCGTGCAACCGCTTCGGTCCGTCGTTGAACATCCAGCTTGGAAAAGATGTTCTGGTTGTGCCACTTGACGGTGCTCAGTGACAGAAACAACCGTTCACCGATGTTTTGATTGGAATGGCCTTCCTGAATCAAACGAAGAATCTCCAATTCCCGACCGCTGAAGCTGCCTAGAGGCAGGTGGGATGAGGTGACTACGGTTGGCGCAGTGATACGTTTATCCAGAGCAAGCTGTCCGCCAAACGCGTCCAGCAACTGGGATACAAACGGCGCCATTCCCGTTTCATGTTGTAGCTGGCTTAGCAGTGTTTGTATCGTCGCGCCCTCATCCACAAAGAGCCTGATAGATCCCTGAGGCTGCGCCTGAGCTACGCACTCGCGTAGCAGTTGCATGGCCTCGCCTGCTTGTCCAATGGCACTGTGAATGATGACCTGTACCACGCTAGCTTTAAGAGCATCTTGCGTACGAAACTCTGCTTCCAGCATGTACCTATGTGCTTCGATAGCCCGTAATGCATCCAGCCCCTTGCCCTGTGCCAATAGTGTTCTAGCAAGGGCTGCGGGAAGTTGATGTGCAATTGCCAATTCAGCTGCTTTGTCCACCTCACCGTGGCGGAGCATGGACAGCACCTGCAATTCTGCCAATTCACGCATTCGATCGGTCAGTTGTCCAGTCTTTGTCATCCCAGCAGCTCGGGCGACTAGGGTCTCGGCCTGCAAGTCTTTCTGTCTGGCGATCAGTAGGCGGGCGCGAAGCAGATCAGCCCCTATTTCGGTTTTGCTCTTTGCCAGGACAACAAGTTCACAACACAAACAAGCCAGAGTCTCGGCCTCCTCTAGGGCATTCCAGTCGTAAAGAATTTTGGCCAGCCCAAGATGGGCCTCAAAACCCAACACATGGGTTGGGTCACCTATCATTTGTATGACTTCACGGTAGGTGGCTGCTGCTGAATGGAGTTGGTAATCCGTCACTTGAATGCCGGCCAGAGCGGTTGAAGCGACCGCTGCAAACATCACATTTCCCGAAGACAAACCGGCGCCTATCACTTCATGAAAGGCCGCACTAGCTTTGAATCTCTCCCCGCGAAACATTTGTGCAACACCCAATGCGCAGTGTGCAGCGGTGCGGGCTGGGCGACTTTCAGGACTCAGGAGCTCTAGGGCGCGGTTGGCATGCGTATAAATTGCCTCGGCATCGTTCCGGTATACCGCCAGCCAGGCATGCATCACTGCAATTTGGCCAAAAGTATCTGTTGTCGATGCGTCTTGAGGGATGCGGGACAGTGCGGCTTCAGCACCCGACAACTTTTCTAAAATCTGGCCAGGTTGGCCCGAAAACAGCAACGACCAGGAAACGCCACCCAAAGGGACGGGTAGCTGTTCAAAACCTTGGGAGTTAGAGACGAAAGCCATTGCACTACTGGAGCGGTCAAACCACGAAAGTACAAGGGCATGCCATTGCCTTGGATCAACCGCGTGGCGTTGTGAAAGTCTTTGGCGAGCGTTGCCTGATGGAATGCAGCAACCTCCATCCCTTGTTCCTCATACCATTGGCTGGCACGGTGGTGCAGTGGCGCGGATTCCTTTTGACCTAGGCGTTGGCGGAGTAGGTCGGAAAACAAATGGTGGTATCGATACCACCGTCGCTCCGAGTCCAAAGGCACGATGAAGAGATTGGCTTGGTCAAGCTGATGGAGGATGTCTTCACCGCCACGGTTTTGCAATACAGCATCACATAAAGGACCACACAGGCGATCCAGTACAGACGTACGAAGCAAAAAGGATTGAACGTCGGGCGACTGTTGGCGCAATACTTCCTCCACGAGGTAGTCTTGTACGAACTGGTGGCTGCCTGTGAAAGAGGCAATAAACGCTTCTGGGTCCTTGTGCATGCGAAGCGACTGGGCGGCCAATTTCAAGCCTGAAACCCACCCCTCCGTGCGAGCTTCCAGGGCGCTTACCTGGGACTTGGAAAGACGGACATCGCCACCTTGATTGAAGAATGCATCAGCTTCTTCCACTCCGAATCGAAGGTCCTGCTGGCGAATTTCCACCAATTGACCGCTGACACGCAATCTCCCCAGCGATATTTCTGGTTCCACCCGGCTGGCCACGACCACATGCAACTGGGCCGGCATGTGGTCGAGCAAAAACGTCAGCGCCTCATTGACGCCTGTACTGGCCGCCAAGTGGTAGTCATCTAAAACCAGCACCAGCTTGCCGGGAATCTTCGATAGCTGGTTTACCAACAACGTTAGAACAGTCTCTGCCGACGCTGGCGGCGAGCATCTCAACATGGCTGGCAAGCCCGATCCCACAGTTTGAGAGATCACCTCCAATGAGGCAGCAAGGTATTCGAGAAAGCGGTTGGGATCACGGTCTTCAACGTCTAGCGAGAGCCAGGCGCTTGGGAAGGAGCAATCCTGCGCCCATTGGCTAACTAATGTGGACTTCCCGAATCCTGCCGCCGCGCACACCAGCGTCAACTTGCGCGACACACCCTCGTCTAGGCGTTTGGACAGCGAAGGACGTGAAATGTCATGGGCTGGCCTGGGCGGTGCGAAGAATTTAGTGGCCAGTAGGGCTGTTGACATTGCGGATCCATAACGATGCCAAACGACGCAGGTCCAACTCTGCAAAGGCGTTAGTTGCATGAGAGTACACGCAGAACCGTACCTTAGTACGGTTACAAAAGTGGGAGCCGTTCATAAACTCCTTGAATGACAAACGCCACCCGAATCGACTGGAAGGTACCGCTGGTACTGCTATTTATCAGCGCCATCCCTTTGGCTGCGGGCATCGCTCGCCTGAAGGGTCTCACTAGCAATCCGGAAATCAGCAACGATAACGCCCGATTCGTTGCTGCGCCATTTCCTGTGATTGTGCACATCATTAGCGTAAGCCTGTTCTCCATCTTAGGCGCATTGCAGTTTTCTTCCACGCTACGCCAAAGAAGTACCCAATGGCACAGAGTCGCCGGACGCATAGTGGCTGCAGGCGGAGTCATTGCTGCGTTATCCGGCTTGTGGATGACGGTCATGTATGCAATTCCCCCCGAATTGCAGGGCGACTTGCTTTACGTAGTGCGCGTATTCGTGAGCGTTGCGATGCTGCTTTCGATCTTTATTGCAGTGGCCGCAGTCAAAGGAGGCGACATTGCCACTCACCGGACTTGGATGATTCGCGCCTTTGCACTGGGTCAAGGTGCTGGCATGCAAGTAGTGGTGCTTTTGCCATGGATGCTTTTCATCGGTAAACCCAGCATATTGCAACGAGACGTGTTGATGAGCTTGGCATGGCTCATCAATCTCGTGTTCGCGGAGATGGCGATCCACAGGTGGTTGCCACGAAATTTTAATTTACATAAAAGTACCGTATGAAAAATATTCTTATTTCAACATTGGCGGCAAGCACGCTTGGTGCCTGTGGATTCATGACACCCGCCAAACAATACGCCGGGGATATTCAGGATGTGTCTGGCATTGCAGTCATCAAGGGCTTTGTAGGAAAGCCGTTTTCGGATGACTTCCATTCAACCATTCGGGGCTATTCAAAACTTGAGGCTTCAGGCTTAGGTGAGCAGAAGCAGTTCGGCATACCCGGATTTACAGACTACCCGAGCGAGATCCAAGTATTAGCCGGCGATTACAAGGTTCAAGTCTATTGTTTTAGTGGCTTTACGAGCTACCGACCCAATACGACCCTGCATTTGCGGATGGGGAAAACCTACCTGTTGAAGTGCGAAGTTCACGACGGTCAAGCCTCGGTCGTCGTACACGCAATTGATACCGAGTAGACCAACGAGGCCTTATCGCTCACTCATTTCCTCTCAACCATTTTCACCACAACACATCATGAAATTCCTTCACAATTCTGAGTCTCCAATTGCAAAGGCTTTGCGGCTGCTTTTGCTGGTGTCGGTGACTGTCTTGGCAGCCTGCTCGACCATGCAAGCCACCGACACAGGTTTTTTGAAAAACCGCAGCGAGATGGCAACTTCAAAAGATGGCAGCACAGCCTACTATCGATCTTCAACTCCCGTAGACCCGCATCAGGTGCGATCTATTTCTGTTGAGTGGGCCACGCCAACCGTCGGCGTAGTTCCTGAGACTGAGAGAGCGCGACTTATTTCTACTCTAGAGGCTGCCATTTCCAGAGAAACCAAAGCATTGCCAAAAAATGTTGGAGGACACCCTGTTGTTATCCGCGCAGTCATCACCCGAGTCGAGTCGGTGAACCCAGCGCTCAACGTTTTAACATCAGTTTTTTTAACAATGCCTCTAGACCGCGGCGGTGCCGCGGTGGAAATTCAAGTGCTTGATGCAGACACACTAAAACCACTTGCAAGCATGGCGCATGCCTACTTCACCCCAATCTCTGAATTTAAGGCGAGGTTCTCGGCATTGGCACCTGCAGAATTGGCATTGAATGCAGCTGCCTCCGAATTGGCGAAACTACTGCGTGAGAAAAGTTAGACTTTCCATCACGGCTCCTCTCATTTTTTTACGGCAAAGTGAAAGTCTTTGTAGGTGGCGGTTAAGCGCAGTTTTCCGTTGCTCATCTGGGAAATTGCGCGTCAGCATTGGAGCAAAACGCAGACTGGATATGCAGCGCAGCCGTTTAGTGCGCCTTCAAATTTTTCACAAAAGCCGCCCATTTGGGTAGGCCCTTGTAGTCAGAAATGCTATCCTTCATAGACTATCGTAAGACAGGCAATGCAATCAATGCCTTATCAGTCAGTGGTCCCGCTCAATAGCGCCATAAGCACGTATGTTCCAGCACCTTAATTTTATGGCGCCACGTCCATATCAGTTGACGATGCTGGAGCATCTGCGTTAGGCTTTTTCTCAAAGCCCTGCGAGAAACGCCAACATGGGTAGACCTGTTGATGTCCGCTCGCAATCAGATCGTGTCGTTGCTTGGGCTCAAAAATTTGGGCAAACTTTCACGATTGGACTCTGACAAGCAAAATTTATTTATTGCGAGGTTCGGGGTGAAATAGCCTGGCCCGCGAACGCAATGGCAAGAGCAATGGACTTCACCCGCTTCTGTAGACATAAATCAACTTCCAGTGCGAAGCTGCTCGAATGCCAGCTGGTTCAGCAGGTCTAGATGAGCAGTACGAGAACGGAAATTTATAGCTTTTGGAATCGCTATCAGGCCACCATATCAGTTGCCTGATACCGGTCACTCGCCAAAGACCGCTTGTGGCCGCAAAGCAGTCCAATCAACAACAACCCCCAAACGCCGCAAAAAGCTCACGACAACCGCAACGCCATCACCCCCGCAACAATGGTCAGTGTGCCCAGCACGCGCCTTTGGGTAAATTTTTCCTTCAACAACCACGCGCCCAACAAGGCCGCGAACAACACTGAGGTTTCGCGCAGCGCGGCCACGGTGGCGACGGGGGCTTGGGTCATGGCCCACAACGCGATGCCGTAGGAGCCGAGAGACGCTATTGCGCCGCCCAATGCCAGCGGCCAGCGCTTCTTCGCATAGGCGCGGATATAGGGCTGGGCAGCTTTGCCACGCCGCCACATCACGATGAAGGCAAAAGGCCAGCTGTCCAGCAGGAACAGGGCGCAGACGTATTGCCAGGCATTGCCGGATGCGCGTGCGCCCTTGGCGTCGATCACGGTGTAGAGGGCGATGATGACGGCATTGGCCAGGGCGAAACGAATGGCGGTGTTGCGCTGCGCATGGCCCACTTGGTCGTGCGAGCCGTCGGCCAGCAACAAGCGCCCAGGCGTGCCCAGCAGCACCACGCCGCTGCTTACGGCAACAACCCCGAGCCAGCCCGCCGCCGAGAGCTGTTCACCCAGTGTGGCGACGCTGGCCAGCGCCACCAAGAGCGGCGCGGCGCCGCGCATCAGCGGGTAAGTGAGCCCGAGGTCGCCGTGTTTGTAGGCGCCAGTGAGCAGCAGGTAGTAGGCGATGTGCACGGTGGCCGACGCCACGATGTAGGGCCAGGCCTCGGCCTTGGGCCAGCCCACCCAGGCGATCAGCGGCAACACGATGAAGGAGCCGATGACGTGGATGAGCACGGTGTCCAGCGATTTGTCGGTGCTGGATTTGACCAAGGCATTCCAGCCGGCGTGCAACAGCGCGCCCAGCAAGACGGCCGCGAACACCGTCCAGGTCAGGCTCATGCGAGCGCGCAGCGGCGGGCGCGGCTCAAGAAGTGGTGCAGCGGCGGTGTTGCAAGCCCAGCGGTTTTGGCCAGGTCGTCCCAGAGGCGCAGGCGAACAGCTTCTGGCGCGCCGGGTTGCGTGATGAAAGCTTCTGTTTGCGCTGCGTCGAACACGCCGCCTTGCAACAGCAAGGAACGTTTGGAGTCGCTGGAGAGATGGTCAAAGTAATCCGCGCGCGTGGCGCACAGGTATCGCTTGGCATCCACGTGCAGGCGAATCGCGCCCAGCACCGCGTCAGGGAAGAGCCCGCGCAAAAAGGGCAGGGCGCGGTACTGGTGTACGTCGTCAAGGCCGCGCGCGCTGGGCGTCTCACCGAGCTCGTGCAACATGTGGCCGAGGTCATGCAGCAGGGCGGCGGTGACGAGGGCATCGTCTGCACCGTCCATCTCGGCCTGCAGGGCGGTTTGCAAGGCGTGTTCGAGTTGCGTGACGGGCTCTCCGGTGTACTGCTCACCGCCTTTTTGGGCGAAGAGTTGTTCGATGTCGTTGAGGGTCAATGCCATGGTTTTCGCGATGCCTGCGCTGGGCTTCAGGTCCAGGGCAGCGAATAGGTCTTGATGTTCGTGAAGCTCTTGATGGCTTCCTGCACGCCCTCTTTGTAGCCCAGGCCCGAGTCCTTGATGCCGCCA
>JANOYE010000378.1:0-9147 GCA_031428695.1 Rhodoferax sp. | reverse complement strand
GCCAACAGCGCCAGCGCGAAAGCGGCGGTTTTGCCGCTGCCAGTCTTGGCCTGCGCGATCAGGTCTTTGCCCGCCAGCGCGGCGGGCAGGGTGGCGGCCTGGATTGGGGTCATCTCCAGGTAGCCCAGTTGGGTGAGGTTGGCCAGGGTGGCGGGGCTGAGCGGCAGAGTTTGAAAACCTGAAAGGGTGATTTGAGTCATGCGTCGATTGTCGCCTTGCGGGGATTGCGCCACCACTTGCAACGAGAGACCTGAAATCCACTCTGCGGGGTAACATTGGGCCAACTGAATTTTGCTGAAATACCTATGGACCAGGCCTTCAAAACACTCCCATCGTTGATAGCCGGGCATGCGCAAGCCGCGCCAGAGCGGGCCGCCTTGGTGGTAGGGCCGCGCAGCATGCCTTACGGCGCGCTCGATGGATTGATGGATCGGGTGGCGGCGGCGCTGGCGGCAAGTGGCGTGCGTGCAGGCGACGCCATCGCCATTTGCGCCTCAACCTCGATTGAATACGCAGCCGTTTTTCTGGGCGCCTTGCGCGCCGGGGTGGTGGTGGCGCCACTCGCGCCGAGTTCCACGGCGCAAAGCCTCGGGCGCATGGTGGCCGACGCGAAGGCGCGTGTGCTCTTCACTGACGCCAGTTGCGCGGCGCTTGTGAGCCAGGCGCTGGGCTTTGTCCCCACAGATGCGCATTGCGTCACGCTGGACAACTCGCTGAATGGCGAGGCGCTGGAAACCTGGTTGGGCAAATCGGCTGCGACAGTGCAGCCCGCACTGGCAAGGCTGGCAACTGCGGTAACGCCAGATTCCCCCTTCAACATCATTTATTCCTCCGGAACCACGGGCGAGCCCAAAGGCATCGTGCAGTCGCACGGCATGCGCTGGGCGCACATCCAGCGCGGCGGCGTCTACGGCTACGCGCCCGACACCGTCACCCTGCTCTCGACGCCGTTGTATTCAAACACCACCTTGGTCGTCTTCATCCCGACGCTGGCTTTTGGCGGCACCGTCGTGATGATGCCCAAATTCGACGCGGGCGCCTACCTTGCGCTTGCCGAGTCGCGCCAGGTCACCCACACCATGCTGGTGCCAGTTCAATACCAACGCTTGTTGGCGCGGCCAGACTTTGACTCGTTTAACTTGTCGAGCTTCAAAAACAAGTTTTGCACCAGCGCGCCGTTTTCCGCAGCGCTGAAGGCCGATGTGGTCAAACGCTGGCCTGGCGGCTTGATCGAGTTTTATGGCATGACCGAAGGCGGCGGCACCTGCATTCTCGAAGCCCACCTGCATCCGGAAAAGTTGCACACCGTGGGGCGCCCCTCGCTGAACCACGACATCCGGCTGATTGATGAAAGCGGCAAGGTGGTCGCACCGGGCGAGCCCGGCGAAGTGGTGGGCCATTCGGCCAGCATGATGACCGGTTACCACGGCCGCCCCGAAAAAACCCGCGAAGCCGAATGGTTCGACGACACTGGCAAACGATTCATCCGCACCGGCGACATTGGGCGCTTCGACGCCGATGGTTTCTTGACCCTGTTTGACCGCCGCAAAGACATGATCATTTCAGGCGGGTTCAACATTTACCCAAGCGACTTGGAAGGTATTTTGATGGCGCACCCCGACGTGCAGGAAGTTGCCGTGGTGGGCGTGCCTTCCGAGCAATGGGGCGAGACGCCCGTGGCTTTTGTGGTGGCCAAGCCGGGCGCGGGTGGGCGCACCCATGAGCGCGCCGCCGCGCTCGTGGCCTGGGCCAACCAGCAACTGGGGAAAACCCAGAGACTGTCTACTGCCATTTGGGTGACGGAGCTGCCCCGCAGCGCCATTGGCAAAGTGCTCAAACGAGAATTGCGCGAACACTATTCAACGACTTACACATCGACGGCATGACGGAATCGATTCGCGACCAGTTCTTGAAGACCGACGCGGGCGAGTCGATGATGCGGCTCGTGGCCGACTCTGTGCCGGCGCTGATCGCGTATTACGAAGTGGGTTCTCTTCTTTGTCTGTTTGCCAACAAGCGGTATGCCGAATACAACGGCTGGACGCCGCAATCCATTGTCGGAAAAACGGTGCGTGAGGCAATTGGCGCGGCAGCGTATGAGGTGATGAGGCCGTATGTCGAGGCGGCGCTGGCGGGCAAAGGCTCCACCTATACGCGGGAGCAGACGCTGCCCGATGGCGCCAAGAGCGTCATTGAAGTCAACTTGTTGCCGCATATTGACGACCAGCAGCAGTTGCGCGGCTGTTTTGTGCTCATCAACGACATCACCGGGCATTGGCGCATCGAACAGGAATTGCGGCACAGCGAAGAGCGCATGCGAAAATTTGTCGAGGCGACCAGCGAAGGCATCCTGTTCCACAAAGACCTGGTCATCACCGATGTCAACCAGGCGCTGCTTCGCATTGCTGGTTTTCCTCGTGCGGAAGTCATGGGCCGAAAGACGCTTGAGTTCATTCCCGAGGATTGGCACCAGCGCATGATTGACCTGCTTGCCAGTGGCACGGAGTCGACCTATGAATCGGTGATTGTTCACAAGGACGGCCATCAAATACCGGTTGAATGTTCCGCCAGAACGATAACCGTGTCCGGCGAGCGCCTGCGCCTGGTTGCGATTCGGGACGTGACGCTGCAAAAGCAGACACAGGCCCGCATTGAGTTTTTGGCGCTGCACGATCCCCTGACCCAGTTGCCCAACCGCGCCTACCTCAAAGAGCGCCTGGAGAACCTGTTGGCGCTGGCGCGGCGCCGCCAGGTTGCGATGGCGGTGCTGTTCATCGACCTTGACAATTTCAAAACCGTCAACGATACGCTGGGCCACCATGTGGGTGACATCTTGCTGGGCGAGGTGGCCAAACGTGTGCAGGCCACCGTGCGCGACTCCGACATCGTTTCGCGCCTGGGTGGTGACGAATTTGTGGTGGTGTTGTCTGAAATTGCCGGCAGCGCCGATGCGGACCTGGTGTCGCAAAAACTGCTTGAATCAATCAACGGCGTGATGGTACTAGAAGGCCACAAGCTGTTCCTGTCGTCTTCCATCGGCATCAGTCTGTTTCCGCAAGACGGCGAAACTGCGGATGACCTGATCCGCCACGCCGACTCGGCGATGTACCACGCCAAGGAAAGCGGGCGCGGCAATTTCAAGTTTTTCAGGCCCGCCCTGCACGACCGCGCTGCCGGCACGCTGGACCTTGAGCGTGAGTTGCGCGACGCCTTGTTCAAGCGCCAGTTCGTGTTGCATTACCAGCCGCAGAAACGCCGCAGCGATGGCGCTGTGGTGGGCCTCGAAGCCCTGGTGCGCTGGGAGCACCCGCAACGTGGCCTGATTGGGCCGAGCCAATTCGTGCAGTTCGCCGAATCGCGCGGCCTGATTGGCGGGATCGACCGCTGGGTGTTGCAGACCGCCTGCCGACAAATGAAGGCCTGGCACGATTCAGGCTGCCTCAAGGTGCCGGTGGCGGTCAACCTGTCGGCGGTGGACTTCAGGCAGGGCGACCTTTATGAAGAGATTGCAGGAGTGCTCCTTGAAACCGGCCTGGAGCCCGCCTTTCTGGAGATTGAGCTCACAGAATCCGTGTTGATGGACCAGGAAAGCCACGTGCTGGGAACGCTGGCGAGGCTGAGCAAATTAGGGGTCGGCCTGACGCTGGACGACTTCGGCACAGGGTATTCGTCACTTTCGTATTTGAAGCGGTACCCGATCAACAAACTCAAGATTGACCGCTCGTTCATCAAGGACCTAACCACCGATGAAGACGACCGCGCCCTGACTACGGCCATCATCCAGATGGCGCGCGGCCTGCGGCTCAAGACGGTAGCCGAAGGGGTTGAAACCCAGGCGCAACTCGACCTGCTGGGACAGCTCGGATGCGAAGAGTTCCAGGGCTACTTGATCTGCGCGCCGCTGACCGCGCAGGACGCACGCGCTTTTATCGCAACCTAGCCGCCTCGGCCGCCTCGCGGGCTAGCGCAGGCGTCAAGAGAAATACTGCGCCACGTAATCCTCAAACGGGATCTGCGGGCTGGCTTCTATCTGCGCCTGGGCTTCGAGGGAACGGCGCGCGGCATCATTAAAGCGTGTTTGTGTCGCATCGTCCAGCGGGGCACCGAGTAGGCTCGTTTTATGCTGGGCTGACCAATGCAAGGTGAAGGGAATCAAACCGCCATGCTGGCGGATGCCTTCAAGCACGATGGCCGATGGCGTGAGTTCGGGCTGGTCAATACTCAGGCGCAATTTTGCAAGGGTTTGCGCATAGGTTTGACCATCAAGCGCGCCGCCGTAGGCGTTGTCGAGAATTGTGGCGTAGGGAGCCATGTCGGCAAACAGTTCATGGGCCATGGGCCGCATTGGCTGCTCGGTGTTGTGCACCAGCAAGTGCAGATCGGGGTGGCGCCCGCGAGTGACGACACGGCGTTTGTTCTCCAGGTTTTCCCCCTGCTCGCGGCTGGTGATGGGCGGGCTGTCGCGCAGCAGGCACATCAGCAAAAACGCGTCGCAAAACGTGCTTTGTTCGGGGGTGATGCCGATGTCGATCAAGGGGTTCAGGTCAAACAGCCGCACTTCGAGGTACTCGACGCCGTACTTCTGCAAGGCAATCGCCGGCCGCTCACCATGCAAGCCAATGCGTTTGGGGCGAATGCCGGCGTAAAACTCGTTTTCGATTTGCAGCACATTGGCGCTGAGTTGCTTCCAGTGCCCGTTGTCATGCACACCAATAGCCTGGTAATACGGGTCAGGCGTGTGCACGGCGGCGTCCAGCGCCTGGGCGTATTCGGCCAGTGAATTGAAGTTGACGTTCAGGTTGGCTTGCGCGCGGTTTTGGTAACCCAGGTCGCTCATGCGCAGACAGGTGGCATAGGGGCCGAAAAGAGCATCGTTGCCAAGCGGCTCAAGGTCAGGTTTCTGGCCGCGCAGGAATGAGGTGCTGACAGCGGGCGAGGCGCCAAAGAGGTAGGGGATCAACCAGCTGTAACGCAAAAAATTGCGAACCAGGCCGAAGTACCGCTCGCTGATGAAGGCCTGCAAATTACCGCTGGCGTTGCAGCATTCATAGAGGCTCTTCCAGAATGCTTCTGGCAAAGACCAGTTGTAATGCACCCCCGCAATGGTCTGCATCTTGCGGCCATACCGGTGCCCCAGCCCCTCGCGGTAAACGTATTTGATGCGTGCGGTGTTGGAGCTGCCGTAGTCGGCCAGGGGAATGTCTTTGTCTTCACCCAAGAGGCCGGGCATGGAGCCGGCCCACATCAACTCGCTGCCCATTTGTTGCGCCGTGAAGCGGTGCAGGTCGCGCAAAAAGGGCAGGGCGAAATCGCGGTCTTGCGACGGCGGCGTGATGAATTCGAGCAGCGCCTCGGAATAATCGGTGGTGATCCAGGGGTGGGTAAGCTTGGAGCCGAGGCCGCGCGGGTGATGCGATGGCGACAACTGCCCGCTTGGCGTGACGCGCAAACACTCTTTTTCAAAACCCCTTGTGATGCCTTTGAGCACCTGGGCTGCCTCGGGCGCAGAAAACTGGGTGGCTGCGTCGCAGGCGGTGAATTTCAACATGGGCGCTGTTTATCGTTTGTTTGGCGTTCTTCAACGGGGCTGGCAGTATCGCGTGAAATGCAAATTGGTGCAGGCCGAAGGAATTCAAGGGCGCTCGGGTGCACGGTCTGCTTGCGGTCAGTGCCCCGTGAAGCGCGGCGCTCGTCGCTCTGTCCACGCCGCCTGCCCTTCCTTGATGTCGGCAGATTGCATGCATTGTGTGATGTCAGCTTCAAGCGCTGCGGCATCGAGTGCACCGCGTGCCAGGGCATTGAGGTGTTTCTTCATGCCCAACAAGGGCAGAGGTGCCATTGCGGAAAGGGTTGCGGCCAGCGCGTCACCCGTGGCTGCAAGCGTGTCTGGGGCGACCAGTTGGGTGAGGAAACCGCAAGCGCGCATCTCTTCGGCACTGACCTTTTCTGCTGTAAGAAAAAGGCGCTTCGCCGTATCCACCCCAAGGCGCGACACATACCGCGCCAGGCCGCTCGGGTAGAAGTGCAGCCCCAGGCGCGCAGCAGGCATGAACATGTCGATGCCTTCTGCGCCAATGCGGAAATCGCAGGCCAACGCGAGGTCCGTGGCGCCGCCATACACACCGCCTTGCAGCAAGGCGATGGTCACCGGGCGTGCCTGCTCCAGCGCATCGACCAGTTTTTCGAACGAAACGGTGGGCGACTGGCCGATCTGGTTGATGTCAAACCCGCTGCAAAAATATTTGCCGGTGGCCTGGAGGCGCAACACCAACACTTGCTCCATGGCGTTAACTGTTTCGATATGTCGCGCGGTCGCCTGCAGATCTTGCGGCTCCAGCCGGTTCGCCTGCTCGGGCCGCTGCAGGGTGAGGGTGGCAACGTGGTGTTCAATGGTGAGTGTCGGAATGGGCATGGCAGTATTGTCAACGGGCCAGCAGGCCAGCGCGTCAGCGCAGCGCCGCCCACAACATGGTGAGCCCCGCAAGCAGCAGCAGGCCATCCATCATCAGTTTGAACTTCTCGCTGTCGATCTTGTGCAGCACACGTTTGGCAATGAAGGCCCCGGCCACCAAGCTGGAACCAATGATCAGGCCCTTGACGATGATCTCCAGCGGCAACGCATCAAAACTGCGAAACGTGATGGCCTTGGCGATGTACACCGCCAGCGACCCCATCGCCTCGGTGCCAAGGTACGCGCCTTTGACGAGCCCGTACGCCAAAAAGAAGGGCGCGTTGATCGGGCCGGTGCTCACCACAATGCCTGTAATGAAACCAATCACCAAGCCGACCAAAGCCATGTGCCAAAGGTTCAACGTCCATTGCTTGCGCGCCATCCAGCGGCGCAGCGGAATCATCGCGATGAAGAAAACGCCGAGCACCAGCTCAATCACGCCGACGGGCAGTGTCAGCAGGGTTTTGGCGCCCAGGGCTGCCGCCGGGATGCCAGTGGCGCTATAGGCTGCCGTCACGCGCCAATCCACCTCGCGCCACCAGGCCGCTACCCGCGAGGCATTGGCCATGATGGCCGAGATCGCCATGATCGGCACTGCCTCGCGCGGTCCAAACACCAGCACCAGCGCGGGCATGAGCATGATCGAGGTGCCAAACCCCAACACGCCGCCGACGGTGCCTGCCACCAGGCCCAGCAGCAAAACGAGAGCGAATTCCAAGCGCGTGCGCTGTGCAGCCGAGTCTAAAAGCCCGAACTTAAGGCTTGCCGTTGATGGCCAGCAGCTCCACCTCGAAATGCAGCGTGGCGTTGGGCGGAATGACGTTGCCCGCGCCGCGCTCGCCATAGGCAATGGCGGCCGGACACGTGAGTTTGGCTTTGCCGCCCACCTTCATGCGCTGCACGCCTTCGGTCCAGCATTTGATAACGCCGTTCAAAGGGAACTCGATGGCCTCATTGCGTTTGTAAGAGCTGTCAAACTCGCGCCCATCGGGGAAGGTGCCACGGTAATGCACTTTGACTTTGTCGCTGGCGGCAGGGCTGGCGCCGTTGCCGTCTTTCAGCGAGCGGTAAACCAGGCCGCTGGGGGTGACGACAGCGCCTTCCTCCTTGGCAGCGGCAGTCGCAGCGGCAGCCGCTGGCGCGGCGCTTTGGGCGAGGGCACAGAGAGGCGACAACAGGGCCAGCAGCAGGGCTGCTTTGAATTGGGTTTTGGATGGCACGGGAAACTCCTCGAAAATCGGCGGGGCGGAAACAATCGAGCCAGGATTGTCGCAGGGAAGAATGACTTGAACAGATTGGACAACTATGGACACCTATGACTTTGACCTCTTCGTGATCGGCGGCGGCAGCGGCGGCGTGCGCGCCGCACGCATGGCGGCGCAACGCAAGCCGGGCGGCGTGCCGGTTCGCGTGGGTCTGGCAGAGGTCTTGGGCACCGAAGGCCTGGGCGGCACGTGTGTGAACGTCGGCTGCATCCCAAAGAAGCTCTACAGCTATGCCGCGCACTACGCCGAAGCGTTTGAAGAGTCGCACGGCTTTGGCTGGGAAGGGCCCGCGCCCACCTTCAATTGGGACACTTTGAAGGCGAACCGGAAACAGGAAATTTCTCGGCTCAACGGCATTTACCTGAACCTGCTCAAGGGCTCGGGCGTGCAGGTGTTCAACGCGTTTGCGCGCTTGATTGACGGCCATACGCTTGAAATCGAAGGCAAACCCATCACGGCAAAACACATCCTGATCGCCACCGGGGGCCAGCCCAGCGTTCCTGAATTCAAAGGCCGCGAGTGGGTCGTCACATCAAACGAGATGTTTGACCTGAACCCATTCCCCAAACGCCTGCTGGTGGTGGGCGGCGGCTACATCGCCTGTGAGTTCGCGTCGATCTTCAACGGGCTGGGCGCGAAGGTGACCCAGCTGTACCGGGGCGAGCAAGTGCTGCGCGGTTTTGACGATGACGTGCGCGGTTTCATCGCCGCTGAAATGCTGAAAGCCGGTGTGGATTTGCGGCTCGGTGCCGATGTGGCGCACCTGGAGAAACACGCGGGCGGGTTGAAGGTGGCGTTGAAAGGTGGCGGCGATCTCGACGTTGACACCGTGCTCTACGCCACCGGGCGCGTGCCCAATGTGAAGGGCATGGGCCTCAAAGAAGCCGGCGTTGCCTTGGGCAAAGACGGCGCGGTGGTGGTCAACGACGATTATCAGACCAGCGTGCCGTCGATCTACGCCGTGGGCGACGTCACATCGCGCCTGCAGCTCACGCCGGTGGCGCTGGGCGAGGCGATGGTGGTGGTGGACCAGCTCTTCGGCCCGCAGGCTGGCAGGCCCAAACGCGGCATGAGTTACCAGTTCATCCCGACGGCAGTGTTCACCCACCCGAACATTGGCACGGTGGGTTATTCGGAAGTTGACGCCCGTGAAAAATTCGGCAAAGTGACGGTCTTCAAAACCGACTTCAAACCGCTCAAACACACCCTCTCCGGCAGCAGCGAACGCACTTTGATGAAGCTGGTGGTGGAAGACGCGACCGACCGGGTCGTCGGCCTGCACATGGTCGGCCCCGACGCGGGTGAGGTGGTGCAGGGTTTTGCCGTGGCGATGAAAGCCGGGGCGACCAAGGCCGTGTTTGACTCGACGATTGGCATCCACCCCACGGCGGCAGAAGAGTTTGTGACGATGCGGGAAGCGGTGGCTTGAGA
>JANOYE010000377.1:0-6576 GCA_031428695.1 Rhodoferax sp. | reverse complement strand
TTCTCTTGCTATAGATTTTGAACGTTTTGCCAAAGTTGCAAAAGATGTTGGCGCGATTTTCATGGTCGATATGGCGCACTATGCAGGTTTGATCGCCGCTGGCATTTACCCCAACCCCGTACCGCATGCCGATATCGTTACCTCCACCACCCACAAGAGCTTGCGCGGCCCCCGTGGCGGTATCATTTTGATGAAGTCTATCCACGAAAAAGCCATCAACAGCGCCATTTTCCCCGGCCTGCAAGGCGGCCCGCTGATGCACGTGATAGCTGCTAAAGCCGTGGCTTTCAAGGAAGCGCTTGAGCCAGGCTTCAAGATTTACCAGCAGCAGGTCGCCCGAAACGCGCAAATCGTCGCCGAAACACTCACCAAACGCGGCCTGCGCATCGTCAGCGGCCGCACCGAAAGTCATGTGATGCTGGTGGACCTGCGCCCCAAACACATCACCGGCAAAGAAGCCGAAAGCGTGCTGGGCAGCGCCCACATGACCATCAACAAAAACGCCATCCCCAACGACCCCGAAAAGCCCATGGTGACCAGCGGCGTGCGCATCGGCACACCGGCCATGACGACGCGCGGTTTCAAAGACGAAGAAGCCCGCATCACGGCGAATTTGGTGGCCGACGTGCTCGACAACCCCAGAGACCAAGCCAATATTGCCGCCGTGCGGGCCAAAGTGAACGCGTTGACGACGCGGTTTCCGGTTTACCGCTGAACACAAGAGAAGGTGGAAGCCTTTAGTTCACTATAAAAATAGTAGCTTCTCACGCACGTTTTACGTGACTTAAGGCCGTATTTGACTTAGAATTTCGCCATGAAATGCCCGTTTTGCTCTCACGCGGAGTCCCAGGTCGTGGAGACGCGCATCTCCGAAGACGGAGACTTTATCCGCCGTCGCCGCCAGTGCAGCTCCTGTGAAAAACGTTTCACCACCTACGAGCGCCCCGACGTCAACTTCCCCGCCATCGTCAAAAAAGACGGCCGCCGCATTGACTACGAGCGCATCAAACTTCGCGCCTCGATGAATCTGGCGCTCAGGAAACGCCCGGTCAGCACCGAGCAAGTAGATAACGCCATAGAGCGTATCGAAGAAAAACTGCTGGCCCTGGGTGTGCGCGAAGTGCCCTCAACCCGCATCGGCGAACTGGTTATGCGGGAACTCAAAAAGCTGGACAAAGTCGCCTACGTGCGATTTGCCAGCGTTTACCGGAGTTTTGAGGATATTGATGAGTTTCGGGCGTTGGTGGATGAGGTGCGCAGGTAGCTGCTATTTCCAACAGTCGGCAATAGTCGCCGTACCTGTGCGCCCTTTAACACCTGTGCTCAAAAGCGTGAGATTGCCACACTTTGGGTCGGCAGTGATGGGTGTCGCCGTTAAGGTGTAGGAACCGACTGCCGGTGCGCTTAATGTTAAGTTGTATTTAGGCGAATTTGTGGGGGCGGTTTGCAGGCGTGTCGGCAAAGTCGGCGAAGTCCCGTCAGGCTTTGCGTAACTGCTGTTGGCGGCATAAAAGCGCTCCATGAACTGTTGCGCCTCAAGCAACGCTGCCCTCGCTGCGGCGCGGTCACCTCGCTTGATATATTCGGTATAGGAAGGGAAGGCAATGGCCGCCAATATTCCGATGATGGCCACGACAATCATCACCTCAATCAGCGTGAAACCGTATTGGCCTCCCTTCATCGCGTCGAAGCGAGCTGTAGGACGTACCGGGTTGGCATTATTCATAAAGTCACTCACCGAATTGGCGGGTTGATGATCCGGCGCCATACGCGGTCAAACGGACGGGTTGGACCGGCGCCACCACCGCAGGCGGCGCCGACGCACTCGTCGGGCACACAAGTCATAGCTTGCCCTGTGGTGGTTTGAATACTCTGTGGATGTTGACCTGCTGGGCAAATCAAACTACCGCTGATGCCCGTTACCACTGCGCGCTTGCCGACCGCATCGGTCAAGATGCCGACAGCGTTAAAGTCGCCGTTACTGAAAACACCATTGCCATTTGTGTCAAAAACCGGACTGGTTCCTGGCAAGCCAGATTCAACCTCAAACACAAGATCAGCGCCCACACCACTGCCAACAGAACACACTGCTGCTGACTGAGCAGGCGCAACCACCGTCGCCAGCACCAGCTTGGAAGTGAACCGTTGAGTGGGATAGATCACCCGCCCGCCGGTCAAAATCGTCGACACGTTCGTCACCCAGCCACGCTTAGTTGTCCAATCCATGGCCGCCCCTGTCAGGGTATAAAAGGTTGTAGCCGAAGCCAGCCCGGTGCCTGACTGAATACCCAGTGTGCGGCTGCTTAGATTTGATCGCACCAGTGGGCGAGAAAAACTGTCAGCGGGTTTGTCCCAAATCCCATAGATCGACTGCTCGGTCGGATCGGTTACGTCTGCCGACGCAAACAATTTACCTGTGCCGAACACAATAATATTGCCACCTTGGGAATGCTTGAAAATAGAAGGCGGCTGGGTAATGGGCTGCGCAGTGCCACCTGAAGTCGTGGCCTGGAAGAAAGCCGTAGCGCCGCCGTTGGCCGTAAAAGGAGCAGTGCCACCTGAGGTCGTAAAAACCGCGCTGCCAGTTGTGTAGTCAAATTTCCAGAGGTTGCCCTTCAGGTCACCAGCATAGAGGCTGACAATTTGGCCGGAGCCGTTGCGAAGAATGCCTACACCCCCCAGCCCATTGCCTGACGCGTCGACCTCCAATTTTCGAACGGCTGCGGTCTCCAAGTCCACCACAAACAAAACTGCCTTGCCGCTGCCACTGGAAAATCCGTTGCCGAAAATCGCCACCCACTGCCCATTTTGCAATACACCCACTTCAATGGGCGACAGGATGTAACCGATGTCCGAATCATCCGCACTCGACAACTCCCAACGCACGTTGTTTGCGTTCAAAGTGGGCGAAGTGGTTACGTCCAGGGCATACACAGCCCGCCCGCCCGCCCCCAGGGAACCCAGAAGGTAATTGCGCCAGGAAGCAGCAGTTGCCAAGGTGCCGGGGACGACACCTGGTCCTCTCACATAAGCATCACCTTCATTTTGCGGACCATCCACAAAGTACTGGTGCGGCAATGTAGAACCATAGGTAGGTTCACTTAATTTGTACAAGTTAGCAAATGTGGACCTGGGTATATAAGCGAACACTTCAGTTCCGTCAGTTGCCGCCGTCGGCGCTCCGGCCACCGGTGAGTTCACGTCTTTGAAGGCATGTAACATGCCGTCATTGCCGCCCACAAACAACACGGCATCCCGGGCAGCCTTTGCGGCCAAGAAGGTCTGATAAGCTGTGCCCCCCCCCAGCGCCAAGCCATCGTAGCCTCCATTGAAAATGCCTTTGATCAATACTGGGTTGGAGTTGACAAAGTCGCCCAAGGCAAAGGGGTTGCCCGCCGCATTGGCGCGGGAGCGAAATGGCAAACCTCCCCCTTCCTTGCTATGGTCGCCTCTCAAGAAGTCAGTGAAATCCGAGGTATAGATGGTCGGCAGCACCGACAAAGTGCTCAATGCCGCCTGGTTGGCCGCACTCATGTTTGCCCAGGAAAAGCTAACCGCGCCAGGAGTTGCGGGATTTGCCAGCGGTGCGCTATCCCATGTGTAGATGTTCCGCAAGTTCCACGCAGGCAAACGGTTGGCCGCCTTCCAAACTGCCGTGGTTGCCTGACCATTGGCATCCAGAGGCTGGGCGGACACGTCTCCACTCCAGACAGAGCCGTCGTAGGTTGGCACATATTTCCTATTGCCGTTTTCCAATGTCGCTGATACGGTGGCGACACCTGCCGTGGCACCCACGCCGCCTTGGGCGCCACTTAGCGCATTGGCTACAGCACCCGCCAATGCCGCCGGGTCTTTCGCGCTGTAGTAGTTGCCACGGCTATTCAGCGCTGCATGCCACAAATCATCAATATTCGCTGGCACTGCGGCTGAAGGAGACGGAACACCCCATGTCTTGGTGCCATTCCGAAGTGCAGGCAAGTCTGAATTGGGATCTAGATTGCCGCGGACGCCTAGCCCGACCATGTAGTTGGTCATGTTTTGCCAGAAGGAGGGGTCGTCACTGCCTGCTTTGACTTGGTTTGCCATGCCCGGCTGCAGGTCATTCTTCCAGTATGTCATGGCTACATCAGCCAGCGTATTCGGAATGCCGTCTGAGTAGGGCCTGGTATTGGCTTGGAAGGTGTAACTGCCGATAGTGGTGCCTGCAGTACTGTCCTGGTCCCCGACTGAGGGGGCACCGTTCCAATAGCCGTCGGTAACCATCAGCTGATAAGACCGCCTGCAAGTCTTGTTGTTGGCAACCACGTTGGCCGCACTGGGATCATCGGTATAAGGCCCTCGGTTGTCCGTGCGGCTGTAATACGTTCCAATGGTATTCAAAGCAGCCGGCAACGGCGTGCCGCCGTTGGCTGGCACATCTTCCAGCCATTTGAAGAGCTGGTTTTTGCGCACCTGCGTGAAGGCGCGCACACCACCGCTGCCATAGGTGGCGGTATTGCTTTCGATCACGGACGTAGATACGCCATCGACCGAGGCACTGCCTTTGTTGATGCGACCAAACCCAACACGAAACGGCGCACTGGCCGCAGTCAAGGGTGCCGGAACAGCGCCAAACGCCTCCATCATCGCCCCACGAGCCAACATATTCCGATTGCGGTAATAGGTGTACCAATTGGCGAAGTTCTGCCGCTCCTGAGTTTGGCTACAGCCGCCGGCGCCAAACGCTCCGGAGCAGTCCAGGCGTGCTGGGCCTTTGAAATAAGTGGCCCCAATTGGCGAATTGATGGAGAACGCGGTGTAATTGGCGTAATTGGTCACCGACTTGAATCCCTCAACCGTGCCACTTCCTGAACCGGCGGCGGAAGCAGTGAATTTCGCACCAACGGAATTCGTGGGAGCACCGACCAAGGTGAAGTTGGTAGACCCAAGCGTCTTGATGGTATAGGTCGTGCCAACCACCAAAGAGCCCGCATTAACAGTTTGCGTTTGCAATCGAAAATACACCCCGGGGTCGTGGCCGAGCGACGCCAAATTGTTCGCTTTTGTACTGCAATCTGTCGCGGGAGTCGCCCTGCCAGTGCCGCCGCCTGCGGCAGTCGCCACGAAAACCGTACCAGTAGCATTCGAAGGGCTGCCAACTGCAGCCCAGTTTGTGGTGCCGGTGGTGGTGATGGTGTAGGTGACGCCGGGCACAAAGTTCGTGGGGTTATTGGACGTTGGTACAGGGTAAACCGACTCCGAAAAACACCAGTTGCTGCTGCCGCCCGGCGCCACATACGAAGTGAGGTTGATCGTCGCCCCGGTAGCACCTGTGATGCCAGGCGCATCCTGAAATGCCGCCGCCGCCAGCGAAGGCGGAAACCGCGTACCGTCGGCTTTGAGCCATGGAAGGTACCGAATATCCGGGTTGTAAAAGATCGTGTTGGCATCCCCTGAACGCAATGCCCGCAACACATAGTTGGTGGAATTGATTCTCCCCGGCACAATAACGGTTGGGATGCCAAATGCCGTCAAGTCTAGGGCATTGTCGCGAGGATCCCACCGATAGTGCGTGTTTCCACCATTTGGAATAGGTGTCGCAAAAGTACCCCCGTCAAACACGGTTTCAGGCATGTGCTGAAACCTCATGGAACCAGAATCATCCATCGTCAGCATGAAGTTCGGGGGAACACCGCCACCTACTGTGTTTAGGAGCGGTATTTGCGCCGGCGATTGGGCGTGCAGCCCTTGGGCGAACAAGACCCCGACAGCCGCCGCCAACAGGGGTAGCGTTCGCGAGAAGCAATACTGTCGATTGCCAGAATTAAGATGTGTCATGTTGACTCTCCCTGCTATTAACTTACATGTTCAAGATCGACTGCAACCAGACCACAGACCCATTCGTGGTGTTGCCATTGGCATCTTTCTGGTAATCCGTACTGAAACCGCGCGCCGTAACCACGATCACCGTAAAGGGCGTCGCCCCTGGGAGCAACTGCCTCTCAACGATGCACTGCGGAAGGGTTGTGGGTGTGTAGGTGCTGACGCCTGAGCTGATTTGACCGGCACCCAATGTGGTGCGGGTAGCGGCAGCATGCGGGGTTGCGGCAATCTGCGCAGCGGCCGCAGCGCCAGTCCACGATACAGGGTTTAACCAGGCGGGTTGGATGCCAGCCGTAATGTTTGCTAATGGAATATTGGCATTCAAGAGGGTGCCAACACGGGGCACCCCTCCCCCCGTCACCGGGTCGTCAATCGCCATTTGAGCCTCACAGAACCGCAACGCAGCTTCCGCATACTGCTGAGCCATGCCTTCCATGCGCAGGTTGTTTGTCACCCGCTGACTCGATGTGGCACTGCGCATGGCGGACGACGCGGTAAGACCAATCACCACCACCAAAATCAAAACGATGATGAGTGAAATGCCTCGCTGCGGCGCCTTAAAATTGGTGTCAGGTGTTTTGCTCATAAGGACTCACCTATTGGGGCATCTTGTTGCGGACGGTGGCGGTCGTGAAATAGGCACGGCGCAGATACCGGTCTGTTGTGGTTTGTTCAGCCAAGTCGCAATCAAGATATTTAGTAAGCAAGCTGTTT
>JANOYE010000376.1:0-6432 GCA_031428695.1 Rhodoferax sp. | reverse complement strand
ACTCACGGCTTCGCCGCGCCAGTACCCCCTTCTGCGATAAAAAAGACCCTAAACTTCCACTTTTAAACCCAGATCAACTCATCCCGACAAATCACTCGCTTTGTCCCGGCTTCAGGCTCATACCTGAATTGGAAAATACTGCGACATACTGGCGCTGAGAAAAATCCCATCAAACTTGAGACTGCCAGAGTGCTTTGCCGTCTTGAATAGCTGGGTGAGTCATTAAATTGCTACTTATTTTATAGCTAAATATGTCCTTTCCATGAGACTTGGAGGGTCGAAAGGCCTGATTTTTCGAAAAATTCGCTCAGAACTTCAATTTGTTAATATGCATGTTAACATTTGACTTGCCATATTTAATACCGCCACAGGGTCGACGCCCACTCGGTTTCCCCTCGCCTGCGGCTCTAGTACCATTGCAAGGCACTCCTGAAATTCAACCCGCCTGGCTGATGAACCCACCCCTGTTGCCCTTTTCGCGCTGGCCGCTGGCCGCGCATGTGGCTTGTGCGGTCGCACTTCTGTTGGTTTTGCTGACGGCTGGCCGTTGGGGCCAGTTGCACTTGCAGGGCCGCGTCGCCCAGCTAGATCTTGAGACCGCGCAATTGCAGGCGCAGCTCCGACAGGCCAAGGCCGCAGCAGGGCAAGTGCCTCAACGCAATTTCACGGCCACACTGCCAGGCGCAGCGGTGGCCGACGACGTGGCGCGTGATATGGCGCGGTTTGCGCAACGGCTAGGCGTGCACGTAAGCGCCGTGGCCATGCAAACCCAAGCCAAATCAGACCGTGAACTGGGGCGGGTGCAGCTTACCGCCACCGTGCAGGGGGACTATAAGAACAATAAGGCCTGGCTGGCCGAGTTGCTGGCCCGGTATGCGGCCTTGGGCGTTGCCAATCTGTCGACGCAGGCAAACGACGCCGAGGGTGCCCGCCAGACCCTGCAGGTCACTTTGCTGCTGTTTGTGAAGGGTTGACAAAGTGCGGACTGTACCGGCATTGGGAATCATTGCCTTTGCGGCACTGGGGGCCTGGCTTGCCGTCAAACCCCCGGTTTCTGCGCCAGCGAGCAAAGTGCTTGCAGGTGCACCTGCCAGTTTGGGGGCCAACGTGGCAATGCCGCTGCCCGAGCGTTTGAACCGCCCCACGCTGGAGCTAGCAGACAAAGACCCGTTCATTCGTGCGCTGCGCCCGCCAGTTGCCGCACCTGCCAATGTGGTGGTGGCCGCGCCACCAGCGCAGCCACTGGCCGCAGCCCGGCCGCCCGAGGCCCTTGCGCTGAACTTGCGTTTTGCCGGCCGGGTAACCGAGCCCGACGGCGCGAAACGCGTGTACGCCAGCCTAGGCGAGACCCTGCTGGTGTTGGCCCCCGGGCAAACGCTGCCCAATGGCTTCCAGGTGGATACTATCGAGCCCAATGCCGTGCTGTTGCGCCATGCGGGCACTGGCGCCACAGCCCGGCTGGACTTGCCGCCGCCGCCGGCCTTTGAGATTCGGTAAACCCCTACAAGCGTTCTACATGCGAATTTTGAAACTGTTCCTGGTGCTGGTTTTGGCTGCGGCCGCAGGTTGCGCGCAACAGCAAATTCGTGACGAAGCCAGCGCGCAGCTTCGGGCAGGCGATTACGAAGCGGCTCTGCAAAACCTTGAGAAAGGTGTCGCGCAATACCCCGAGAGCCCGGTGCTCCGGGCGGGGTTGGCATCGTCACGGTCGGAGGTGATCGCCAGGCTGGTGTCGCAGGCGTCTTTGCAGCGTTCGCAAGCCCAGTTTGACGAGGCTGAAGCCACGATTGCGCGCGGCCTCAAAATCGATGCCAAAAATGACCGGTTGACGGCTTTGCGCAACGATGTCGCGGCAGAGCGCCGCGTCCGCAAGGTGCTGGACCTACACCTACAACGCCCTGGGCGAACTGGTCAGCCAGCGCGACAGCCTGAACCAGAGCACCACCATGGTCTACGACAACTTGGGGCGCATGACCAAACGCACCGAGCCGGACCTGGTCAGCGAATGGAGCTACGACCGCTACTTCAGCGACACCGCCCCGGCCAGCACCTGCGCCAAAGGCGCGGGCAAACTCTGCGAAGCCAAAGCCGCCAACGGCTACAACCGCAAACACACCTACGACACCCTGGGGCGCCAGGCCAGCACCACCACCGTGCTGGACAGCACCATCGGGGCAGCCACCGTCAGCAAGACCTTTGATGTGGCCAGTGGCCGGGTGCTCAAAAAGACCTGGCCTACCGGCTACGAGGCCAGCTACACCTACACCGCCCTGGGTTACCTGAAGGAAGTCAAGGGTGGCGGCACCAACGGCTTCAGCCAGACCGTGGGCTACCGGGTAACGGCCATGAACGCCCAAGGCCAGATCACCCAGTACAAAACTGGCGACCTGGTGACCAATGTCAACATGGTCACCGCCGACAAAACCTTTGACGTGGCCACCCAACGCCTGATGGGCCAGATGGTCACCCAAGACGGCCAGGCGGCGGGCAACGTGCTCAACCAAGACGCTGCCCAAGCCAGCTACACCTATGACAAATTAGGCAACTTGCTCAGCCGCAAAGACCTGAGCCCAGGCGTCAACACGCAAGAGAGCTTCAGCTACGACAGCCTGAACCGCCTGACCCTCTCGACCATGCTCAGCGGGGCGGTGGCCCCGCTCAGCAACACCGAAGTCAAATACGACGCGCGCGGCAACATCACCTACAAGAGCGATGTCGGGCGCTACTGGTACGACGCGGCGCGCCCCAACCGCATGACCAATGTGACGCTGGAGACGGCCCCTGGGGCCACCCAGCCCCTGACCGGCACGCGTGCGCTGGCCTACGCCTTTGACGACCTCAAGGCCGGCGCCCAGAGCGTCAACGGCACGTCCCTGGGCAACGGCAACCTGGAGTACACCGTCAGCCACGACGCGGTCAACAACCGCCACACCGTGCGTTACGAGAGCTACACCAGCTTCAACATGCCCAAAGACTTTGTGTATGGCAACTTCATCACCAACACCAGCAGCACGGCAGACCGGACTTTAAGCTTCGTCTACGGCCCCGAGCACCAGCGCATCCGCCAGAATGTAGCCCTCTCGGGCAACGGCACCAGCAGCTACTTCGCCGGCAACACCTGGTACCTCAACGGCCCGGACAGCCTCGGCCTGGCTTATGAGAAGGAGGTGCGGGCCAACGGCACCACCGAACACAAGCACTACGTCAACGCGGGCGGCGTCACCTTTGCCCTGTTCACCAGCCGCACCGGCACCCTGAACGGCCTGGCGGCCACCAGCAGAAGTTACTTCCACCACGACCACCTGGGCAGCATCGCCGTGGTCACCGATGAAAACGGCGCGGTCACCGAACGCCTGGCCTATGACCCGTGGGGCAAGCGGCGCTTCATCAACAGCACAGCGGGTGCGCCAGACAATCTGGACGCCATCGTGGGGCAGAAGACCGACCGGGGCTTCACGATGCATGAGCATCTGGATGAGATTGGCATCATCCATATGAATGGGCGGGTGTATGACCCGTTGATTGGGCGGTTTATGAGTGCGGATGCTTACATCCAGGCCCCGAAGAATTTGCAGAGCTACAACCGGTACGCCTACGTCATCAACAACCCGTTGACGCTGACGGATCCAACTGGAAACTTCTTTTGGATTGCGGTGGCAATCATTGCTACCGCCCGCGTCACCAATATTATTGATGACAGGACTGCGGTGAGCCTATTGAGTATCGCCGTAGGAGTTGCCACAGGCGGCCTGATGACCGAAGCAATTACTGGAAGCGCCATGTCAATTGCGCAAGCAACTGCAATTTCTTCGGCTGCATCAACCACAATGATTGCTGGCGCTGCGGGCGGATTCGCTGCCGGCTTAGTGAGCAGCGGTGGCAATATCGACGCTGGCCTGCAGGGCATGTTGACCGGTGGCATGTTTGGCTATGTCGGAGGCGCAACCACAGCGGGTACCGCAGGCAGGTACGCGGGCCATGCCGCAGCAGGATGCATCAGCGCGGCTGCTGGTGGTGGCAATTGCGGCCAAGGGGCTGTGTCTGCTGTATTTGGCAAATTCACAACCAATGAGATTGGTAGTAACAGTGCTTTGTCAGGGCCTATTGCCCGAGGGGTTGCTTCAGCGGTGGCCGGGGGAGTGGGTTCCACCATTGCGGGGGGGAAGTTTGAGAATGGGGCCACTACTGCGGCCTACGGGTATATGTTCAATTTTTTGGTGGTTGGTGCTCAAATTGCAGTTCGAGCTGCACCGCTCGTTGCAGGAGCCGCACTGACCGGATGGGATCAACTGAAGGCGGGGTGGAATGCCCTTTCGGTTATGCTTTCGGAGGGGGCAGACAACGCAGGCGATACCAAACCACCTCTCTCTGACTACAAAGATGCATTGGACAAAGTCCATGATGAGGTCGGAAAACTGCCCAAAGGTGAAGACGGAAAATTTGGAAGTCCTCAAGCAGGCGACTCCAAAAAAGGATATCGCTTAGACCCGCCGCATGATCGCGCCGCACAAGGGGATGCCGAGTCGAAGCATCACTTCAATTGGTGGGACTACACCGGCGGGAAAAGAGGTAAAGGTGGGCGAAGCGGTGCTATTCCCATTGGAGATTGAGTTATGGAAAAGATAAAACTCGACAACTTCTCCAATGAATACCCTGGGCGCGACTTTCCTGAATACGCGTCGTTGAGCAAAAGTGCTTGCTCTGACATCGCTCAATCCATTCAAGAAAAGTTTGCGCTGGCAAATGCTATTGATGGGCTGACGCTGGTAAAAGCCCTTGATGCCTTGGCAAAACCTTGTGAAGCGGCCTCGCATGTTGGCGAGGACTTTGACTTAAGCGCGTTGCTCAATGCCTGCGGGATAGATGCAGCGGATGTCGTCTATATAAATTGGCATCGCTACGACAAGATTGACAGACTAAAACGCTGCGACTTGGCTGGCTATTTTTACGACATATGGTATCCCGAAGTGGATGACATAGATGTCTTTGATGACTCCCTCAGCTGGATACTGTCAGTACGGCATGACGGGTACATCAAGCTATTGCGTTGATTCGATGTGCTTCGAAATTAATAGCTGCCTGCGCAATTTCTACGCGGGGTCCCCTCGTTTTCAGTGCAATAACTGGCGAGAGCAGTTCATTTGGTGGGGTGAGTGGATACTGACTTTTGAGAAGGCGCGCCTACGCCACCGCACGGATGATCGCGTCGTTCGATGGAAACCCCGAATGCCACCGAGCAAAGTCATCGCGCAATTGCCCATCGACGACCCGTACGCGAACCTGAAGCAGTTGATGCGCGCATCGCGGATCCCAACGCATCTGCTGACACTTGGACATTCTTTTGTCGATCAACTGATTGACCGCAGACTCAACAAAGGCGCTGGATATCCGCTGGCCAGCTCGATACCGTTGACCGTAGTTGGGCAACGAATCCAGATTGTTGACCAGGTAGGCGATGAGCTCGGCTGTCAGCTTTCGTATGAACCTGACTGTTGCTTTCTCCAACAACGAGGGGCGTTTGGTCGTTCTCAAAATTGTGCGCAATCGATCCAGCGCCTCGTCGCTTTTGCCATGCCACAGCCGCCATTTCAGGCCGGAAGCGGCGATTGAGAGTCGATCATGATCAAAGGCCTTGAGTTCGCTGCCAGCTGCTTTGCTGTGAACCACATTGCAAAGCTTGGCAACGCGGGTTTTCAGGTGGTACCAGTCCAAAATGTGTCTGGCCTCGGGTAAGGTCGCAATTTGCCACTGGCGCAATTGCGTGGCGCCGTCGGTAAAGACCTCTATGGCAGCTTGGTCGGCGCCGAAGTGATCCAAGACGACGCGCACTCGTTCCTTGAAATGGGCGTCAACGGTCTGAACAAACCCAAGGCTGCGCTGGCCAGAGCCGCCCTGAATTACGCGTCCCGCGACCACCTCAAATGATTGTTCTTTCTCGGGTCGGCAATGTCGAAGATAACCTCCGTCCAGACCGACAACAGTAGAGCCTGCAGCGGCACCTCGTTTGATTGCCGGTTTTTCACTGACCAACCCGCAGCGGTCCAAATGCCGCCCGGTTGCAAGGGTATGGCGACGCACAGAACTGATGCTGCTTGCCTTGGTGGCGGGCAGCAGCATGGTCAAAACCTCTGAAGACTTCGCGTACGGGATGCATGCCGACAGCTGGCTTTGTACGAACTCCAGTTCGGCCGAAACCCATCGTTGGCGATTGCCATGGTTGACGTTTTGTCGGTCCGGATGGCAGCCGCAGCTTCGCCATCTCGGAACACGGGTGGCAACTTCTCCAAACAAGCTGCCGTAGTGAATTTCGGGAAGTCATTGGGGTCAGGTCTTGAATTATAATACCCCCTCCACACTCCATCTCTCCTCCAATGGCGCGCCCCCTACGTCTGGAATTCGAACACGCTCTTTACCACGTCACCTCCCGAGGCG
>JANOYE010000375.1:0-6104 GCA_031428695.1 Rhodoferax sp. | reverse complement strand
TGGTCTCGTTCGGTGCGTGGTTGAACTCGCTGTGTTGCACCCCCGTGCCTGCGCTCATGCGATGCACATCACCAGGCGGAAAGCCTTTGACATTGCCCAAGGTGTCTTTGTGCGCCACGTTGCCTGACAACACATAGCTGATGATTTCCATGTCGCGGTGGCCGTGGGTGCCAAAACCGGTGCCCGGCGCAATGCGGTCTTCGTTGATGACGCGCAGGTTGCCAAAACCCATGTGTTTTGGGTCGTAATAGCCAGCGAAGGAGAAGCTGTGGAAGGATTTGAGCCAGCCGTGGTCGGCAAAGCCGCGCTCATTCGATTTTCTCAATGTGATCATGGGGCGCCCCTTCCAATCGTCGATGTTGATTCAATGTTAGCTGCGGCAGGCTGCCGCCACCGCGCCCCTTTCAACTGGCGCTGATTTTTCCATTCTCAAGGCGTGTAAAGTGTGAAACAGACTTTTTCAAAGAATGGAGTTTCCCCCTATGCCCAAAACCCCGTCCAGCGCGCGCACAACGCCCACCCAGCCCCGGAATTTCGCCGTGATAGGCGCAGGCATGGCAGGCACCAGTTGCGCGCGCACGCTGGCTCAGGCGGGGCACCGGGTGGCCGTGTTTGACGCGGCAGCGGCGCCGGGCGGGCGCATGGCCACCCTGGACTCGCCTTTTGGCAGTTTTGACGCCGGTGCGCAATATTTCACGGTGCGGGACGCGCGTTTCGCCCTCGCGCTGGAGACTGTGCCCGGCCTGTGCAAACGCTGGAGCGCCAACACCGTGCAGGTGCTCGACGCGCTGGGCCGCGTGGCCGCTGCAGGCCTGCCGGTGCGCGAGCCGCATTGGGTGCCCGCGCCGGGCATGCAGTCGCTCGTGGCCGCCTGGGCGCGCCCCTTGCTTGACGCGGGCCGCGTTGAATTGCAAACCCGTGTGACCCACATCGAAGCCGATGCGATGGACGCCAGCCGCTGGCAACTGCGCACCCAAGGCCCCGGCGGCGAGCAAAAAGTCTCGCCTTCGTATGACGCTGTGGTGCTCGCCGTGCCCGGCGCCCAAGCGCGCGACTTGCTGCTCGCCTCCAAACTGGCCGGGCTTTTCAACCAGCTCGACAAAGTGCAAATCGCCCCCTGCTGGACGCTGATGGCGGCATTTCCCCAAGCCATGCAGCCCAACCTCTCTGCGCTGGGCCCGCAGTGGAACGCGGCGCGCAGCACCCACCACCGCGTCGCCTGGCTGGCGCGCGAATCGTCCAAACCAGGGCGCGGCGCCGTGGAGCGCTGGACGGTGCAAGCCAGCGCCGCCTGGTCTGCCGAACATTTGCAAGACGACGCCGCGCGGGTCGAAGCCAAATTGCTCAAAGCGTTTTCCGAAATCACAGGCATCCGCGCCGAACCGGCACACACGCAAACCCGCCGCTGGTTGTATGCGCAAACCACCCAACCCCTGGGCCAAAGCCATTTGTGGAACGCCAAATCAGGCATCGGTGTGTGTGGCGACTGGTGCCTGGGCCACCGGGTGGAAAACGCGTTTGTGTCGGGGCTTGAAATGGCGCTGGCAGCGCTTTGACACGGATGGAACGGTGCCAACGCAATTTTTCGACGGGCCGCCCCGAGAAAAATTAGCCCCCTCGGGGGGCAGCGCCGCACACGCAGTGGCAAGCGTGGGGGCCACATACAGGGGCCGCTTTGCGCCCTCGCCAACCGGGCCGCTGCACGCCGGGTCTTTGGTGGCCGCGCTGGCCAGTTGGCTCGACGCACGGGCGCAGGGCGGGCGCTGGCTGGTGCGCATTGAGGATGTAGATGCCCCGCGCTGCGTGGAGGGCTTGGGCGGCGTCATCCTGGCGCAACTGGCCGCCTTCGGGCTGGCGCCCGATGCACCAACGGTTTACCAATCCATTCGCGCGCCGCACTACCAACAGGCCTTGGACGATTTGATCAACCGTGGCTTGGCCTACCCGTGCCGCTGCTCCCGCAAAGACATTGAGACCGCGCTGGCAGCGCTGGGGCGCACACGTGTACGCGGCACCGAGCTGGTTTATCCGGGCACCTGCCGCGCGTCCATTCACGGCCAGGCGGGCACGGCCTGGCGGCTGCGCACGGACTTTGTCAGCGACCCAAACGCGCCCACGATCCCGTGGCAAGACCGCCGGCTTGGCCACCAATCCCAAAACGTCGAACAAACCGTTGGCGACTTCCCGCTTAAACGCGCAGACGGCTGCTTCACCTACCAGTTGGCCGTGGTGGTTGACGACGCCGCGCAAGGCATCACCGACGTGGTGCGCGGCGAAGACCTGGCCGACAACACAGCGCGGCAAATCCTGCTGCAACGGGCTTTGAATTTGCCCACACCGCGTTACCTGCACGTGCCGCTGGTGCTGGGTGACAACGGCGGAAAACTCTCGAAACAAAACGGTGCTGCCGCAATTGACGTGAGCCATCCCTTGGCCGCATTGAATGCGGCGGCCACGGCTTTGGGATTACGTTCAGTCGGGCCTGTTTCAGCTGGAGTCGCCAGCGGCGGCAACGTGACCGAAGCCCTGGCAACGTGGGTTCAGGAGTGGCGACATCTCTACAATTGCGCGGGTGACTGAATCAACCTCCCATGCCGTGACAAGCGCCCCAGCAAACGCCAACACACCCGGTGACATCCTCCACCCCCGCGTCATCAAGAGTTTTGTGCGCCGCGCTGGTCGCACAACTGCCGGCCAATCGCGCGCCATGGCCGAAATCGGGCCTTCTGTGTTGTTGGCCTATTCACCAGTCACTCTTGATTTAGAAGCTGCTTACGCAACTAATACGCCGCCTGCAGCTCATAACCTTATAAATTCTGAGCCGAACGGCGCGCAACGGCCCGTGGTGCTGGAAATCGGCTTCGGCATGGGCGAAGCCACCGCGCAGATCGCCGCCACCTTGCCGCACACCAATTTTCTCTGCTGCGAAGTACACGAGCCCGGTGTGGGCGCGCTGCTCAAACGCATCGGCGAACAGGGCTTGGCCAACATTCGCATCATTGCCCACGACGCCGTGGAGGTGATCGACCACATGCTCGCCCCGCAGAGCCTGGACGGCATCCACATTTTCTTCCCCGACCCGTGGCACAAAAAGCGCCACAACAAACGCCGCTTGATCCAGCCCCCGCTCATCGCCAAACTGGCGACCCGGCTCAAACCCGGCGGCTATATCCACACCGCCACCGATTGGCAGCCCTATGCTGAGCAAATTTTGGAGGTTCTGCGGGCCGAGCCGTCGCTTGAAAACACCGTGCCAAATGACGCGGACAGCGGCGGCAATGGCCCCGGCTACGCGCCCAAGCCGTTCTACAGGCCGTTGACCAAGTTTGAAAACCGCGGCATCAAACTCGGCCATGGGGTGTGGGACGTGGTGTTCAAGCGGCGCGTTGCATAGTTCGAATGAGCGCAGCCTGCACGACCGCGCCCTGAGCCTGCGCGCCCCCCATGGCCCGTTTTCGCCCCAACCCGCCCCCCACGCGCCACGGCGTGTCGGCCAGTTGCACGGTGTTGCCGCCTGGGCAGTGGCCGTCGGTGCTTGAATTTCTGATCCATCGTTTTCAACATATCAGCGCACACACCTGGTGCGAACGCCTCGCCAACGGCGACGTGGTGGACGACAGTGGCCATCTCATCACCGCGCAATCGCCTTATGAAGCCGGCCTTCGCATCTACTACTTCCGCGACGTGCCACAAGAAACGCCGATTCCGTTTGACGAAGTGGTGCTGTACCACGATGCGCACCTGATGGTGGTGGACAAACCGCACTTCCTGCCCGTCATGCCGTCTGGCCAATACCTGAGGGAGACCGTGCTGGTGCGCCTTAAAAACAAACTCGGCTTGAACGACATCGCCCCCATCCACCGCATTGACCGCGACACCGCTGGCTTGGTCTTGTTCTCGCTCAACCCCGCCACACGCGACGCCTACCATGCCCTGTTCCGCGAGCGGAACGTCCACAAAACCTACGAAGCCATCGCCCCCTGGAACGCCGCCCTGCCCTGGCCGGCTGAAGGCGCAATGCACGGCAAATTGCGCCGCGAATCACGCATCGCTGAATCGGCCCACTTCATGCAGCAGTGTGAAGTGCAAGGCCCGCCCAATGCGATCACAGACATTCGGCTGTTGGAGGTCTGCGGCAATCTCGCACGCTACGAACTCAAACCCGTCACCGGCCAGCGCCACCAGTTGCGCGTCCACATGAACGCGCTGGGTTTGCCGATTTTGAACGACGGCATTTACCCCGTGCTCACGCCCGAGGGGTCAACCGATTTTGCCAAGCCCTTGCAGCTACTGGCCAAGTCCATCGCCTTTATTGATCCGCTGTCATCACAGCCATGCGAATTTGTCAGTAAACGGAAGTTGCAGCTCGCCACAATGAATCCGGATTGATCCACTTTCGGATTGTTCAGCCGCACTCTGACAGGAGAACCCCATGACCTCACCGGTGTTGATCCGCCCCCTCGCCAAAACAGATTTCGCCAACTGGAAGCCACTTTGGGACGGCTACAACGCCTTCTACAAACGCGAAGGCCCAACCGCCCTCGCGCCCGAAATCACGGCCATGACCTGGCAGCGATTTTTTGACCCTTACGAGCCAGTCCACGCATGGGTGGCCGAACGCGCGGGCGCGCTGGTCGGCACGGTGCATTGCCTGTACCACCGCAGCACAACGCAAATCGCGCCGAATTGTTACTTGCAGGATTTGTTCACACTGCAGTCCGAACGTGGCAAAGGCGTGGGCCGCGCCTTGATCAACGCTGTATACGACGCCGCCCGCCGTGATGGCTCTCCCCGTGTCTACTGGCAAACGCATGAGACCAATACGGCGGGCCGTTTGCTCTACGACAAGGTTGCGCAGCATCAAGGGTTTCTGGTTTACAACAAGTGGGTATGAGCGAGCCTGCGTTGAAAAATCCCGACATGGCTTACCACTCGGGGTAGATCAGGCCGACGGGGCGCTCGGCTACGCGGCTGTCCCCCGCCGCGAATGGCACCCAGCCAAGTAGCAAACGCCCGACGCGCGGCTCCTCCTTTATGCCGCTACGCCGAACGCCCCATCGACCTGATCCTGGTGGATGTTCGGCTGATCAACCGCTGAAGACAAAGAAGCCAGGCCTTTTACAGGTGCAACTTGATCCCATGGAACTACGTTTTTGATAGCGTGTTATTGAATAAATACGTGACTTGGAGGCCAATAGATTATAAAAATCGCCATCAAACAGTCAATTCTTGTCCAATCGAACCCATTTTGGGTACTATTACTTCACGCATTGGCCATTTGGCTTGCCGGGTTTCATGGATTTTGTTATCCCTGAATATTGATGCAGCCAAGCTAAGAAACGCCTAACAGATCAACCATTTATCATGCCGCCCATGACCCTCATCAACGGCAAGACCTTTAGTCATGGGCGGGTTTTTCTGGATGCACCACGTTGGACAAGTCCGGCTTGCAGCCGCATCGCTTCTGGAAATTGCTAATTCGATTCCACCGTTTGAGAACGGGTTTAGGGTGGGCCAAGCCGTTGTGTCCGACCGATCAGGCCGGCATTGCAACGGCCCTGCAGCACAGCGCGTTTTTTCTTGTGTACGCGCTGCGTTTTCCTCAGCGCTGGTCCGCAAGCATCCGGACATCCACAAAGACGCTGAAGCTCCTGGAGTTACCGGTATTCAACCGTTGCCCAAGAACCACCGTCATTGCCGCTGAGGTCGGGGTGCGTGACGTAGCGAAATAAAGGCGGAGCGGTCGGCGAAGGCCGCTGCGGGGGACATTCGCGTAGTCACCCACCTCGGCCTCTGCGGCCCGCCCAGGCCTGAACACTTGTTTCCCGGTTTTGAACCCGCATCGAATCGGAAAGACTCGGCCAGCCAACCAAAGCCGCCAATCGAGGAAGTTTCAGTCGAGCAAACCCGCCAGCAACGTCGCCACATGCACCGCGTCACGCCCCGCGCCGTCGTGAATCTGATGGCGGCAACTGGTGCCGTCTGCCACCACGATCGCATCAGGTTGTTCGCGCACGGCGGGCAACAGGCTCAACTCGGCCATTTGCATGGACACATCGAAATGCGCGGCCTCGTAGCCAAAACTGCCGGCCATGCCGCAGCAG
>JANOYE010000374.1:0-25412 GCA_031428695.1 Rhodoferax sp. | reverse complement strand
TCGTGGCTGACACGGTCAAAACCCGCGAGCCGGGCCAGAACCCTGCAACGCGCACATTTCAGGCTCTTCGGATTCACATCAACGCCGAGCTTGAAGAGCTGCAACAGGCGTTAGAGGCGAGCCTGGATGTCCTGCAACCTGGAGGCCGACTCGTCGTGATCAGCTTTCATTCGCTGGAGGACCGCATCGTCAAGCAGTTCATCGCGCGCCATTCGCGTGACGAATTTGACCGCCGCGCGCCGTTTGCTGCGCCCAAGGCGATGAAACTGAAAGCCTTGGGTCGGGTCAAACCTGGCGCGGCTGAAATCGCCGCCAACCCGCGAGCCCGCAGCGCCGTCATGCGGGTGGCCCAGAGGATGCCGACATGAGCACTTGCCCATGATGAGGCTGAACATTGTTCTGTTGTTGGCAGTGCTGGCCAGCGCGCTGCATTTGGTCGGCGTGCAGTATGAGTCCCGCCGCCTGTTCTCCGCGCTCGACCGCAGCCACGCCGAGGCAAGGCGCATCGAAGCTGACAATGAGCGGTTGCAGGTTGAGCGGCGTGCCCAAGCCACGCCTTTGCGCATTGAGAAATTGGCAAAAGACCAATTGCAAATGCGCACCGTCACACCCGCCATCACAACCTATGTGACCTACAAAGACTTCGCGGGCGCGGGCGAGCCGCCTACCAAGGTTGGGGGATCAAATCCGTGAGCCGCGGCATCGCGTACACCTCCAGCCCGCTGCTGGCCAGCCGCACGCCGGTGTGGCGCAGCAAGTTTGTCGTGGCGGCCATCGCTTTGGCATTCATTGCGCTTATTGGCCGCGCCGCATACATCCAGGTGGTGTCCAACGAGTTCTACCAAAAGCAGGGTGAAGTGCGTTTTGCGCGCACGCTGGAGCTTCCCGCGAACCGGGGACGCATTCTGGACCGCAATGGATTGATCCTGGCCAGCAGCGTGCCCGCGCCAAGTATCTGGGCCATTCCTGAAGACGTCGACCTCAACAAAAAGCAAATCTCGCAACTGGCCAAACTGTTGGACATGTCGGCATCCGAGTTAACTCACAAGTTGAGCGACGAGGACAAGACTTTTGTCTGGTTGAAACGCCAGGTTGACGACGCTGTCGCCAAGCAAATCAGCGCTTTGGATCTCAAGGGCATCTACCAGCGCAAGGAATACAAGCGTCAGTATCCCGAGGCCGAAGCAGCGGCGCATGTGGTGGGGTTCACCAATGTCGAAGACAACGGCCAGGAAGGCGTTGAACTGGCCTTCAACAAAGACCTCGCTGGGCGCGTCGGCTCGCGTCGGGTGATCAAAGATCGTCTGGGCCGCGTCGTCGAATCGGTGGGTGAAACCGTGCCCCCGGCGGATGGCCGTGACATCCAACTGAGCATTGACAGCAAGGTGCAGTTTTTCGCCTACCAAAAACTGCGCGACGCGGTGACAGTCAACAAGGCCAAAGCCGGCAGCGTGGTGGTGTTGGATGCCATCACGGGCGAGGTGCTGGCCTTGGCGAACTACCCAAGTTATGTACCCGACAAACGGCGAAATCTGGGTGGTGAGCAGCTGCGCAACCGCGCCTTGACGGATACCTTCGAGCCCGGGTCAGTGGTGAAACCATTCATCATCGGGCTGGCACTGGAAACTGGGCGGGTCAACCCGCAAACCCACATAGACACCGGCAACGGCAGGTTGCCCATTTACGGTGCGGTGATTTCAGATTCCCATCCAAATGGCATGCTGACAGTGGAGGGGGTGATCCAAAAGTCAAGCAACATCGGCACCACAAAAATTGCCATGAAGATGGAGCCCCGCGAAATGTGGGAAATGTTTTCGCAAGCTGGTTTTGGGCAAAAACCGCAGATCGCCTTTCCCGGCGCGGTTTCTGGGCGGTTGCGGCCCCACAAGACCTGGCGACCGATTGAGCAAGCGACGATGTCGTATGGTTACGGCCTGTCGGCCTCGTTGTTTCAGATGGCGCGTTCCTACACAGTGTTTTCGCACGACGGTGAAATCATTCCGGCGACGATGCTCAAGACCAGCGAGCCTGCAGTCGGCACCCGCGTGTTGTCGGAAAAAACTGCCGGCCAGGTGCGAAAAATGTTGGAGATGGCAGCCGGGCCGGGCGGCACCGGGCAAAAGGCGCAAACCATCGGATATTCGGTGGGAGGAAAATCCGGCACGGCCATCAAACAGGTCGGCAAGAATTACGGCGCGGCGGGCAGCCGTAAATACCGGGGCTGGTTTGTCGGCATGGCGCCAATGGACAAGCCGCGCATCATCGTGGCGGTGATGATTGACGAGCCCAGCGCCGGCCAGTATTACGGTGGCGCAGTCGCTGCGCCCGTGTTCAGCGAAGTGGTGCAGCAAACCTTGCGCATGATGGCGGTTCAGCCTGACATGGCCGTGAAGCCGCAGATCATCGCTGCCGTGGAAGAGAGCTTCTGATGCGGGTTCTGCACAACCCTCGAAACGCCGCGCTTTGGCTGCGTGACCGGGTCACAGGCACGTTGACAGCCGACAGCCGCAAAGTGCGACCCGGCGACGGCTTCATCGCCTGGCCGGGCGCTGCCACCGATGGCAGGCGCTTTGTCGATGCTGCTGTGAAGCAGGGTGCTGTGGCTTGCCTGGTCGAGCAGGATGGGTTGGCCGACTTCACATTCCTTGAAGCATCGGCGAAAGCCATGGCTGCTTACCCGAAGCTCAAAGCGGCCACGGGCCCCATTGCCTCAGCCTATTTTGAAGATCCTTCTCAGGCCGTCCAAGTTGTTGCCATTACCGGAACCAACGGAAAGACTTCCACCGCCTGGTGGCTGGCCCATGCACTTTCCAGCTTGCGCCAACCGCTATCACTGCCTTGCGCCATGGTGGGCACCCTGGGCATTGGATTGCCGAAGTACGAGTTCACGGATCGGGCCAGTGCATCTGCCTCTGCCTCTGCCTTTAGCTTCGACGTGGTCTCCAACGGGCTGACCACGCCTGACCCGGTTTTGCTGCAAAAGAGCCTGCGCGACTTCGCAACTCAAGGCGTCAAAGCCTGCTCCATTGAGGCGTCGAGCATCGGCCTTGCGGAGCACCGGTTGGACGGCACCCGGATCGGCGTGGCGGTGTTCACCAATTTCACCCAGGATCATCTGGATTACCACGGTTCGATGGAGGCTTACTGGCAAGCCAAGGCCGCGTTGTTTGAATGGCCAGGCTTGCGGGCAGCGGTCGTCAACATTGACGACGATAGGGGCCGTGAACTGGCCACTCGCCTAACTGCTTCAGTTCGACATGCCTCGCCTGATGTCTGGACGGTATCTTGCAATGAACCTGCTCGTTTGCACGCCACGGACATCACTTACGATGCCAATGGCATGCGGTTTTCGGTGCACGAAGCGGGTTCAGCCATTGAACTTTCGACCCGCCTGATAGGGCTGTACAACATCGCCAATGTGATTTGTGCAATCGGAGCGATGCGGGCTCTTGGCGTGCCGCTTAATGACTGCGCGGTGGCTTGCGCCGCGTTGGCGCCCGTACCTGGGCGCATGCAATGTCTGGGGGAGACGGGTGAACCGCTGGTGGTCGTCGACTTTGCCCACACGCCAGACGCCTTGCAAAAAACACTGGAGGCGCTGCGGCCGTTGGCAGCCGCACGCGGCGGCAGCCTGTGGTGCGTTTTTGGCTGCGGAGGCAACCGCGACGCCGCCAAGCGTCCGCTGATGGGCACAGTTGTAGGCCGACTTGCCGACCACGTCGTGGTCACCAGCGACAACCCCAGAGACGAGCCCGAGCAAAGCATCATTGATCAAATCACGCCCGGCCTGGCGGGTCATCGGTCGCTCCAGCTTCAATCTGATCGCTCACTGGCAATTTTGAGTGCCGTTTTGAAGGCCGAGCGCCGTGATGTCGTATTGGTGGCGGGCAAAGGGCACGAGGACTACCAGGAAATTAGTGGTCAGAAACTTCCGTTTTCCGACCAAAACCATGTCCTGGCTGCATTGAAAAAGCGCCCGCCAGGCCAGAAAACTCGAGGCAAAACGTGAACGGCGCGGCCTTGATGACGCTAAGTCAAGTCGCGCAGTGGCTGCCAACTGCCGAGTTGATGGGCGACGGTGGCGTTGAATTGGCGCGTGTTCACACCGATACCCGCAGCATCGAAGCGGGTGACCTGTTTGTGGCGCTCAAGGGGGACACATTTGATGGCAACCAGTTCTTGCCGCAAGCAAAGGCGAAAGGCGCCGTGGCGGCAATCTGTGAATCACGCGAGGCGCTGGTTCAAAGCGGATTGCATGGCTTGGTCGTGACTGACTCGCGGCAGGCGTTGGCGTCACTCGCGTCCGCCTGGCGCGCCCAATTCACCTTGCCCTTGATTGCAGTCACCGGCAGCAACGGAAAAACCACGGTGACTCAGATGATCGCCTCGATCCTGCGCGTCTATGCGCCCGAGGCCATGTTGGCGACCGAGGGGAACTTCAACAACGATATCGGGGTTCCGCTGACGCTGCTGCGGCTGCGGCCTCACCACACCATTGCCGTGGTCGAGCTGGGCATGAACCATCCTGGCGAAATCGCGCGGTTGGCCGGGCTGGCCAAACCAACGATCGCGCTGGTCAACAACGCGCAACGCGAACACATGGAGTTCATGGCAACGGTTGAAGCGGTGGCTCTTGAAAATGGCGCTGTCTTTGGCTTGTTGCCGGCCACTGGCGTGGCTGTATTCCCGCAGGACGACGCCTTCAGCGGGCTTTGGCACAGCCTGACCGCACCCCGCCCTTGCATAACGTTTGCAGACGGCCAGCCGGGCGCCCTGGTCGACGTTGCCACCGCTGCAGCACACTGGCTCAATGGCGCTTGGCGCATTGACGTTGCAACACCTGCTGGGCCGCTGCGGTGCGAGTTGCACATTGCGGGCCGGCACAACGTGAAAAATGCGCTGGCGGCTATCGCCTGCGCATTGGCCGCAGGCGTGCCGGTCGCCGTGATCGCGCAAGGTCTGGAAAAATTTGAGCCTGTGCGTGGCCGATCCAAGACAGTAGTCGGCAGCGTTGGTGGTCACCAGTTCACGTTGATCGACGACACCTACAACGCCAATCCAGATTCAGTGAAAGCCGCCATCGACGTGCTGGCTTCTCTGCCTGCGCCGCGATTGCTGGTTCTGGGCGACATGGGCGAGGTCGGTGACTCTGGCCCACAGTTTCATGCGGAAGCGGGCGAACATGCCAGGGCGGCTGGCATAGAAGGCCTGTGCACGCTGGGAGATGTGTCAGAACGGGCCAGTGTTGCTTTCGGTGGGGGAAGCCACTTCAGCGACGTGGATACGCTGAACACGACATTGTTGGAGGCCATAAAGAACTACAACAGTGTGTTGGTCAAAGGCTCACGTTTCATGCGCATGGAACGTGTTGTCAACGCCATTGCGGCAGGCCCCCAAAATTCGAAGGAAGCTGCATGCTGCTGAGTCTGGCCCAATGGCTGCAAACCCTGTCGCCCGAATTCGGAGTTTTCCGAGTGTTTCAGTACATCACCTTTCGCGCTGTGATGGCGGCGTTGACGGCGCTGATGATGGGCCTATTTGCCGGGCCGGCGGTGATTCGTTACCTGACGAAACTGAAAATTGGCCAGCCCGTGCGCGGTTATGGGATGGAGTCGCACCTCACCAAGAGCGGCACCCCAACGATGGGTGGCGTGCTGATCTTGCTGTGTATTGCGGTGTCCACCTTGTTGTGGTTTGACCTGACAAACCGGTTTGTCTGGATCGTGCTTTTGGTCAACCTGGGGTTTGGCGCGATTGGGTGGGTCGATGATTGGCGCAAGGTGGTCAACAAAGACCCCGAAGGCATGCGTTCGCGAGAGAAATACTTCTGGCAATCGGTCATTGGCCTGGTCGCGGCTTTGTACTTGGTGTTCAGTATTTCCGAAAATTCAAACGTGCGTGTCTTCGAATTGTTCTTGAAGTGGGTGCAGTCTGGTTTTGACTTAAATTTGCCGCCCAAGGCCGGCTTGATGTTGCCGTTCTTCAAGGAGATCAGTTACCCATTGGGCGTGCTTGGGTTCGTGATCCTCACCTACCTCGTGATTGTCGGCTCCAGCAACGCCGTGAACCTGACCGATGGGCTTGACGGCCTGGCCATCATGCCGGTGGTGATGGTGGGCTCGGCGCTGGGCGTATTTGCCTACGTCACAGGCAGCTCGGTGTATTCCAAGTACCTGTTCTTTCCTTACATCCCGGGCTCGGGCGAGTTGCTGATTTTTTGCGCCGCAATGGCGGGCGCCGGGCTGGCCTTCCTGTGGTTCAACACCCACCCTGCGCAGGTGTTCATGGGCGACGTGGGGGCGCTGGCTTTGGGCGGCGCACTGGGCACTATTGCGGTCATCGTCCGCCAGGAGATTGTGTTGGCCATCATGGGCGGCATCTTTGTGGTGGAGGCGCTCTCGGTGATGGTGCAGGTCAGCTGGTTCAAATACACCAAGCGCAAATACGGTGAAGGCCGGCGCATCTTGAAGATGGCGCCTTTGCACCACCATTTTGAAAAAACCGGCTGGAAGGAGACTCAGGTGGTGGTGCGCTTCTGGATCATCACCATGCTGCTTTGTCTGGTGGGCCTTTCCACCTTGAAGCTGAGGTAACGCGTGATCGAACTGAAAGATCAACACGTTTTGATCCTCGGGTTAGGGGCCTCGGGGCTGGCGATGGCGCGTTGGTGCGCGCGCCAGGGCGCTCATGTCTCCGTGGCCGACACGCGCGTGAGTCCGCCCAATCTTGCCGCGCTCAACTCCGATGTGCCCAACGCGAGTTTCTTGCCGGGGCCGTTTGACCGCAGCCTGGTGGCAGGCCTGAACTATTCCCGCGTTTTTGGCAGTCCGGGCCTGTCGCCGGCTGCTGTTGCACCTGTTTTAGTAGCGGAAGATGGCTATTCGGTAGCACTTAGTGGTGAGCTGAGCCTGTTTTCCGCAGCATTGGCCGATCTGAAACTTGCGCGGGCCTACACACCCAAGGTGATTGCTGTCACCGGCACCAACGGAAAGACGACCGTCACCGCGTTGACGGGGCAATTGGTCGAGCGCACCGGAAAATCGGTGGCGGTGGCGGGCAACATCGGGCCGACATTGCTGGACACCTTGGCAGCGCGTTTGGACAACAACAATTTGCCGGACGTGTGGGTCATCGAGTTGTCGAGTTTTCAACTGCACACAGCCGAAGAATTTGAGCCCACTGTAGCCACCGTTTTGAACGTCAGCCAAGATCACCTGGACTGGCATGGCTCACTGCAAGCATATGTCGAGGCTAAAGCCAAAGTATTTGGCGCAACCAGCCTGATGGTGCTGAATCGCGGCGACGCTGCAGTGATGGCCATGTTGGCTGCGCCCCCAAAAACCGTGAATGCGAAAGATCGCAAAGCACTGCCGCCGCGCGAACACCTCACTTTCGGCGCTGACCTTCCTGCGCGACCGGGAGACTTTGGCATTGAAGAAGTCAATGGCATGGCCTGGCTGGTGCGGGCGCAGGATGCAGACGGGGCGCGCCGACGGCGCAACGAGGCCCCGGAAGAGCTTTTCATACAACGTCTCATGCCTGCCGACGCCTTGCGAATCCGGGGCCGCCATAACGCCGTCAACGCGCTGACGGCGCTGGCCTTGGCTGCAGCAGCAGGTTGCGCCCTCGCGCCCATGTTGTATGGCCTGCGCGAGTACCGGGGCGAACCGCACCGGGTCGAGTCAATCGGAACTGTCAACGGGGTTGAGTTTTTTGATGACAGCAAAGGCACCAATGTCGGCGCCACCTTGGCCGCCCTGAACGGACTGGGTGCCGACCGCAAATTGGTGGCGATTTTGGGTGGCGACGGCAAAGGCCAAGACTTCGAGCCGTTGGCCAAACCCGTGTCCAGGTTTGTCCGGGCCGTCGTGTTGATCGGGCGGGACGCGCCATCCATTCGTGCTGCGCTGGCCGCCACGGGCGTTCCACTTGCGAATGCGGCGTCGATGGTTGAAGCGGTGGCCATTGCCAACCGCGCCGCCCATGCGGGTGATGCCGTGCTGATGTCGCCAGCCTGTGCCAGCTTTGACATGTTTGACAATTACGGCCACCGTGCAGCGGTTTTCTGTGACGCTGTGAAAGCTTTGGCCAACGACGCAGGTTTGGCGTTGGAGGGGCAGGCATGAGCACGTTGGCTCAGCGAATTCCCATCGCGCGCCAATCGCCTGGCCACGCCTTGGGTCTGGATCAGGCCCTGATTTGGGTTACCGTGGCCTTGTTGGCGTGGGGACTCATCATGGTTTATTCAGCTTCGATCGCGATGCCGGAGAACCCCAAGTTTTCGCGCTATACGCACACACATTTTCTGCTGCGCCATGGCGTTTCGATTGCAGTGGCCTTTGTTGCGGCCTTGATCGCCTTTCAGATTCCCATCGAGACCTGGGAGAAGGCCGCGCCTTGGCTGTTTGTGGTGTCCTTGATTTTGCTGATCGTGGTGCTGATCCCGCAGGTTGGAAAAGGGGTCAATGGCGCCAGACGCTGGATTCCGCTTGGCATCACTGGCTTTCAGCCGTCGGAGTTGGCGAAATTCGCCGTGTTGCTTTATGCCGCTGACTACATGGTGCGCAAGATGGAGGTGAAAGAGCGGTTCTTCCAAGCTGTCGCACCCATGGCCGTTGCCGTGGCGGTGGTAGGCCTTCTGTTGTTGGCCGAGCCCGACATGGGGGCTTTCATGGTGATCGCCGTGATCGCCATGGGTATCCTGTTCCTGGGTGGCGTGAACGCCCGCATGTTCTTCTTGATTGCGGCAATCTTGCTGGTGGCGTTCGTGTTGATGATTGCGTTGAGTGAATTCCGACGTGAGCGAATATTTGCCTACCTGAATCCTTGGGCCGAAGAACACGCCCTGGGCAAAGGTTACCAACTCACCCACTCCCTGATCGCCATTGGCCGAGGGGAGATTTTTGGGGTCGGCTTGGGCGGCAGTGTTGAAAAGCTTCATTGGTTGCCCGAAGCCCATACGGATTTTCTGCTCGCCGTGATTGGCGAGGAGTTTGGTCTGGTGGGCGTCACCGCCGTGATTGGGCTGTTTTTCTGGATGACACGCCGCATGATGCACATTGGCCGCCAGGCCATTGCGCTCGACCGTGTTTTTGCCGGGCTGGTCGCGCAAGGCATCGGCATCTGGATGGGTTTTCAGGCCTTCATCAACATGGGTGTGAACTTGGGTGCCTTGCCAACCAAGGGTTTGACGCTGCCGCTGATGAGTTTTGGCGGCTCTGCCATTCTGGTCAACGTGGTCGCCATTGCGGTGGTGCTGCGCATTGACCATGAAAGCCGCGTCATGATGCAAGGAGGGCGCAAATGAGCAAGACAGCGCTCGTAGTGGCTGGTGGCACAGGAGGCCACATCTTTCCCGGTTTGGCGGTGGCTGCAGCCCTGCGCGACGCTGGATGGCGGGTGTTCTGGCTCGGTGCCAGTGGCACTCCGACTGCGCCGAGCATGGAGAGCCAACTGGTGCCGCCCCAAGGCTTTAAGTTTGAACCCGTGAAATTCTCTGGCGTGCGTGGCAAAGGACTGCCTTCGCTGATTGGCCTGCCCCTGCGCTTGCTGCGTGCTTGCTGGCAAAGCCTGCGTGTGATGCGCCGCGTCAATCCTGATGTGGTGCTCGGGTTTGGCGGCTACATCACAGCGCCCGCAGCCATCGTCGCCATCATCCTGCGCAAGGCGCTGATCCTGCATGAGCAGAACTCGGTAGCCGGCTTGGCAAACAGGCAGTTGGCACGTTTTGCAGACAAGGTTTACACAGCGTTTCCCAATGCTTTGGAGAGGGCCCGCTGGATCGGCAACCCCTTGCGCGCCGAATTCCTGAAACAGCCCGATCCGGCAACACGATTCGCCAGTCGCCGGGGCCCGCTACGCCTCCTGGTATTGGGGGGCAGTCTGGGTGCTGCTGCGTTGAATGACATCGTGCCGAAGGCTCTGGCGCAGATGCCCGTCGCATCAAGGCCGCTGGTGACCCACCAAAGTGGCCAAAAACAAATTGACCAACTGCGCACTAATTATTCGGCGGCGGGTGTGGACGCCGAGCTCACTCCGTTCATTGTTGACGCGGCCCAAGCCATGGCCGATGCTGATTTGGTGATTTGCCGAGCCGGTGCGAGCACCGTTACCGAGGTAGCGGCGGTGGGTGTCGCAGCCGTGTTTGTGCCATTTCCGTCTGCTGTGGACGACCACCAAACCACCAACGCGACTTTCTTGGCCGACCAGAACGCCGGGTGGCTCGTGCAACAAACTGATCTGACGCCAGACCGGCTCGCCCGCATGTTGACCAAGGCAGACCGGCCAACGATGTTGGCGGCGGCTATTGCTGCCAAAAAATTGGCCAAGATCGGCGCCACTGCACACATCGTCGCTGCCTGTGAATCTCGGTACTCAAAGCGCAAATCAATTGGAGGCGCTGCATGAAACACGCTGTCAGGCGCATTCATTTTGTCGGCATCGGCGGTTCGGGCATGTCGGCCATTGCCGAGGTGTTGCACACCTTGGGCTACACGGTTTCCGGCTCTGATCAGTCCGACAGCACTACGTTGCGCCGATTGGCAAGCCTCGGCATCAAGACCTTCGTAGGCCATGCACCGCAAAACGTCGAAGGTGCCGATGCTGTGGTCACTTCCACAGCAGTGAAGGGCGACAACCCGGAGGTGATTGCTTCACGCGAAGGGCGCATTCCCATTGTTCCGCGCGCCCTGATGCTCGCCGAACTGATGCGCCTGAAACAAGGCATCGCTGTTGCTGGCACGCACGGAAAAACCACCACCACCAGCCTTGTCGCCAGTGTGTTGATGGAAGCCGGGCTAGACCCGACTTTCGTGATTGGCGGGCGCCTCACCAGCGCTGGCGCCAATGCGCGTTTGGGCAAGGGCGATTACATCGTGGTCGAAGCGGATGAGTCAGACGCCTCGTTTTTGAATCTTTTGCCGGTGATGGCAGTGGTGACCAACATCGATGCCGATCACATGGAAACTTACGGCCACGACTTTGGCCGCCTCAAACAGGCCTTCGTCGATTTCCTGCACCGCATGCCTTTTTATGGCACCGCCATCCTGTGTGTTGACGATGCCGCAGTACGCGACATCGTGCCACTCGTGACCTGCCCAGTCACCACCTATGGGTTTGACGAAAGTGCCCAGGTACGCGCGGTTGATGTAGAGGCCATGAGCGGCCAAATGCATTTCACCGTGCAAAGGCGCAATGGTGTCGTCTTGCCGGATTTGCCCGTCATATTGAATCTTCCGGGCCGCCACAACGTGCTGAACGCGCTGGCAGCCATTGCCGTGGCAGTTGAGCTCAATGTCCCGGATGAAGCAGTGGCCAATGCGCTGGCCAGTTTCCAGGGCGTTGGGCGACGCTTTCAATGTTACGGCGACTTGCCGGCCGAGGGTGGCGGTGAATTCCGGCTGGTCGATGATTACGGGCATCACCCCGTCGAGATGGCGGCCACCTTGGAAGCGGCGCGCGGCGCATTCCCCGGTCGCCGCTTGGTGCTGGCGTTTCAGCCGCACCGCTACACCCGCACGCGGGATTGTTTTGAAGACTTTGTCAGAGTCATCGGCGCGGCGGACTTGGTGCTGTTGTCTGAGGTGTACGCCGCCGGCGAAGCGCCGATTGTGGCAGCCGACGGGCGTGCGCTGGCGCGGGCATTGCGGGTGGCCGGCAAAGTTGAACCGGTGTTTGTTGACGACATCACCAACATGCCGCAGGCCATCTTCGAAAACGCGCGGTCGGGTGATGTGGTGTTGTGCATGGGCGCAGGGTCGATCGGTGCAATACCCGCAAAATTGTTGCAGATGCTACAAAAAACAGAGCATAATTCGGAAATTGGACAAGACAAATGAGTCACACCAGTTCAAATTTTGGGAAAGTGGCTGTGCTGATGGGTGGTGCATCAGCGGAGCGCGAGGTGTCGTTCATGTCAGGCATGGGCGTGCTCAAAGCGCTGGTGTCACAGGGCATTGACGCCCATGCGTTTGACCCTGCCGAGCGCGATATGGGTGAACTCAAACGCGAAGGCTTCAGCCGCTGTTTCATCGCGCTGCACGGTCGCTTCGGCGAAGACGGCACCGTGCAAGGCGCGCTCGAGCTCATGGGCATTCCCTATACCGGCTCGGGTGTGATGGCCTCCAGCATCGCCATTGACAAAGTCATGGCCAAACGCGTCTGGTTGCAGGCGGGCTTGCCGACACCGCGGTATGTGCTGCTGGGTGCCACCCAACAAGACCGAGAGCAGGTCGTGGCCGTGCCGGATGATTTGGGTTTGCCACTGATTGTCAAACCGCCCCGCGAAGGTTCTTCGATTGGCGTGAGCAAGGTTACCGGATATTCACAAATGCAAGACGCTGTAAAAGTTGCGGCCGGGTTCGACCCCGATGTGTTGTGCGAAGAATTCATTGAGGGTGAAGAAGTGACGTGCCCGGTGATTGGGGTCGGTGCCGATGCCGTCGCGCTTCCGGTGATTCGCATCAAGGCGCCCGAGGGCGCCTACGATTACCAGAACAAATACTTCACCGACGTTGTGCAATACCAGTGCCCCAGCGGTTTGCCTGCTGCCGAGGAGCAGGAGATTTCCCGCATCGTGCTGGCCGCGTACAGGGCTCTGGGTTGCAGGGGGTGGGCGCGCGCAGACCTGATGATTCGCGCGCGTGACCGCAAGCCCTTCCTGCTGGAAATGAACACATCGCCCGGCATGACGTCACATTCATTGGTGCCAATGTCGGCCAAAGCTGCAGGCCTGAGTTACGAAGCTTTGTGCGCGCGCATTCTTGGGCTGGCGGCGCTCGACTACCAATTGACCGCCACCGTTCGGGCTGGTTTGCCATGAACCCGACCCTGCCTTTGCCGCTGGACATTCGGTTGATCAATGCAACCGCAGCCGTGCTGCTTGCGGTCTTCGCCGTGCTCTTGGCGGGTGCGGCGGTGTCCTGGGCCTTGCGGTCGTCCTGGTTCGCCATTGCGGGCATTGTCGTGACGGGTGACGTCAACCACAACAACGCACTCACGCTCAAAGCCAATGTGGCTCCAAAGCTGGCAGGCAGCTTTTTCACCATGGATCTGGCGCGTGCACGTCAGGCGTTCGAGTCCGTTCCCTGGGTGCGCAGAGCCGTGGTCAGGCGAGAGTTTCCCAACCGGCTGCATGTCAACCTGAAGGAGCACGAGGCTGTGGCCTATTGGGGGCCAGAGACCGAACCCCGTCTGGTCAACAGTTTCGGCGAAGTGTTTGAAGCCAACGTGGATGAAGTGGAGCGAGATGGCCTGCCGCGACTTCAGGGGCCCGACGGCCAAGCGGCACTGGTGCTGGCGGCCTACCAAAGCTTGCAGCCGCTGTTTGACAACCTGAACATGACAATGGAACAACTCGAATTGTCGGGTCGCGGCGGTTGGGTCTCGCGCCTCGACACCGGTGCCGTTGTCCAACTGGGTCGAGGCAATGTCGATGAGGTCAGGGCCCGCACACAGCGGTTTCTCACAACCCTCAGCCAAGTGGCCGACCAGCACGGGCGCAAACCCGAGGCGCTGGAATCGGCAGACCTGCGCCATGAAAGCGGTTATGCGATTCGGCTGCGTGGGGTTACGACGACGGTTTTGCCCGCCGTCAAAAAATAGAGACACGCAAGACATGAGCAGGAAATAAACATGGCAAAAGAATACAAGGATCTGGTCGTTGGCCTGGACATTGGCACCGCAAAAGTGATGGTGGTGGTGGCCGAGGTCATGCCCAACGGCGAGCTCAAACTGGCCGGCCTCGGGGTTGCGCCCAGCAACGGCCTCAAACGTGGCGTCGTTGTGAACATTGACGCCACAGTGCAAAGCATCCAGCAGGCGCTCAAAGAGGCCGAGTTGATGGCCGACTGCAAGATCCAGCGCGTTTACACAGGCATTACCGGCAGCCACATCCGGGGCATCAACTCCAGCGGAATGGTGGCCATCAAGGACCGCGAAGTCACCCAGGCCGATGTGGCGCGGGTGGTGGAAACCGCCAAGGCGATCAATATCTCCACCGACCAGCGCCTGCTGCTGGTGGAGCCGCAGGAATTTGTGATTGACGGGCAGGATGTGAAAGAGCCGATTGGCATGAGCGGCATTCGCTTAGAGGCCAAAGTGCATATCGTCACCGGTGCGCAAAGCGCTGCCGAAAACATCATCAAATGCGTGCGCCGCTGCGGTCTGGAGGTCGAGCAGCTGATGCTCAACCCACTGGCCAGCAGCTTGTCGGTGTTGACCGAAGACGAGCGTGAGTTGGGTGTCGCGCTGGTTGACATTGGCGCCGGGACCACCGACCTTGCCATCTTCACCAACGGCGCCATTCGCCACACGGCGGTGATTCCGATTGCGGGAGACCTTATCACCAGCGACATCGCGATGGCCCTGCGCACGCCTACCAAAGATGCTGAAGACATCAAGGTGGAAAGCGGCTGCGCCAAGCAGTTGTTGGCCGACCCTGACACGCAGGTTGAAGTGCCGGGCCTGGGTGACCGGGGCCCGCGCATGTTGGGCCGCCAAGCGCTGGCGGGTGTGATCGAGCCTCGGGTCGAAGAAATTTTCTCGCTGGTGCAACAGGTGATCCGCAGCTCGGGCTTTGAAGAAGTGCTCTCCAGCGGCATCGTGCTCACGGGCGGCAGCTGTGTGATGCCTGGCATGGTGGAGCTGGGCGAAGACATCTTCCTCAAACCGGTGCGCCGGGGCGTCCCCAAGTACACCGGCTCGCTTTCTGACATGGTGGCCCAGCATCGCGCCGCTACGGTGATGGGCTTGCTTGAAGAAGCCCGCCTCTCCCGCTTGCGCGGCATGAAGGTGGCGCAGAAAAACGGCTCAGTCAAAACTGCCTTTGGCCAGGTCAAAGACTGGTTCGTTGGAAATTTTTAGGGCACAACGATGAAAAAAATCAACTTGACTGCTGCTGTTGGGCCGCCCGGAAATGCACCCGAACGATGGCGGTGCACCGGCCCGCCCTCATGAGCTGACAGCAACAACAACGAGACACAATTTTTAGGCAACTGCATTTTTTGGAGAATCACATGAGCATTGAAATGATTGAGGAAGCGGCCTTCAACATGGGCACCCAGATCAAAGTGATCGGGGTCGGCGGGGGCGGCGGCAACGCCGTGGAACACATGATCGAGCGCGGTGTACAGGGCGTCGAATTCATCAGCGCCAACACCGACTCGCAGGCGCTGAGCCGCAGCGCCGCGCATAAGACCATCCAGCTCGGAAAAACCGGCCTGGGCGCGGGCAGCAAACCCGACAAGGGCCGCGACGCCGCCGAGCAGGCCATTGAAGACATCCGGGCCTCGATCGACGGCGCGCACATGCTCTTCATCACCGCCGGCATGGGTGGCGGCACGGGCACGGGCGCGGCGCCGGTGATCGCCCGCGTGGCGCGCGAGATGGGCATCCTCACGGTGGGCGTCGTCACTAAACCATTTGAGTTTGAAGGCGGCCGGCGCATGGCCAATGCCGATGTCGGCCTGGCTGAGCTTGAGGCCAACGTGGATTCGCTGATCGTCGTGCTGAATGAAAAACTGCTCGATGTGCTGGGTGACGACATCAGCCAAGACGAAGCGTTTGCCCACGCCAACGACGTGTTGAAGAACGCCGTCGGCGGCATCGCTGAAATCATCAATGTGCCTGCCCAGCTGAACGTCGACTTTGAAGACGTGCGCACGGTGATGGGTGAGCCCGGCAAGGCGATGATGGGCACGGCCATGGCCGGTGGCCCGGACCGCGCCCGCATCGCCTCTGAGCAGGCGGTTGCGTGCCCGCTGCTCGAAGGTGTGGATCTCTCCGGCGCCAAAGGCGTGTTGGTGCTGATCACGGCCAGCAAAGGCTCTTTGAAGCTGGCCGAGTCGCGCTTGGCCATGAACACCATCCGCGCTTACGCCGCGCCCGATGCGCAGGTGATTTACGGCACCGCCTATGACGACAGCCTGGGCGAGGACATCCGTGTCACCGTGGTTGCCACCGGCCTATCACGTCAGGGCATGCGCCGCACTGCGCCGCCCCTGCAGGTGTTGCGAACCGGCACCGACAACGTGCCTTTCCATGTGCCCACCCTGACCAATGTGGCCAGCAGTGGCGCAGTCGCTCAACCATCGCCGCTGATGAGCGCGCAACCCGATTACGGCAGCATGGGCACGCCGGCAGTGTGGCGCGGCCGCACCTCCGCAGCCGCAAAGGTCGATGCGTTGTCAAGCGGCGGCATGGATGATTACGAGATCCCCGCGTTTCTGAGGAAGCAGGCGGATTGATGTTGCCCCCACGCTCCACCGCTTCGCGGGCCGCTGCCCCCGAGGGGGCTGCGCCTTGCTTGGGGCGGCCTGGCGGAAAAACTGGCCCCCACGGTCGCCCACTGCGTGTGGCTCCCTGCCCCCCGAGGGGGCCGCGTTTTTCTAGGGGCGGCCCGTCGAAAAACAGGCCTCAATTAAAATAGACCCGTGATCAAACAACGCACCCTCAAATCCCTCACCAAGGCGGTGGGGGTGGGCCTGCACAGCGGGCAACGGGTGGAACTGACGCTGCGGCCGGCGCCTGCCGACACCGGCATCGTTTTCCGCCGTGTTGATTTGCCCCACGTGGTGGACATTCCGATGTCGGCCACGTCGGTCACCGACACCCGCCTGGCCACGCGCGTCGCCAATGGCGGTGCGCGCGTGTCAACAGTGGAGCACCTGATGTCCGCCTGCGCCGGTTTGGGCGTGGACAACCTGTTCGTGGACATCACCGCCGAAGAGGTTCCAATCCTTGACGGCTCAGCCGCTTCCTTTGTCTTCCTGTTGCAAAGCGCGGGCATTGAGTTTCAAAATGCGCCGCGCCGCTTCATTCGGGTCACCCAGCCAGTTGAAGCGCGTGCGGGGTCGGGCGCCAATGAGCGTTGGGCGCGGTTGGACCCGTACCACGGCTACAAGCTCAATTTCGAGATTGACTTCGACCACCCGGCGGTTGACTCCACCGGCCAAAGATTCGAGTTCGACATGAGCCGAGATTCGTATTCGCGCGACATCGCCCGCGCCCGCACCTTCGGCTTCACCAAAGACGTAGAAACCATGCGCGTCAACGGCTTGGCGCTGGGCAGCGGCCTGGACAACGCCATCGTCATGGATGACTACAAAGTGCTCAACGCCGGTGGCCTGCGTTACGACGACGAGTTCGTCAAACACAAAATCCTTGACGCCATGGGCGACATGCACATGCTGGGCAAACCGCTGTTGGCCGCCTACAGCGCCTTTCGCTCCGGCCATGAGCTGAACAACCGGCTGCTGCGTGAACTGCTTTCGCGCACCGATGCCTGGGAAGTGGTCACCTTCGAAGACGACAAACTCGCGCCCAGCGGGTTTGGTCAATTGGCCCGCGCCTGGTAGGCCGGGTAGATCTGGTAGTGGCACCACCATGTTGCTGATCCGCTGGCTCATCCTGCTGCTGCTGCTGGGCTCAGCCATTTCCTTCGCGTTTTACGCCGGCACCGGGCAGGCCAGGTACAAGAATTGGGGCCTCTCGATCTTGAAATGGACCTTGGTCGCTGCTTTTGTCTTCTTTGCTGTCTTGGTTCTTGAGCAAATCGACTGGGGAAGCAAATAGAGCCTAGCCGCTGCGACCGGCGCGGTAGGATTTCTTTGCGGCGAAGGTTCCCGGCGCCGCGCCAAAACCCTTCGCCGCCGCCAGCCGCGCCATCGCCTTGCCGGCATGGGCGTGGGTGATCGCCAGGCCCAGCGCATCAGCGGCGTCTTTGCCGGGCAGGCCGGGTAGATGCAAAAGGCGTTTGACCATCTCCTGAATCTGCGTTTTGTCCGCGCGGCCATAACCGGCCACGGCCTGTTTCATTTGCAGCGCGGTGTATTCGTGCACGGCCAAATCAGCGGACACCAGTGCTGTGATGCAGGCGCCGCGCGCCTGGCCAAGCAACAAAGTGCTTTGGGGATTGACGTTGACGAAGACAATCTCGACCGACGATTCATCGGGCGCGTAACGCGCCATCACCTCGCGCACGCCGTCAAACAGAACCTTCAGCCGCTCGGGCAACTGGCTTTTGTCAAGGTGGGTGGTGCTGATGGTGCCGCTGGCAATGTAGGAAAGATCGCTGCCGTGCGCGTCGATCACGCCAAAGCCGGTGGTGCGCAGCCCGGGGTCGATGCCGAGGATTCTCATCGGATGAGCGAGCCTCGGGAGTTGCTATAACTATAATAGCTAACTAGATATATTTTACGTGACTTAGAGGCTGATTTTTCCAATAATCTTCTGTTTTCCGTTGAACTCGGGTTAAATATTAACATGGGTATCAACAAATCAGGAGCGACGCGTTCACAAGTCAAAGTACCACCGCACAGAATGGAAAAACACCGGCGCCGCAAAACACAAGGCGTCCACGCGGTCCAGCAGCCCGCCCGCCCCGGTGACAGAAGCCATTTGGCCACCCCAGCTCAGAATGCCGCGGTCCCGCTTCAGCGCCTTCATGACAAAGTGCCCCAGCGTGCCCGCGGCGCAGGCGACGACGGCCATGGCGAAGCCCTGAGCCGGCCAGAACGGCGTGATGCCAGACAACACCGCGCCTGCCACCCCGGCGGCAAACAGCGCGATCAACCAGCTGCGCCAGCTGAAACTCTGGCTGATGTTCGGCGCTGTCGGTGCGGCCTTCAAGTAACGTGAGGCAAAGTGCTGCACCACCACACAAATCTGCACCACCATCACCAGGAAGAAAACCAGGAAGGCATTTTTCTTGTCGTAGTTTGGAAAATCCAGCAGCAACAGCGCAGGCACGTGGCTCATGCCGTAAATGCAGACCATGATGCCCCATTGCAGCTTGGCGTTGCGCTCCAGGAAACGCGTCGGGTCGTCCGCCAACGCGCTCACCACCGGAATTGCCAGGAACACGTAAACCGGAATGAACACGGTGAACAGGTTGAAGAACTCGGCGCCCACCAGCCAGTACTGCGCCGGCAATACAACAAAGAAGGCCAACACCAAGCTGCGGTGGTCACCGCGCCGGGTTGGGGACAACGTCAAAAACTCGCGCAAGGCGAAAAACGACACCAGGCCGAAGAGCCAGATCGCCACCCACTCACCGGCCATCCAGCCGATCCAAAAGACAATCATCATCAACCAGCTGGTGCGCAGCACGCCCTCCATGTTGCGCAGCTCGTAACGGCGCGATTCAGCGGCGCTCTCTGCGGCCGCGTCGTGCGCGTCGCCAGGGTCGCGCAACGACAGAACAAACAGTGCCAGGCTGGCCAAGAGCAAGAGGCCGAACAAAATGACAAACATCACGCCAACTTGCTGCGTGGCAGTGAGGTTTTTCAGGTAGACGTACATGGTGATGGGCTGGGGCAGGGCCTGTTTAAACGTCGCGCAGGGCGATCACGCAGCCGCGCGCCCGCTCCAGAAAGGCGCGGCGATCTTCGCCCGCCTCAAGTTGGATGGGCGCGCCGAACGTCACCGAACACAACACCGGCACCGGCACCACTTCGCCCTTGGGCATGACGCGTTGGACGTTGTTGATCCAGGTTGGCACCAGCACCACGTCCGGGAAACGCAGCGTGAGGTTGTACAGGCCGGCTTTGAATGCGGCGGGCTCTTCGGCGTGGCCGCGCGTGCCTTCGGGGAAGAGGATGATGCTGTCGCCTTTTTCCAGTGCGTCAATCAAAGGCTCCAGCGGGTCTTCGCCGGCGCTGCGCTCGCGCGAGACATACACCGCGTTGAACACGGCCGTGGTGATCCACTCGCGCAACGGTGTTTTGGTCCAGTAGTCTTTGGCGGCGATGGGGCGCACGATGGAACGAAGCTCGCGCGGCAGAGCGGCCCAGATCAAGATCAAATCGGCGTGGCTTTGGTGGTTGGCGAAGTAGATGCGCTGCTCGGCCTTGGGTGGGCAGCCCACCCAGCGCGCCTGCGCGCCTGTGAGGATTCGGATCAAGCCCAGCAGGAACCAGCTCATGAGTTTGACACGCATGGCGCGGATGATACTGGAGGGCCCCGCACCTGCTCTGCGCGCGATGCAGACAGCGCGAACACTAGAATCAATTTAATTTCAAATTTTGGGAGAGGCGCCGCATGGCCACGCGCAATAAATCGATTCTGGCGGCTGTTCTGGCGCTGGCTGCCCTTGCAGGTGCGGCAGGCTGGTGGCAATACGCTCGCAACTCAGGCGACTCACGCGCTCCCAGCGGCGGGCTTGGCGCCAACCGGGCCGAAATCGGCTCTGCCCAGGCCTTCTCTTTTGTCGACTGCAAGGCGCGCCTGTTTGACGGCTCACCCGCCATCGCCTTGAGTTTCACCCAGCCGCTGGCCCGCTCGCAAGACTGGGGCAAGTTGTTGCAGGCCAGCGAAGGCGACAAGCCGGAATCCGCCAAACCCGTGGAAGCCCGTTGGGTGCTGGGCGACAACCCGCGCATGTTGTATTTGCCCTATGTGACACCGCAGCGCACCTACCGCATCGCGTTGTCAGAGGCGCTGGTGTCAGTCGCTGGGCCCAAGCTGGCCACGGCGGCCAAATGCGAAGTCAAAAGCGAGGCGATGCCGGTATCGTTCTACTTCGCCAGCCGGGGCGTGGTGTTGCCTGCGGGCCAAAACGGCGGCCTGCCTGTCGTCACCGTCAACACGCCAGAAGTCGATGTGCAGTTTTTGCGCATTGAGTCGGCGGCGCTGCCGGCCTTTCTGGAACAGGTGGGCGGCCGCCGCGAACGCCGCGCTACCACGGCGGCCGGCAGCAGCGAAGAAGAAGAGTCTTACGACGGCGGCTACAACGACCCGGCGCGCAAGCTCAAAGGCACGGTGGGCGGCTACCAACTCGACCAGTTGCGCGAGTTGTCCACCAGCGTTTATATGGGCCGATTCGCCACAGACGAGCGCAAAGACCGCCGCAATGTGAGTTATTTGCCGGTTGAGAAAATCAAGGAGCTGCAAGAGCCCGGCATTTACGTCGCTGTGATGAACCCGCCGGGGCGTTTTGGCTGGGACTACCAGGTCACTTATTTCTATGTCACCGACATTGGCCTGCATGTGCGGCGCCATGCCGGCCAGACGGATGTGTTTGCCACGTCCTTGAAAAGTGGCGAGGCGATTCGTTCGGTGGAGTTGAGTTTGATCGACGAAGCCGGCAAGTCCCTGGCCCAAGCCAGCACCAATGGCGACGGCCACGCGGTGTTCACGGGTGCCAGCGACAAAGCGCGCGCCGTGGTGGCGCGGCGGGGCAAAGAGATGTCGGTGATCGCGCTGCGCGACCCGGCGCTGGATTTGTCGGAATTCGACGTCGGCGGCCACCCGTCGCGCAACCAGAAGTTGTTTGTCTATGCCGGGCGTGACCTGTACCGCCCGGGCGAAGAGTTCACCGTGTCGGTGTTGGCGCGCGACGCCGACGGCAAGCCGCTGCCCGCGCCCGCCACGGGCGCGCTGCCGCTGACGCTGGTTTTGAAGCGCCCGGACGGCGAGCGAGTGTCCACCCAACTCGTGCGCCCCGTAGCCACCGGCACGGCCTACTACCAACAGACGCTGAACCTGCCGGCCAACGCCCCCACCGGGCGCTGGTTGCTGGAGGCCCGGGTTGACCCTGCTGCCAAGCGGCCTGATACCGCCTGGAGTTTTCAGGTCGAAGAATTTTTGCCCGAACGCATGAAGCTGGACCTGAAGGCGGACACCGCTGTGCTCAAGGGTGGGGCGGCGATGGACGTGGCGGTGGAGGGCAATTACCTGTATGGCGCGCCGGCCAGCGGCAACCGCCTGTTGGGCAGCGTGGCCACCGAGCGCCAACGGATTGCCTTGCCGCAGGCCTGGCCAGGGTTCATCTTCGGCGACTTCGACGACGACGCAGCCAAGAAGCGGCAGGAGTTGCCGGAAAGCGCGCTGGATGAAGCGGGCAAAGCGGAAGTCAGCGTGCCGGTGGACACCGCCGAGCGCAAGTCGCCGATGGTGGTGCGCGCCAGTTTCAGCTTGTTGGAGTCGGGTGGCCGGCCGGTGGTGCGGTCGATCGAGCGTGTCTGGTGGCCGGCCTCGGCGTTGGTCGGCTTGCGGCCCCTGTTTGACCGCGATGTGGCGCAAGAAGGCGGTTTGGCTGAGTTCGAGCTGACACGTGTCACGGCGGATGGCAAGTTTGCGCCGGCCAAAGAGCTGCAAGTCAAGCTGGTGCGCGAAGACCGCCGCTGGTACTGGCGTTATGACGACAACCGCGGCTGGACCAGCGGTTACAACGTCGAAGAAGAAATCGCCGAGGCCCGAACCCTGGGCTTGGCGGCGCGCGCGAAGATCGTGGTGCCGGTCGGCTGGGGCCGTTACCGCATCGAAGTGCTTGACGTGGAAACCCGCCAAACCGCGCGGTACCGCTTCTACGCCGGTTGGGGCGCGCAAGACGCGGATGACGTGGGCAACCGGCCGGATCGCGTGGCGCTCAAGCTAGAAGGCGCGCCGTTCAAAGCCGGCGACAAGGCGCGCCTCACCATCACGCCGCCGCACGACGGCGAAGCGCTGGTGACGGTAGAGGGCGACAAGGTGCTTTACCAGAAGCGCGTGGCGGTGAAAACCTCCGGCACGCAAATTGAAATCCCGGTCGATGCCACCTGGAACCGGCATGACCTGTACATCGGCGTCGTGGCGTTTCGCCCCGGCAGCCAGGGTGAACGTGTCACGCCCGCGCGGGCCTTAGGCCTGGCGCATTTGCCGCTGGCGCGTGAGGACCGCAAACTCAAGTTGGCGATCAGTGCCCCCGCCAAAACCACGCCGGAACAAAGTGTGCCGGTGAAGATTCGACTGACCGACGCAGCAGGCAAACCGGTGGCAGGGGGTGCGCCCATCGTCACACTCAGCGCGGTGGATGTCGGCATTCTCAACATCACGCGTTACCCCACGCCCAATCCGCAAGACTTTTTCTTCGGCAAACACCGTTACGACGCGGACTTGTTGGATTTGTATGGAAAACTCATCGAAAAAATGGACGGCACCGTGGCCAAGCAGCGTTTTGGCGGCGACGCCAGCAAACGCGACACGCAAAGCCTGCCGCGCAAGGTGCGCCTGGTCGATGTGTTCAGCGGCCCGGTGAAGCTGGACGCCTCGGGCGAAGCCACCATCAACCTGGCGCTGCCCGATTTCAACGGCACGCTGCGCCTGATGGCCGTGGCCAGCACGGCCGAGCGTTATGCCAGCGCCGACGCCGAGATGGTGGTGGCCGCGCCCCTGGTCGCCGAGTTGTCCATGCCGCGTTTCATCGCGCCGGGCGACAGCGCCACCATTGCGCTGGATGTGACGAATCTTTCCGGCGCGCCGCAAGAGGTCAGCGTGCAAATCGAAGCGGCGCCGCCCCTGCGCATCACCGGCAAACACGCGCCCATCAAACTCGCTGACAAACAACGCAAAATTCTGCAATTCACCGCCGAAGCCACCGACGCTTTTGGACTCGCGCCCATCAAACTCACCGTCACTGCGGGCAAGATCAAAGTGGTGCGCGAGGCCGCGCTGCAGGTGCAGCCGCCAACCCCCCTGGTGCGCGAAGTGCGCCGGGTGCGCATTGAGCCAGACGCCACTTTCAAGCTCGATGCCAACGCGGCAGATGCCTTGTGGGCGGGTTCCGCCAGCGTCAACCTGAGCCTCTCGAACAAACCGCCCATCGACGTGCGCAGCGCCGTGCAGGGTTTGCTGATGTACCCCTATGGCTGCCTGGAGCAAACCACCAGCAGCGCTTATCCGCTGGTGTTCATTGACGAAGCCGGTGCCCTGGCTTACGGCATGAAACCGGTGACGCGGGAGGAACGTGCGAAACGCCTGGACAGCGCTTTCGCGCGTTTGTCCGGCATGCAACAACAGGCTGGCGGATTTGGCTTGTGGAGTTCAACCAGCCCGTACGAAGCCTGGCTGAGCGCCTACGTCACGGGTTTCTTGCAAGACGCGCGTGATGCTGGTTTTGCTGTGCCTGCGGACATGCACCGGCGCGCCTCTGCCGCCTTGCTGGAGCAGTTTCAACGCGCGCCCGGTTTGCAAACCAAACCACCGGCAGTTTTGCGCCGTGACGCCCAGGGCAATTTGAGCGATTTCCGCGAAGTCGAAGTCGTGCGCATGGCGCACCAACGGTTGTCCGAAGCGGCCCACGCCGGCTACATCTTGGCGCGTGAGCAAAAAGCGCCCTTGGCCACGCTTCGCACTTTGCACGACGAACATCGCGGCAATGCGCGTTCGCCTTTGGCGTTGGTGCATTTGGGCCTGGCCCTCAAACTCATGGGCGACGAGGCGCGGGCGAAGGTGGCGATTGACCAGGCGTTGGCGCTGGCCTGGGGCATCAACCCAGCCGCCGCCACTGGTCAAAATTCTTGGAATGAATGGCTGGGCGATTATGGCTCGCGCCTGCGGGATCACGCCATGGCTTATGCCCTGCTGCACCGGCACCAAGTCACCCACGCCAAACGTGAAAATTTGATGATGGAATTGGCTGGCGAATTCGACCAGCGCTCTTATTACTCCACGCAAGAGCGACTTGCCCTGTTTTTGGCGGCCAGGGCGGCCGGGGGCGACACCGCAGCGCCGTGGAGCGCCACGGTTCAGAGCGGCAAAGAGAGCGACACCCTCACCAGCAAAACCAGCGAGCAGCGCAGTTTTGACGTGGCCGCTCTGCGCCGAGGAGTGAGTGTGACGAATCGCAGCAGCGCCGTTCTTTTTGCCGAAGTGGCGGTGGAGGGGTATCCCACCAAGCCGCTGGCGCCGCGTGAAGACCGCATCAGCATCGAGCGCAGTTGGTGGAGCAGCGCGGGCACGGCATTGACCACACGCCAGTTCAAGGCGGGCGACACGTTGCTGGTGCGCCTGCGGGTGTCGGCGAAACAGCGCATCAAAGACGCCCTGGTGGTCGAACGCATTCCGGCGGGCATGGAGGTGGAGAACTTGAACCTGAGCCAAGGCGCGCGCGCCGCCGATTTCAGTGTGGATGGCGTCAATCTCGGCGAGGCGCAAAAAGATACGCGCATCAAATACAGCGAGTACCGCGACGACCGTTTCGTCGCGGCCGTGGAGCTCAGCGGCCAGAAGATTGATTTGTTCTACCTGTTGCGGGTCGTCACCCCAGGCAAGTATGTGGTGCCCGCGCCCTTTGCGGAAGACATGTACCGGCCTGAGCTGCGTGGCGTTGGCAAGGCCGAGCCGGATATCGTGGTGATGGACCCACGGGCCAAATAAACCCAAAAGAGGCTGGTTCACTATGCAGGCCCTTACTTCGGTTGCCGCTCGGTGCGCCAACCAATGGCGTCGGCGCATAGCGGTGTTGGCAGGCGGTTTGTTGGTGCTCATCGCACTTGACCTGGCCTTTCCCCTGCCGCCTTTGCCCCAGGGCGGCGCCAGCGACACCGTGATGGTGCTCGCCGAAGACGGCAGCGTGCTGCGCAGTTGGCCCGGCGCTGACGGCGCATTGCGTTATTCGATTGCGGTGGCTGACGCTTCGCCCCGTTATGTGCAGG
>JANOYE010000373.1:0-21219 GCA_031428695.1 Rhodoferax sp. | reverse complement strand
CGCTGATCTTCGCCCGCACCTCGCGCGGAATGCCCGAGGGCGCGATGATGCCCAAAATGCCCACCACGTTGAAGCCCGGCAGCGTTTCGGCAATCGTCGGCGTGTTGGGGAAATTGCCGCTGCGCTGCGAACCTGTGGTGGCGATGGCCTTGAGTTGCTTGTTGGCCACAATGTTCTTCAATTCCTCACCGATAGACGAAAACCACAAAGGCACGCGGCCACTGAGCACGTCCACCTGCGAAGGGCCGGACGCGCGGTAGGCGATGTGCGTCATCTTGATGCCGGCCATGGTATTCAACAACTCGCCAGCCAAGTGTGAAGCGCCGGTGGTCGGCGTGGCGGTGAAATCGAGTTTGCCTGGGTTGGCTTTGGCCCAAGCGACGATTTCGGCCACGGTGTTGGGCGCGAATGACGGGTGCGCGTACAGGCCAAACGGCGTGTTGCCAATCTCGGTGACGCCGGTCACGTCTTTGAGCGTGTCATAAGGCAACTTGTGCCCTTGCAAAATGTGCGTGCTCATCAACGCGCCGAAGGCAATGCCCAGTGTGTAGCCATCCGGCGCCGACTTGGCCACGTGGTCGGTGCCGATGATGATGCCCGCACCGGCTTTGAAATCAATCACCACCGGCTGCTTCCAAATGTCTTGCAGCTTGACGGAAATCACCCGCAAGATGGCGTCGTTCGCGCCGCCGGGGCCAGTGGGGAAGACGATGCGCACCGGGCGGTTCGGCCAAGCGCCGGATTGCGCGCTGGCCATCATGGGTAGGCCAGGCAATGCGCTGGCGGCAATCAAAGCCAAGGCCTTGCGTTTTGAAATGCCGGGGGCTGAACGGGATGTCGCGAGCTTGGTCATGCGTGTGGTGCTCCATGTGTGCCAGGCTGCTTTATGGCACAAATCCCGCGTTTGCACAGCGTGGGACAAACACCGACAACCGGCAGTGTTCGATCTTAAAATCGACGCCTACCCTGAAAGCCCCCATGAACCAGCTCGCGCTGTTTTTGCCCTGCGCCGCTGGCGTGCAAGACTACTTGTTGCCCGAGGTGCTGCGCATCACCGGCCTGCCCGCGTCTGACGCTGTGAAACAACGCGGCGGCGTGCAGGTGCGGGCCTCCTGGCGTGACGCCCTGCTGCTCAACCTGCATTGCCGCCTGGCGCAGCGCGTGCTGGTGCAACTCTCGCACACGCAATACCGCCATGAGCAAGACTTGTACCGCGCCGCCAGCGAGGTGGCGTGGGAAATCTGGTTCACGCCACGCCAGAGCATCAAAATTGAAGTGACGGCACAACACAGCCCACTGACCAGCCTGAACTTTGCCGCGTTGAAGATCAAAGACGCCGTGTGTGACCGCTTCCGCGACAAAGCCGGCGGCGTGCGCCCCGACGTCGACACCCGCTGGCCTGACATCCGCATTTACGCCCACCTGGCCACCGACACCTGCACGCTTTACCTCGACACCTCGGGGGAGCCGCTTTTCAAACGCGGCTGGCGCGAAGACAAAGGCGACGCACCGCTCAAAGAAACACTTGCGGCCGCGATGATCGCCGCCAGTGGCTGGCCCGAAGCGCTGGAAGCCGCGGCGAGCAAGGGCGAGCCGCTGCCGCCCTTTTACGACCCGTGTTGCGGCAGCGGCACGATCGCCATAGAAGCCGCGCAAATCGCCTGCAACATCGCGCCCGGTTTGCTGCGCCAGTTCGCTTTTGAGAAGATGTTGCCGTTTCAACCGCACGTCTGGGCCGCTATAAAAAATGCAGCTGCTCACGCTCAACTTGCGAGACCTGGGCTCGTGTTTGGCAGTGACGTGGCCCACCGCATGGTTGATTTTGCAGAGCGCAACGCCGAACGCGCCGGTGTGGCCGCGAGCGTCGAGTTTCGCGGCGGCGACGCCTTGCAGCGTTTGCCGCCCACCCCCACGGCGGGCGTCATGCTGCTCAACCCGCCGTATGGAGAGCGCATTGCCGTGGCGGGCGTGGCGGGCGAACAAGCTGGCCAATTTGGCGCCCGTGAATTGGCCCACACAGACGACGGCGGCGACTTCTTCCCCCAACTCGCTTCCCACTGGAAGAAAAACTTCAGCGGCTGGACGGCCTGGATGCTCACGCCAGACTTGAAAATGCCCGGCAAGATGCGCTTGAAAGAAAGCCGCAAAGTGCCCATGTGGAACGGCCCCATCGAATGCCGTCTGTTCAAGTTCGACTTGATCAAAGGCTCCGCCAGAGAGCGCGTCAATTGAGTGAAGCAAAGCCAGTGGTGCTGGACACCAACATCGTCCTGGACATGTTTGTCTTCAACGATCCAGCCGCCAGCGCCATCAAATCAAGTCTGGCGTCGGGCACATTCCAGTGGATCGCCACGCCCATGATGCGCGACGAGCTGGCGCGCGTGCTCGCCTACCCGCACATCGTGCTGAAACTCGGCTTCTACAAAATCTCCGCCGAATCCGTGCTCACGCAATTCGACCAAGGGGCACGCCTGGAGCCGGTTGCGGACAAAGCCCCGGTGGCATGCAAAGACCCCGACGACCAGAAATTCATCGACCTCGCTGTGGCGCACCAGGCGATGCTGTTGAGCAAAGACAACGCTGTGCTTTGTATGAAAAAACGGCTTCTGGGTCTCGGGGTTGTTGCGCAGATTGCTATCATTTAAATCAACCCCTTACACAAGCGTGCGCTGATTCGGGCGCGTGTTTCGAGCCTCAACAACGCGTTCTCCATCGATAAGCGTTGAGACACCCCGTATGTGCGGTATCCAACAGATACGCAGCCCGCTAAGGCGCAGGATGGTTCTCGTAGCGGGTGGCTCGGCATTGATTGACCCGAGGTTGACTCGGAAAAAAACTGGGGGAGTTCCTTTCGCTGCAGTGCCTCAGGCCGTGCCTGCAGGGGTTCGGCCACTCGCCGTGTCTTACGGCTCCGCTTAAAAGGAATGACGATGATTAATTTCAAAAATGCAATCAAACCATGTGAATGGTTTGTGGCATCGGCGCTGGTTGTGGCTGTGGCCGCCTGTGGCGGTGGCAACGCACCCGGTGTTGCAACGAGCATACCCACGGTACCGGGTGCAGGGGCAGGCACCAGTGGCGCAGGAAAAGGTCCGGCGCCCGTCAATCTCGGTGCTGCTGGAAATTTTGCGATCTTGGCAGAGTCAGCGATCACAAACGTGCCGACTTCCGCTATTACGGGCGATGTCGGCTTGAGCCCTGCAACGGGGGCGGGGATTGGTTTAACTTGCGCACAAGTCACTGGCGTTGTTTACGACGTCAATAACACGGGGCCGCTTCCATGCACCGTCGTTGATCCGGTTCGGCTGACCGCAGCCATCGGGGCCAAAGGAGCCGCCTACACCGACGCCAACTCACGTGCGCCGGACTACACCGAACTGGGCGCTGGCAATCTTGGTGGCCTGAATCTGGGCCCAGCCACCTACAAATGGGGCACTGGCGTATTGATTCCCACCAATGTCACGCTGACCGGTGGACCCAACGATGTTTGGATATTCCAGATAGCGCAGGGCCTGACGGTGAGTTCAGGCGTGCAGGTCATCCTCGCAGGTGGCGCGCTGCCCAAGAATATTTACTGGGCGACCTTCGGTGCCGCAGATCTTGGAACCACCTCTAAATCTAAAGGGGTCATCCTTTCGCAAACCTCGATCACCCTCAAAACGGGCGCATCGGTAGACGGCAGGTTATTGGCAGGCACGGCGGTGAATATGGATCAAAACACGGTCACGCGGCCCGCTCCCTGAATGCTTCGGTCAGTGGCGTCGTCTCATGAGATGGTGCGATGACCAAAGACTTGACTCTCATCCTCAACAGCCCAATAAATCCGAACATTCAGGTCGGATTTATGTAGGCGCAGAGCCATCAACTTTTCTTGCGGCGACGCAAGGCCGCCAACCCCAGAAGCCCGACGCCTAGCAGCGCCACAGATGGCGGCTCCGGCACCGCCTCACCCATCGCCCGGAACTCGGACAACGCGTAATACTCATCGCCGGCGAAGGCATCAATGCGAAACCCCGTGGCCTCAAAAGGGGCGAAGCCACCGGCTCTTTCGCGCATGCCAGGTCCACCGAACACGTTAGCGTTCACGAATCCTGACCAGACGCCAAACTGGTCTCGCACAGAAATTCCATAGAAGTCGTTGTTATCCGCCTGGATCGAAAGAAAGCTGATCAGGAATAGGCCGTTGAGATCGATCTCGATGATGTTGTTGGCCGAACCGGCGTTGCGCTCGTCCCACCAAACCGTGCCGTCCTGCCAATACGTGCCTTCCGGACGATAGACGCCATCTACCAGGCTGGAGAGTGGCGCCGGTGGAAAGGTGGTGGAGTCGCCCCAGCCAGCCAGTAAGCCTGCGGCGCTGATCACCCCGATAGCGCCCGTCGACGTCACAGCCTTCCCTGCGGTTACGTTGACGGGAACTGCGGCAACCGGCGAGGCGAGCAGCGCCCCCAGGATGTAAAAAGCAAGCAGTGGTTTCCAGGACATCAATAAACTAAGCGATTTGCCCATGTGGATTCCCCCAGTTAAAGAAAAATATTGCGCTGCAGCACACGGGGTGGCAGACACGAAACCCCCTCGGCTACGGAGCATTTAGCAAAATTCGCGCCACAGTTCAATTGTTGTTCAAAAACAAATGCTTAGCGACGTTTTGATTTCTAGCATCGGGACGGGTGTAAAAGTTTTCGACACTTTTTTCGCTGGCGGAACCGGGGGACAAACGAAAGCCAGAAAGGGTGTTTTGATACCGCATTGACGGAGCAGACGGTGACCACGGTTGCCGCCGGCTCCAACAACCCCAAATCAACCGCCGCCAGCGGCCTCTCATCCGAAAGCGCGCCAAATTGCCAGTGTCCCAGAGGCCAACTTACCGCCAAAACCAAACAAGGAGTTTCCAAGCAAACATACCCAAAATAGGGTTGATTTGACAAATTCCAACGACTTTGTGCAAGCGTTGAGAAAAAATAGGCATCCAAGTCACGTGTTTATTGCATAGTTTGCTATATAAATAGTAGTGACATAAAAGCGCTAAATCTGGTGCGACTTAAAGTCAGATCACCCCACCAGCACCCCCTGCCGCTCCACTGGCAACAAATAACTTCCCGCCAACGCAGAGCTTTGTCCATAACTGAGCCAACGCAAAGACCGGGCCAACTGGCATCGGTCGCGCACGTCGGCGTGGCGACCCCCGCATAATGAGGGCTTGATTCACCTCGCTGGAGATCGCCGTGGGACACGCCGTGCCAAAGACCATTTTTTCCGCCACCGAGTACCTGATTTGGGAAGCGGCGCAGACCGAGCGCCATGAATTCCATGGCGGCGAAGTGTTCGCCCGGGCTGGGGCGGAAGACCGCCACGTGACAGCCGCGATGAATTTTTCGTTTGCCCTGCGCCAACACCTCAGCGGCAGTCCGTGCCGCACCTACATGAGCGGCATGAAGCTCAACGTGGCCCCTACCAACCAATATTTCTATCCAGACGTGATGGTGACCTGCAGCCCGCTAGACCAAGCCAATGCGCTGATCAAGTCCGAGCCCAAATTGATCATCGAAATCCTCTCGCCCAGCACGGCGGCCTATGACCGGGGCTTGAAGTTCGGCTATTACCGGACCCTGCCCAGCTTGCAGGAATACGTGCTGGTGGATTTGGACACCCGCGCCACCGATTGTTACCGCAAAGGCGCAGACGGCCTGTGGGTGCTGCACCCGTTTGCCAGCGGCGAAACCGTGGCGCTGGCCAGCGTGGCGCTTGAGATCAGCGCGGTGCAGTTGTTTGCTGAGGTGGGTTAGTTTTTGCTTGATTGCGGATGAATCTCGGGGCACTGGCCGTTGGGCGCCTGGCTGGCGGCCAGCAGCCTGTCATTCGAAAGCGCCCTAAACGGCCAGTGTTCCCTATGCCAACTCACCGCCAAAACCAAAGGCGGGCTCGTCAATCAAACATACCCAAAATGGGGTGATTTTACAAATTCCGACGGCTTCGTGCAATCGTTGAGAATAAACCGGCATCTAAGTCACGTTTTTATTGCATAGTTTGCTATATAAATAGGAGTGACATAAAAGCGCTAAATCTGGTGCGACTTAAAGTCAGATCACCCCACCAGCACCCCCTGCCGCTCCACCGGCAACAAAAAACTCTCCGCCGAAGCCTGCGGCCAGGTCTGGCGGAAGATCGCGGGCAGGGCTTGCAAATCACTTTCCAGCAGCGCGCGATCCGGCATCTGAGTGAGCAACGCTTGCGCCAGGGACTGCACTTTTTGGTCGCTGCCCCGGCGCACGATGTGGTGGGCGGTGATCTGTTCAGGGTGCGCCACGCCGGCCGCCTGCACCAGCTCTTTCAGCGCATGCATGGTTTGATTGTGGAAGTTGTAAACACGCTCGGCTTTGTCGTGTACCACCAGGGCTTTTTGCCGCACCGGGTCTTGCGTGGTCACGCCGGTGGGGCAGTGGCCGGTGTGGCAGGTTTGGGCTTGCAGGCAGCCTAAGGCGAACATGAAACCGCGCGCGCTGTTGCACCAGTCGGCGCCCAGCGCCATCATGCGGGTGATGTCAAAGGCGCTGATCACTTTGCCGGCGCAGCCGACCTTGATGCGATCCCGCAGGCCGACGCCGCGCAACGTGTTGTGGACCAAGCGCAGGCCCTCTTGCAGGGGCGCGCCGACGTGGTCGGTGAATTCCAGCGGTGCCGCGCCGGTGCCACCTTCCGCGCCATCCACCACAATGAAATCGGGCGTGATGCCGGTGACGAGCATGGCCTTGACCATGGCGAACCACTCCCACGGGTGGCCGATGCAGAGTTTGAAGCCGGTCGGTTTGCCGCCCGACAACTCACGCAGTTTGGCGATGAAGCGCATCATCTCGACGGGGGTTTTGAAAGCGCTGTGCGACGCCGGTGAAATGCAGTCCACGCCCGCCGCCACGCCGCGCGCGGTGGCGATTTCAATCGTCACCTTGGGGCCGGGCAACATGCCGCCGTGGCCGGGTTTGGCACCCTGGCTGAGTTTGATCTCGATCATCTTCACCTGCGGGTCGCGCGCGTTGGTGGCGAACTTCTCCGGGCTGAACGTGCCGTCTTCATTGCGGCAGCCAAAATAACCCGAGGCGACTTCCCAGATCAAATCGCCGCCATGCACGCGGTGGTGCTGCGAGATCGAGCCCTCGCCCGTGTCGTGCGCAAAACCGCCGCGTTTCGCGCCTTGGTTCAGCGCCAGGATCGCATTGGCGCTCAAGGCGCCGAAACTCATCGCCGAAATGTTGAAGATGCTGGCCGAATAGGGCTGCGTGCAGGCGCTGGCGCCGGCTTGCGGGCGGCCTGGCTCGCCGCCGATCCAGACGCGGAAATCATGCGACGCAATCTTCGATGGCGCCACCGAATGGTTGATCCACTCGTAGCCTTGCGCATGCACGTCAAGCTGCGTGCCAAACGGGCGTTTGTCAGGGTCGCCCTTGGCGCGCTGGTAGACCAGCGAGCGCTGCGAGCGCGAGAAAGGCGTGGCGTCGCTGTCGCTCTCGATGAAATACTGGCGGATTTCCGGCCGGATGAATTCCATCAAAAACCGAAAGTGGCCAATGATGGGGTAGTTGCGCAGAATCGAGCGTTTGGTTTGCACCAGGTCGTAAATGCCCAGCGACACCAGCCCCAAAAACAGCACACTCAAGGTGCCGCCCACGCCAAACACGATCAATGCGAAGCCGCACAACAGCAGCCCAAAAACGCACAGCGCAAACGCCGAGTAGCGAATCGGAAAAGCGGCGTCGGGATACTTTGACATTTAGAAAATCCTCTCAAAATTCGTTCTTGTAGGGGTCTGGCGGCTGCTGCCGGGCGCCTTGCCTGTGGCAAACGATATTACCGTGGGCGCTCTTGATGGGCCGCAAACCACCGAGAATTCGCGCATGACCACCGCCAATCAATCCATGCCGCCCGAAGCATTTGACGAACTCGACACGCTTCTGGACGGGCTCAGAACACAGTTTGACGAAACGCCGCAATGGGAGTTTTGCGAGGGTTTTATGGCGGCGCTGGTGTGTTGCCGCCGCAACATTCTGGCCGCCGAATATTTCCCCATGTTGCTTGATGTGGAGGCGGACTCAAGCGTGCTGCCTGCCCGCTTTACCGAGCTGTGGGGGCAGCGTTGGCGCGAGGTTGAGGACGCCTTGGACAAACCCACCGACAACCTCGGTGATGACAACGCCTACCACCCCGAAGTGCTGGACGTGCGCGGCGCTGTGGCCCAGTTGCCGCCAGAAGAACGCAACGAGCTGCCCGGTGAGACGTCACCGGCCTATGGCCAGGTGTGGGCGCTGGGCTTCATGTTTGCGGTGGAAAACTGGCCTGAAGAATGGCAGCCGCCGCGTGACAAAGAAGCCGCCAAGCTGCTCGACGCGTCGCTCGACGCCATTGTGGAAATGACCGAAGACGACACTGACCCGCCCGCTGTGTCCGTGTTCGACGAGGATGGCCCGCCCAGCGTGAGTGAGCAGCGCATTGCCGCTTTTGCCGACGCGATATGGGCGGTGTATGACCTGCGTGAGTTGTGGCGCAATATCGGGCCGCGCGTAGAAACTGTGCACGCCATCCCAACACCGGGCCGCAACGACCCGTGCCATTGCGGCAGTGGCAAAAAATTCAAGAAATGCCACGCAGCGGGCTGAAGCAGCCCGATGCGTGCCATCTATTTGCTACATATTAAATAGCTTAGTAAGCTTATTCATAGAGACTCTGGCAGTCTTTTCGCCAAAAAGTCAAAAACCGCGCGGATGCGCGGGTTGGTGCGAATCTCGCGGTGCACGGTGAGCCACATCGGCAACTCCGGCAACATCAATGAGGGCAAAACACGTTGCACGGCGGGGTCGGCGCGCACCATGAAGCGGGCGAGAAAACCCAGGCCCAGCCCGGCGCGCACGGCTTGCCACTGCACGATCAAGTCGTCACTGCGCAGCGCGAAAACTTCACGCGTGATGGGGTGGCCGAAACCGCGAAAGCCGCGCAGGATGTCATCCCCCTTGTCGTACCCCACCAGCTCGTGCGCCAGCAGGTCGGTCGGCTTTGTTGGCGTGCCACGCCGGGCCAGGTAGTCGGTTGACGCAAAAACGCCCACGGGCACCAAGCCGACTTTTTTGGCCACCAGCGTGGCCTGGTCGGGCCGCACCATGCGCAGGGCAATGTCGGCCTCGCGGCGCAGCAGGTTGCTGACGGTGTTGCTGGCTTCCAGCTCCACCTGGATGTCGGGCAACTCGCGTCGCATGGCGGCCAGGATCGGCGGCATCAAATAACACGCCACCGGCTGGCTGGCGGTGATGCGCACGGTGCCGCCCACGCGGCTTTGTGCGCCCGAAACCAGGCGCGCCAATTGCAGCGCGCCAGCCTCCATGGCGCGGGCGGCGTCGGCCAGTTGCAGCGCGGCATTGGTGGCGACCAGGCCGCGCCCGGTGCGCTCAAACAGCAGCAGGCCGAGCTGCGATTCAAGCTCGGCAATATGCCGCCCCAGCGTCGGCTGGCTGATGTTGAGCCGGCGTGCGCCGCCGAGCAAGCTGCCCGCCTCCAGCGCGGCCAGAAATGAGCGCACCAGGCCCCAGTCAAATCCGGCGTGAAGTGTTGGTTTCATGGGGGTTGGCCTTTCAGCCGCTTCGGGAAGATATTCATAAATGCATACCAGTCCGGCAAATTTAGCCAATTGTGTAAACACCCCCATGTTTCCACAATTTAACCCTTCACTCAACTTTTCGTAGGTGTCACCATGCAAGCATCCGTTTTGACAGTCTTGGTTTTAGGCGCACGCGGTCGTTTTGGCCTGGCGGCGGCGCTGGCCTTTCGCCAGGCTGGCTGGCGCGTGGTGGCGCAAATGCGTCCCGGCGCTTTGCCACCGAACGAAGCGCCAAACGATGCGCACGCCGATGCCCAGGCGTCGGCGCAACCCGGCATTGAGTGGCTCAACATTGATTTGCATGACACGCAGTCGCTGGCGCAGGCGGGCCGGGGTGCTTGTGTCGTGGTGCATGCCCTCAACCCCAGCGCCTACACCGCAAAGGCGTGGCGGCGGGAGGTGTTGCCCGTGGCCGATGCGGCCATTGGCCTGGCCCGCGCGCTCAACGCCACCTTGATGGTGCCGGGCAACGTCTACAACTTTGGCGCCGGCATGCCCTCACGCTTGCGGGAAGACACGCCGCAGAACGCGACCACCGTGAAAGGGCAGATCCGCACCGCGATGGAGCAGCGCCTGCGTGCCAGCGGCGTTCAAACCGTGGTGATCCGCGCGGGTGACTTCTTCGGCAGCGGCAAGAACAGCTGGTTTGACATGTTTATTGTCAAGAACATCAAGAAGGGTCGCGTTACCTACCCAGGGAATCTGAACGTGCCCACGGCCTGGGCTTACTTGCCCGATCTCGCGCGCTGCTTCGCTGCGGTGGCGGCCAAACGCGCGCAACTGCAAGCCTTTGAGGTGCTGCATTTTGGTGGCTATAGCGCTACGGGGCAGCAGTGGCTGGACGCCCTGAACCCGGTTGCGCAAACCCAAAGCTGGGTCCAACCCGGCGGCCACCTGAAGTTCAGCCAATTGCCTTGGCCGATGCTGAGGCTGGGCGCATTGGTCGTCCCGACCTTGGCTTCGTTGCTGGAGATGCGTTACCTTTGGGACACGCCGCATGCCCTGGTGAATGAGCGGCTCACCGCGCTGATCGGTCCTGAGCCGCATACGCCGCTGGAGATTGCCGCGCAGCAGTCGTTGGTCAATTTGGGGTTGTTGGCCGCGCCTCAAAGCATGGCCGCGCTCGCGGCTGCTTGAAAGGCCTGAACGGCTTCAACCCCACTAAGGAGAAAACCATCATGAAGCGTCGCCATTTCATTCGCATCACCGGTGGCGCCATGGTCGCCAGCGCCTTCGCCGCAGGCAGTTCGGGCTGTTCGCTGTCCGGCGATTTCCCCGCCGTCGCGCTCGAAGCCTGGCAGGGGCCGGGCGCCGAGGCTGACCTGCGCCGCTGGGCCCTGGCCTATGCCATCCTCGCGCCCAATTCCCACAACCGCCAGCCCTGGCTGGTCGACTTGGCTGAGCCCAATGCCATCACCTTGTACGTTGACCGCGAGCGCCTGTTGCCGATGACCGACCCCTGGTTTCGCCAGATTGCCGTAAGCCAAGGCACGTTTTTGGAGTCGCTGGTGATCGCGCTGCGCCAACGCGGTGTTGCACCTGCAGTGCAGCTTTTCCCCAAAGGCGAATTCAAGCCGCGCGAGCTGGATGACCGCCCGGTGGCGCGCGTCAGTTGGGCCGCTGTTACGGGCGCTGTCCCGGGCGCGCCACCTGCGCCCAAAGACGCCTTGTTTGGCCAACTGCTGCGGCGCCACACCGCCAAGATCGACTACGACACCACCCGGGCCGTGGCACCAGGCGTGCTTGATCAATTGAGGGCGGCCGTGGTGAACCCGGCCGTCAGGTTCGGCGGCACGGTCGAGGCCCAGGCCTTGGCGCCGCTGCGCGCCATCTGCTGGGAATCGGCCAAGGTCGAACTGCTCACGCCGCGCACCATCATGGAGAGCCTGAAACTCACCCGCGTCGGCCCGGCTGAAATTGCCCAGCACCGCGACGGCATCAGCGTCAACTCGATGGCGCCGCGCATCGCGTCGGCGTTCGGCGCATTCGACCGCAGCAACCCGCCTGCTGAAGGCAGCACCGCCTACAAACAAATGATGTCGCGCTTTGAAGGCCACAGCAACACTGCGATGGGTTTTGTCTGGCTCTCCACGCCGACAGCGCAGAACCTCGCCGCCGGCATCAGCCGCAGCGCCGAAGTAAACGCCGGGCGCGCCTACATGCGCCTGCAACTCAAAGCCACCGAGCTGGGCCTGCAAATCCACCCGATGAGCCAAGCGCCGCAAGAGTTTCCTGAGATGAAACCCTTCTACGACAAACTTCACATGATGCTGGTGGGCAAACCATCGGAGCAGGAAACCATGCAGATGTTTTGCCGCATCGGTTATTGCGCCGCCCAACAACACACGCCGCGGCGGGCGTTGGGCGGCTTCGTCAAGGCTTGACCGGCTGGCCTATATGACAGGAGAGCTAGAAAGGGAATCACACAGGTGCTGAAACGCGTGATGGACGGTGGCCGCCCGCACCGCCGCGCGGCCGCCCTCAAAAAGCCGCATTTCGGTGACGACGCCAGCGGGCGTGGCAAAGCCGAACCACACCGTGCCGACGGGTTTGGCGGGGCTGCCTCCCGCCGGCCCGGCCACACCGGTGACGGCCACGGCCACCTGCGCGCGCGAGTGCGCCAGCGCTCCGGATGCCATCGCGCGCACCACCTCTTCACTCACCGCGCCGTGTTGGGCGATCAAGGCTTCGGACACACCGAGTGAGTCGTGTTTCGACGCGTTGGAATAGGTGACAAAACCGCGCTCAAACCAGCTGCTAGAGCCCGCCAAATCGGTGCAGGCCGCCGCGATCATGCCGCCGGTGCAGCTCTCGGCCGTGGCGAGCGTCCATTGTTGGCGCGTGAGCAATGCGGCGAGTTGTTCGACCAGCGATTCAATGCCGCCTTGAGCGTTGGCTTTTGGAGTGTCTTCGGCTTTGGGTTGCATGTTTTTGTGTCTGCCAATCAAGTCAAATAAACCGCCAAATTGCGACCACCAGCAGTGTGCAACCCGCCGCCACCAGGTCGTCCAGCATGATGCCAAACCCCGCTTTGTGCCAGGCCAAACGGTCGCTCGAAGGGTCAACGCCATGAAACAGGCCGTCGGCCCAAGCCACCGGGCCGGGCTTGGCGGCGTCGAAGTAACGGAACAACGCGAAGGCCGCGAGTTGCCCCCAAAAACCGGCCGGCCCAATGAGCCACAACACCAGCCAGAAGGCGGCAATTTCGTCCCAGACGATGCTGCCAGGATCCCGCACGCGCATGTTGCGCGCAGTGACGGCGCAGGCCCACACGCCCAGAACGATTGACGCGGCGATCAACATCGCCCAGGCGGTGTCGCTCAGTTCAAAGCGCTGAAGCAACAAAAACGCCGCCCACGCCCACAAGGTGCCCGCCGTGCCAGGTGCTTTGGGGGACAGGCCCGCGCCTGCGCCCAACGCCAAGAGGTGCGCTGGGTTGGCCGCCATGAAGGCCCAAGTTGGCCGCGCGATGGCCGCGCCTGACGAAGAACGGCTGTCGAACGGGTGCATGTTGCTGCTCACAAACGCTATATATTTAGTAGCAAATAACGCATATTATTCGTGACTTAGAGGCCTAGATCTTTACAAATATTCGCAAAAACAGCAAAAACAGCAAAAGCGGCTACGTAATTAACATGCATATTAACAATACCATGGGCAACCAAATCACACCACAGGCTCATTGAAAATGGTCGAACGAATGGAAATCATTGTCCACCGCTGCGCCGTGCGCATCCACCAGCCGCAAACCCAATGCGGCGTCGATCTGGCCGATGCGTGCCACTGGCGTTTTCGACAATTCTGCCGCACGCTGCACAGCGGCGCGGGCGCTGGCGGGCGCTGTGAAAGCCAGCTCGTAGTCGTCGCCGCCGGCCAAGACAAAACTCAGCGCGTGTGGATGCGAACGCAGCGAATCGGCGGCCAAGCTTGCCAGGGCCAGCTCGGTGTGAAGGGTGGCGCCGACGCCAGAGGCTTTGAGCACATGGCCCAAGTCGCCCAGCAGGCCGTCGCTTACGTCGATCGCCGCGCTGGCGACACCGCGCAGCGCCCGGCCGAGTGCGACGCGGGGGGCGGGGCGCTCCAGGCGCCCGCGGGCCTGGGCCAACACGGCAGCGGGCACCTGCAAATTGCCGTGCAAAACCTCCAATGCCAAACGCGCGTCGCCCAAATGGCCGCTCACGTAAATGTCGTCGCCCGCTTGGGCGCCGCTGCGCAACAAAGCGGTTGATTTGCCGCCATCCACCGGCACCTGCCCAAACACGGTGATGCAAATCGTCAGCGGCCCGCGGGTGGTGTCGCCGCCCACGAGCATGCAATGGTGGGCGTCTGCCAAGGCGAAAAGGCCCGATGAAAAATCGGCCAACCAGGTTTCGTTGACTTCGGGCAGCGCCAACGCCAAGGTGAACGCCAAAGGCGTTGCGCCACAAGCGGCGAGGTCGCTCAAGTTCACGGCCAGGGCTTTGTGGCCCAGCGCTTGCGCGTCAACGGAGGCAAAAAAATGCCGCCCTTCGACCAGCATGTCGGTTGAAATGGCGAGTTGCATGCCGGGCTGCGGCTGCAACAACGCGCAATCGTCGCCAATGCCCAAAGCGATACCTAAAGTGACACCCAGAGCCATGCCGTCGCTCCTGGCCGGTGGTCGTCCAAAGCGATTGAAGTAGCGCTCAATGAGATCGAATTCGCCCATGGAAACCAGGTTCACTCCTATTTCGCTGCATTGTCGCGGTGATCTGCGGGCGCGTCTTTGGCGGGCCAGAAAAAGTCCAGCGGCCGTGTGCGCCAGCGCTGGCGTACGGCCCGGCCCACCCGTGCGGCGTCCAGGGCGCCGACACTGTGGGCGCTCAAGGCCAGGCGAAAGGCCAGGTAAAAACTGACAGTCAGGTTGGCCGCGCCGATCAGTGGCAGCGCCGCCACGCACCACCAAAACGCCGGTTGCTGCAACACGCCCCAGCCCAGTGATGCCCCGGCGGCGGCCAGTTGCCCAGCCGACAAAGTGACGTGGCGCACTTCCAGCCCGAGGCCAAAAAAAGCTGCGAAGGCCGGAATCAGGCCGAGCATGAAGCCCAATGAAATATTCGATGCAAACCCGGAAATCTTCTCGCGCATGAACTGCGCCCAGCGCGCCGCGCGGGCCTCACCCAGCGACGCCGTGATGCGCGGGTTGTAACGCAGGGCAGACTGCAGCCGGTGCATGACAAACCAGTTCTCCACCCAGCCGGCGATGAGGCTGGCCGCGAACAACAAGACGCCCGTGAAGGCGGCAAAAAACACCGTCGGCCCGAGCAACGAAAGCGCCTCCAACACATGCCCGGCTTCGCCCGCGTCGATCATCGGCGCTCCTGTGGCGAGCTGGAGCAACAGCGACAACAGCAGCACGGCAGGAATCACCACGCCGACGTTGCCCAGCACGGCAGCGACTTGCGAGCGCACCAGGTGCGCCACTTCGTCAACAAAGACATCCAGTGCGTCGGGGCTCTCCAAACTCTTGAGCTTGGCGGCCATGGCAGGGGCTGTCATGGCGGGCTGTTTGGTGGCCAGCGTCCAGTGCAGCAGTTGGATCGCGACGAAACTGGCCGCATAAACAAAGCCAGACCAAAAACCATTCCAAAACTGCGACAGGCCCACTGCCATCACCATGAACTTCATCCCGGTGGTGAGGGCGGTGAGTGCGCCGCCGCCTGCGGCCCGGCGCAACATGTCGCGGTACTGCGCACGTGTGCGGGTGATGTAATGTTCGCCCGTCTCCGAGCTGCGCTCGGCCACCTTGGCCGCCAGCAGCGAAGAATTGGACGCCACCAGCACGCGCAAGCTGCGCCGCTCCTGGCCCACCACCACCAAGTGCGACAACAGCCGCGCGGTGCTGGCCGACGGGTTGCTGCCTGCCAGGCAATCAAGCAAGGCACGGATGCGCAGCACCCGCTCACGCAGTTGCCGCAAGCGAAACACCAGGTTCACTGAAATGCCGTGTTCGTCCAGGTGGCTGTAGACGGTGGAAGCGCCGTGTCGGCATTGGTCAAGCCGCGTGCGGAATTGCAGCAGCGCAGTTGCCAATGATTCGTCCAGTGATTGCGCCAGGGCGTCGTTGGGCGCTTGGCCCGCGTTGCGGTGCTGCTTTGCTGCGACAAATGCCGCCCGCACGCCATCAAAATCCGCTGCCAGGGCGTGAAAAGGCTCGGCTTCGCTGGCAGCGGCGCTCATGCGCAGGCGCAGCTCGGGCGCAAAGCCGGAGGCGCGGATTTGGCTGGCGCAAAAGGTGATGGCTTCGAGCAGGGTGTGTTGCCACAGGTTCACGCCACGTGCAGGCTCGGGCTCAGCGCGGTGCCCCAGCAAAGTGCCCAGCCGCGCCAGCAATGGCTCGTCCAGCGCGGCCAGCCAGGTGGCGTCAAAGGCCTGCGGCAGGGCCAGTGAAAACAACTCGGAGGCGTCGATGGTCTCCGGTGTGCCGGGCAGGATCTTCAAGCGCAGGCGTTCGGCGAATTCGCTGACGAACGCGCTGCGCGAGGCAAAACCGAAGTCTGCCAGCAAGGTGGTGGCGTCAACCGTGGTGAGAAGCGTTTGCCACCAGTGGGTGGCGCGGTCGTGGGCGGCCGCGTCGTGTTCCAGCACGTCCAAAAGCTGCGCCACCCGCGCCACGGCGGCTGGCGCCGAAGTGCCGTCGCCGCGAATCCAGTTGAACAAGCGCACCAGCCACAGGTGACGCTCGACCAAACCGGCCTGCGCATCCAGTGCGGCGAGCAGCGCTTCGGCTCTGGACGGCGCCGGTGGTGGCAAGGGTGCAGGCGCGGTTTCAGGCCGCGAGGCAGACGTGGTCAATGCAAGGTGCGTGCGCCGCCCGCGCTCAAGGCGTCGAGGACGAACATGGGAATGTCCACGTCGAACTTTTCACCATCTTCGGCGACACAGAAATAACTGCCGTGCATGGTGCCGGTGGGCGTGCGCAGGCGCGTGCCGCTGGTGTATTCAAATGTTTCACCGGGCCTGAGCAATGGCTGGTGGCCGACGACGCCTAAACCTTTGACTTTTTCGGTGTTGCCAGCGGCGTCATTGACGTTCCAGACGCGGGAGATCAGCTGCGCCGCCACGGTGCCGGTGTTTTTGATTTTGATCGCGTAGGCGAACACAAACATGCCCTGCTCGGGGGCGGACTGTTCCATCAGAAAGTGCGGCTGCACTTCGACTTTGAATTGGTACTTGGCCATGGCGCAATGCTACCTGTGAAACCGCCTTTGAAATTGACCTGCGAAAATGGCCCCATGACTTACCAACGATTGCCCGCCTTCATCTCCCCCTCGATCCTCGCTGCTGACTTCGCCCGTTTGGGCGACGAAGTGAAGAACGTCATCGCCGCTGGCGCCGACTGGATCCACTTCGACGTGATGGACAACCATTACGTGCCCAACCTCACCTTCGGCCCCATGGTGTGCCGCGCCTTGAAGCCACACGCCCAAACTGCTGCGGGTGTGGCGGTGCCGATCGACGTGCATTTGATGGTGCAGCCGGTCGATGCTCTGGCCAGCAGCTTTGCCGAGGCGGGCGCTGACTTCATCAGTTTCCACCCCGACGCCTCCGGCCACGTGCACCGCAGCGTTCAAAACATCAAGGCGGCAGGCTGCAAGGCGGGCCTGGCGTTCAACCCGGCCGAGCCGCTGGACGTGCTCGATTGGGTGCTTGAGGAGCTGGACTTGATCCTCATCATGAGTGTCAACCCCGGTTTTGGCGGCCAAAGTTTCATTGATTCAGCGCTGCGCAAAATCGAGGCGGCACGCAAACGCATCGAGGCGTCCGGAAAAACCATCCGGCTGGAGGTTGACGGCGGCATCAAAACCGCCAATATTCGCCAGGTGGCCGATGCAGGTGCCGACACCTTCGTCGCCGGCAGCGCAATATTTGGCAACAAGGATTACAAAAGCGTGGTGGATGCAATGCGGGCAGAATTGGCGGGTTAACTCAAAAATCTTCCAGCAACACAGGGAGCCCGACGTGAATCATTCATACCCGCCTGCCTGGCGTGCTGGACTGCACCACATTTTGGCCACGTGGGGGCTGCGACTGGCGGCGTTGACGTTGTTGTTCGGTGGCGCATCGGCCTTCGCGCAGGACAGCATCATCGGTTTTATCAAAACGGTCTCGGCAGACGCCACCGTGGTTGTCGACGGTAAAAGCGCCAAAGCGCTGGCGGGCATGCCGCTGCACACCGGTTTCGTGGTCAAAACCGGGGCGCAGGGTTTTCTGGGCATGACCTTGCGAGACAACACGCTGTTGTCATTCGGCCCGAACAGCGAGTTTGTGGTCGACGAATACCTCTATGTGCCAAGCCGGGGTGAGCTCAAGCTCAGCGCCAAGCTGGTCAGAGGCAGCCTGCAATTCGTCTCGGGAATCATCGCCAAACTCAAGCCAGAGGCCGTCGCAATACGGTTTCCGGGGGGTGTAGTGGGCGTGCGGGGCGCCGAGTTCCTGCTGCTGGTGGAACCGGGCAAGTCATGAGTTGGACTTTGGCGTGGCGCAAGGCGAGAGACTGGAAGCGGGTGGTGCCCCTGCTGGGCGCCTTGGCGGTGTTGGCCGGGTGCGCCGGGCCGCCGCTGGTGCCACTTCCTCCAGCGACCAAGTCGTATGCGGTGCTGTTGAGCAACAGCGACGGCAGCACAGGCCAAATTAAGCTCGCTACCGCGTCAGGCGACACAGTGCTTGGCAAAGCAGGCCAGGCCAGCCTGCTGTCCGGCCCGCCGGGGCAAAGTTTTGAGGTCACACGGGCCAGGATCAATAAAGATTTTGGCGCGGCGATGGACGCCCGGCCCGCCAAACCCGTCAGCTTCTTGCTGTATTTCTTGCCAGCCGGGGCCCAATTGGCGCCGGAGTCCGTGGCTGACATCAACAAAGTGTTGACAGAAATCGCCTCACGCCCGGTGCCCGATGTCTCCATCATTGGCCACACCGACACGGCGGGTGATGCCGGCAGCAATGAACGCTTGGGGCTGGAGCGGGCGCGTTATGTGGCGGGTTTGCTGGTCGGCGCCAAGTTGAACTCGCGCAACATGGTGGTGGTGTCACACGGCGAAAAAAACCTGCTGGTGGCCACGCCCGACAACACGGCAGAGCCGCGCAACCGGCGCGTTGAAGTGACCGTGCGCTGAATTCCCGCCCGGTTGCCTTCAGCTCTTGACGCCCATCAGCGCATCTTTGAGCTTGAAGTCGGCGGGTGCGGGCCCAAGCCAAATGCCCATCAGCGCCTTGTAGAACTCCGGCTCCTTGAAGGCTTCAGCTTGCGGCTTGCCTTTGATGTTCAAGGTACTGCCAACACCAGGCACCCAGTCAATCGTAAAACTGTCGCCCGCCACGAGTTTCTTGTGCTCTGAGAAGACCTGGCTCAGTTTCATCAAGCCGGGAACCAGCTTGGACATTTCGGCTTTGCCGGTGTTGTCTTCCATGCCGCGGGTGAGCAGCTTGCCGAATTCATTGGCCTCGATGTCGCGCACCATCGTGATCACCATGCGTTTGGGGCCAGGCTGGCCGACCAGCTCTTCCAGATTGGCCGCCGGTTTGCCCGCATACAGGCCCGCCACATAAACTTTGAACGGCCCTTTGTAGCGAATGCCCGCGCCATTGAGCGCCAATTTGGTGCCGCGCACGTCGGTGCTGTCTTCCACCTTCACGCCGCTGATCTCCTGCGTGGCTGCCAGCGCGCCGCCTGCAAAAATGGACAAAATTGCCGCAAAAATCAAATGATTCAAAAACTTCATGGGGGTAAGCTTTCTGCTGTTTGAACGGTTGGCAAACGCCAATATATTCTTTGTGGACGCAATTGCAACAGGTATTTCCAAGGCCGTGTAGACCGTGGCACCTAACCGCCAACCACTGGCACAGGCAACACGCGGCACGCCTGCGGGCAAGGCTTTGCCCACGCTTTGATACACTCAACGCCATGTTCATTCACCGCAACATCAACACAGGTTTGGGCGACCGGGGAGCCTGGCCCTGGCGTCGGCCGTCTGTTGATTGTGGTTAATTTGCACCTGTCGGCCTGAAGGCCCAAGGTGCCTCGCGCCTCACCCCTGAGGCATCGAATCGAATGAACACCCTCGCCGCAAACCAATGCCCGGCGAGGGGAGCAAAAAGGCTCTACCCATGATTTCCGAACTTGAATTCAAATCCTTAAGCGCGCAAGGTTACAACCGCATTCCGTTGCTGGCCGAAGCGTTTGCCGACCTGGAAACACCGCTATCGCTGTATTTGAAGCTGGCGTATTCCACGCAGGGCGGCAAGAACAGCTTTCTGCTCGAATCCGTTGTCGGCGGCGAACGTTTTGGCCGCTACAGCTTCATCGGGTTGCCCGCGCGCACGCTGGTGCGGGCCAGCGGCTTTGGCGATGCAGCCACAACAGAAGTGGTAACAGAAGGTGTCGTGGTGGAAACCTCCAAGCTGAACCCGCTGGACTTCATCGCCCAGTACCAGCAGCGTTTCAAAGTCGCCTTGCGCCCTGGTTTGCCGAGGTTTTGCGGCGGCTTGGCGGGTTATTTTGGTTACGACGCCGTGCGTTACATCGAAAAAAAGTTAGAGAAATCCTGCCCGCCAGACACCCTGGGCTGCCCCGATATTTTGCTGCTGCAGTGCGAAGAGCTGGCCGTGATCGACAACCTCTCCGGCAAGTTGTACCTGATTGTTTACGCTGACCCAAAACAAGCCGAGGCTTATTCAAACGCCAAGAAACGCCTGCGCGAGTTGAAAGAGAAGCTCAAATATTCAGTCAGCGCGCCCGTGGTCAAACCTTCGCAAAGTTACCCGGCTGAGCGCGACTTCGCCAAGGCCGACTACATCAAAGCGGTGGAACGCGCCAAAGAGTTGATCGCGCAAGGCGACTTCATGCAGGTGCAGGTGGGCCAGCGCATCAAGAAGCGGTACACCGAGTCACCGCTGAGCCTTTACCGCGCGTTGCGTTCCTTGAACCCCAGCCCGTACATGTATTACTACCATTTTGGGGATTTCCATGTGGTGGGGGCTTCGCCGGAAATTCTGGTGCGACAAGAGCAGGTCACATTGCCAGACCAACCCGAACAGCAGAAGATCACCATTCGGCCACTGGCGGGGACCAGGCCTCGTGGCGCCACGCCCGAGATCGACAAACAGGTCGAACAGGAACTCATCAACGACCCCAAGGAGCGAGCCGAACACGTGATGTTGATTGACCTGGCTCGCAACGACATCGGCCGCATCGCCCAAACCGGCAGCGTGAAAGTGACCGACGCTTTCCAGGTCGAGCGGTACAGCCATGTCATGCACATCGTGAGCAATGTCGAAGGCATTCTCATCAACGGGCCTGACGGCAACAAGCTGGGCAACATGGAGGTGCTCAAGGCCACCTTCCCCGCAGGCACGCTCACGGGCGCGCCCAAGGTGCATGCGATGGAGCTGATCGACCAGTTGGAGATCACCAAACGCGGCATCTACGGCGGCGCCTGCGGCTACCTGAGTTTTGCCGGCGACATGGACGTGGCCATCGCCATCCGCACCGGCATCATCAAGGGCGACATGTTGTATGTGCAGGCCGCCGCCGGTGTGGTGGCCGACTCGGTGCCCGAGCTGGA
>JANOYE010000372.1:0-9092 GCA_031428695.1 Rhodoferax sp. | reverse complement strand
GCAAATAACGCTGGTTTTCGCGCGCCGCCTGCATCGCCGCAACTTGCGCAGGGTTGCGCGCCCACAGCGTGACTTCATGCTTCGACGGATTGCCGCCAGAAGGGTTGCCGACGTTCGCACCGCAAGCGCTGACAGCCAGCGCCGTGCCCCATGCGCCAGCGCCAATCACTACAATTTTCATAGCTGCCTGCGGCCCTTATTCGTGACCTAGGGCCTGATTAACCTACTGCGTGATGATTTTGGATGGCGCGGCAGCCGCAGCGGCCGCAGCTTGCGCCTGTTGTGATTCGTACATCGCCTGAAAGTTGATTTCAGACAAATGCACCGGCGGGAAACCGGCGCGCTGGATCAAGTCGGCGACGTTGCCGCGCAGGTAGGGGTAGACGATCTGCGGGCAGGCGATGCCCATCACCTGGTTCAGCTGGGCCTGGTCGAGATTGCGTATCTCAAAAATGCCGGCCTGTTTGACTTCAGCCAAAAACACCGTTTTGTCTTTGATTTTGGTGTGCACCGTGGCCGTCACCGAAACTTCAAACACGCCCTCGGCGGCGTTTTCAGCGTTCACGGCCAGTTGGATGTCTACCGTGGGCTGCTCTTGCACCAGCAAGATGGCGGGCGAATTGGGTTGCTCCAATGACGACTCTTTGAGGTAGACGCGCTGGATTTGAAATATCGGCCCATTGGCGGCTGCTGGAGTTGCTGCGGAGGCGGCGGGAGAATTTGCGGTTTCGGCCATGAAGGTCTTTCAGATCTAAAGGAACTAGGGAGGAACTAGGGAGGAGAGGAAGTTTGGGAAAGTATGGGCCGCAAGGCAGGTGCCGTCAGACAGCAAAGCGATTACGCGCTGGCGAGCAGTTTGGCAAGTTCACCCCGGCCATCCAGTGCAATCAAGTCGTCACAACCGCCCACATGGGTCTGGCCGATGAAGATTTGCGGCACGGTGCGCCGGCCGGTGATCTCCATCATTTTCATGCGTTCGTCGGGGTTGTCATCAACGCGGATTTCTTCGATGGCTTCGACGCCGCGGGCTTTGAGCACCTGTTTGGCGCGGATGCAGTAAGGGCATACCGCCGTGGTGTACATCTTGACGGAATTCATCGTGGTGCAATATTTTTCAGTTCAAGACTTTTCAAGGGGAAGCGAAGCGGTTTGCCAGGCTTTGAGGCCGCCTTGCATCGACTGCGTGTTCTCGTAGCCGAGCTTTTTGGCGATGGCCACGGCGCGGGCCGAACGCGCGCCGGTCTGGCACACCAAGATGAGCGGCAGGGTCTTGTTTTTCACCGCAGCGCTGAGTTTGTCCTCCATCTGGTTGAGTGGCACGTTTTTCGCGCCCCCCACGTGCCCAGCGGCAAACTCTTCGGCTTCACAGACGTCCACCACCACCGCTTTTTCACGGTTGATGAGCATCACCGCTGCGTCTGGCGAGAGGCCGCCGCCGGCGTTTTTCATCACGGGCAAAAAGAGCATGGTGGCGGAGCCCAGCGCAATCGCGATCAGCATCCAGTTGTCGACTAAAAATTTCACATCTTTCCTTGTTTTTTCACGCGCGCCGGGCCCATCGCCATTTGCGCGCAACCGGTGATTTTAGAATGGCGGCGTGGCAGGCCTGGTTTGGCCTGCGCAATTTCCCCAATATCCTGCCCAACATGACCCAAACCGTGCACAAAATCGTGCTGATCCGCCACGGCGAATCCACCTGGAACCTAGAAAACCGCTTCACCGGCTGGACTGACGTGGATTTGACCGACACCGGCGTCACCCAAGCCAAAAACGCCGGCAAACTGCTGAAAGCCGAAGGTTTTGACTTCGACATCGCCTACACCAGCGTCTTGAAACGCGCTACCCGCACCTTGTGGCATTGCCTGGACGAGATGGACCGCACCTGGCTGCCGGTGGTCAACAGCTGGCGCTTGAACGAGCGGCATTACGGCGCGCTGCAAGGCCTGAACAAAGCCGACATGGCCAAACAGTATGGCGACGCCCAGGTGCTGGTGTGGCGGCGCAGTTACGACACGCCTCCGCCCGTGCTGGAAGCCACAGACCCGCGCAGCGAACGCGGCGACGTGCGTTACGCCAAACTCAAACCCGAGCAAATTCCGCTGACCGAATGCCTCAAAGACACGGTAGAACGCGTGATGCCGCTGTGGACCGAGTCGCTGGCGCCGGCCATCAAGTTGGGCAAACGCATCGTGATTGCCGCGCACGGCAATTCGATCCGCGCCTTGGTGAAATACCTGGACAACATCGCCGACGACGCCATCGTGGGCGTGAACATCCCCAACGGCATTCCGCTGGTGTATGAGCTGGACGAGAATTTGAAGCCGATTCGCCACTATTACCTGGGCGACGCCGAGGCTGCGGCGAAAGCGGCGGCGGCGGTGGCCAACCAGGGCAAGGCCTAATCATTGCAAACCAGCTCAAGCGTCGGTAATTCACGCCATTGCGCCCGGTTTACCAAGGGTTTACGGAACCGCGCTCCCTAAACGGTGTCGAAGGTGTATATTGCCAAAATAATGGGCATTGAGGGATTTTTATGGGCCACAAACTGAAAATTGCCGGTTGGATTTCACTGGGCGTGATGGCCGGCGCCTTGACCACCGTGTCGCTGCAAACCGTCGCGCGCGGCACACTCGCGCCGCTGCCGCTGGAAGAGCTGCAGCAACTCGCGGCGGTGTTTGGCATGGTCAAAAGCGATTATGTCGAGGCGGTGGACGAGAAAAAGCTCATCACCGACGCCATCTCCGGCATGGTCAGCGCGCTCGACCCGCATTCGGTCTATTACGACAAAAAATCCTTCAAAGAATTCCGCGAAGGCACTTCGGGGCGTTTTGTCGGTGTCGGCATCGAGATCACGCAGGAAGACGGTTTGGTCAAAGTGGTGGCACCGATTGAAGGCTCACCGGCGTTCAAGGCCGGGCTCAAGACGAATGATTTGATCACCAAGATCGACGACACCATGGTCAAGGGCTTGACTCTCAATGAAGCGGTCAAACGCATGCGCGGCGAGCCCAACACCAAGGTCAGTTTGGCGATTTTCCGCAAAGAAGAGAACCGCACCTTCAATGTGGTGATCACGCGCGAAGAGATCCGCACGCAGTCGGTGCGTGGCAGGGTCATCGAGCCGGGTTACGCCTGGATTCGCCTGGCGCAGTTCCAAGAGCGCTCGGTGGATGATTTCGCCAAAAAAGCCGAAGAAATCTACAAAGCCGAGCCCAACCTCAAAGGCATGGTGCTTGATTTGCGCAACGACCCAGGCGGTTTGCTCGACGCGGCAGTGGCCATTTCTGCGGCGTTCCTGCCGGAAAACGTGACGGTGGTCTCGACCAACGGGCAGTTGGCAGAAAGCAAGTTCATCTACAAAGCCGCGCCCGAGTTTTACCAGCGCCGGGGCGGCCCGGACCCGATCAAACGCATGACCGACGCCACCAAAGGCATGTTGAAAAACGTGCCCCTGGTGGTGCTGGTGAACGAAGGTTCGGCCTCGGCCAGCGAGATCGTCGCCGGCGCTTTGCAGGACCACAAGCGTGGCACCATCATGGGCAACCAGACCTTTGGCAAAGGCTCGGTGCAAACCGTGCGGCCATTGGGCCCCGACACGGGTTTGAAGATCACCACGGCGCGTTATTACACGCCGTCCGGCAAATCGATCCAGGCCAAGGGCGTGGTGCCGGATGTGATGGTCGATGAGACCGAAGAAGGCAACTTGTTCAGCGCTCTGCGCACCCGCGAAGCCGACCTGGAGAAACACCTGGGCAGCGGCCAGGGCGACGATAAAAAGGACGCCGTCCGTGAAAAAGCCCGCGAGGCGGCGCAAAAGAAACTTGAGGAAGAAGCCAGAAAGCCGCTGGCTGACCGCAAGTTGCCGGAATACGGCACCGACAAAGACTTCCAGCTGGCCCAAGCCATCAACAAGCTCAAAGGCCGCCCGGTGCTGGTGAGCAAAACCGCGACTGAGCGCAAAGAAGAAGTAAAAGAGAATTGATGGGACGGAGCGAGCCGTGGACGACTCGCAGTTATTGCGCTACTCGCGCCACATCCTGCTCGATGAGATCGGCATTGAAGGCCAGGAGCGCATCCTCAAGGGGCGGGCGCTGATCGTCGGCGCTGGCGGCTTAGGCTCTCCCGTCGCACTGTATTTGGCTTCGGCTGGCGTTGGCCACATCACGCTGGTGGACGACGACACCGTTGACCTCACCAACCTGCAGCGGCAAATCGCCCACACCACCGCGCGTGTGGGCCAGCCCAAGGTGCAATCGGCCAAGGTGGCCATGGCCGCCATCAACCCGCAGGTTGAAGTCAACGCGGTGGTGGGCCGTGCGCAAGGCGACGTGCTGGACGCACTGGTGGCCGACGCCGACGTGGTGTTCGATTGCACCGACAACTTCAAAACTCGCCATGCCATCAACGCCGCTTGCGTCAGGCGCAAAAAGGCGCTGGTTTCCGGCGCGGCGATTCGGTTCGACGGCCAAATCAGCGTCTTCGACATGCGACCCAAGCGCGACCCCCTAACCAGCGCAATCACCGCATCACTCTCGCCCTGTTACGCCTGCATGTTCCCGCCCGATGAAAATTTTGAGGAAGTCGCCTGCGCCACCATGGGTGTGTTGGCCCCATTGGCGGGCATCATTGGCGCCATGCAGGCTGCAGAAGGGCTCAAACTGTTGAGCGGCGCGGGCCATTCTCTGGCGGGCCGCTTGTTGATGCTGGACGCCCTGACAATGGAGTTCAGCGAGATTCGCTCGTCACGCGATCCGGCCTGCGTCGTGTGTTCAGGCTGAACCATTTAGCTCGGGCAGTCAATGCGGGCAAGGCCCATGACGTTTCCTGAAGGCACGCGGCTCCTCCGCGCTGGCATCGGCAAATAGGCCACGCCGCGCCGCCTGCGCGCTGGCCTGCTTCGCGGCGTAAACACTCTTGTATTTTTTGTACTGGTGCGCCCAGGCCTGTCCGTCTGAGACCATCATGGCCCCGACATCGGTTTGCCCCAGTTTGATCGCGGCCAGCAGGCGGCCATACCCATCGCGGCGCTGGCCCTGCACACTCACCGCCTGGTGCAAGACCCGACCACTCAGTGTCGCCTTTGCAGCCGGGCCGCCAGTCTGGCAGATTTCGGGCGCATCAATGCCATCAATGCGGATGTTCACCGCTGCCCCGCCGCCGCTAGGGCGCACCCAGAGGGTGTCGCCGTCAGACACGTGGGTGACTGTGCCAGTCCACTGAAATTTTGATTTTTTCTGAGCCACAGCCCCCGTTGGAGAAGCGTAGATAGCTATAATAACCATAGCTATCAATAATCTTGTTTTGACTTTCATTCCGAGTTGTTTCATGCCTGTTTGAATGTTTCGCAACCGATAACAAAGATCAGCTTGACCGCATTACAACGCCTCTTCCCCTTCCTCGGTTGGCCGCGCCCGGATGCCGCGCTGTTGAAAAGCGACTTCGTCGCCGGGCTCACCATCACCTTGATGGTCATTCCGCAGGGCGTTGCCTACGCAGCGCTGGCTGGCATGCCGCTGGTTACCGGGATCTACGCTGCGCTGCTACCGGCGCTGGTGGCGGCGCTGTGGAGTTCTTCCAGCCGGTTGTCGGTCGGCCCCACGGCTCTCACCGCCTTGCTCGTCGGTTCATCGCTCAGCGGCCTGGCCGCCCCTGGCGGCGCCGACTGGGTGCAACTGGCGGTTTGGCTGGCATTGCTCTCGGGCGCATTGCAGTTGGTTCTGGGTTTTGGCAAATTCGGCTGGCTGCTCAACCTCATGACTTCGCCGGTGCTCACCGGTTTCACCCAGGCAGCGGCGATTTTGATCATGCTCTCGCAATTGCCTGCGCTGATCGGGTTGCAAGGGCCCTTGCCCACTTTGCTTCAGGGTGCCAGCATCAACCCACCTGCAGCGGCGTTTGGCATCGCCAGCCTGGTAACTTTGCTGCTGGCCAAACGCCTGTTGGCCAAGCGACTGCCCAATTTCCCAACCATCATCGTGGTTGTGGTCGGCAGTGCAGCCGTCAGCGCCTGGATCGGCGCCTCAGCCTCGGGCACGCCGGTGGTCGGCCAGTTGCCCAGTGGCCTGCCGTCGTTCTATTGGCCGGGCTGGTTGCCGTGGAGCACGCTGAGCGCGTTGCTGCTGCCAGCCATGGTGATCACTTTGGTGAGTTATTTGGAGACGGCCTCCAGCGCCAAGGCAGAGCACCAAAAAGCCGGCACACGCTGGGACGAAAACCAAGACCTGATCGGCCAGGGCCTGGCCAAATTCACGGCGGCGTTGTGTGGCACCTTTCCGACCAGCACCTCGTTTTCACGCGCCGCCATCATCCTGCATGCCGGGGCCAAAAGCGGCTGGGCCACAGTGGCGACCTGCTTCTTCATCGCTCTGGCACTTTTGTGGCTGATGCCTCTGCTGCACGACGTGCCTAAATCGGTGTTGGCAGCGGTGGTGATTGCGGCCGTCGGCGGCTTGCTCAAACCCCGCTCTATCGTGCAGTTTTGGCATGTCTCCAAGGCCGAGGCCGTCACCTGCGGCGTGACGTTTTTACTGACGCTGGCCACAGCGCCGCGCCTGCATTGGGGCGTGCTGGCCGGTTTGCTGATGAGCCTGAGCCACTTCTTGCACCACCGCCTGCACCCGCGCATCATCGAGGTCGGCCTGCACCCGGACGGCAGCCTGCGTGACCGCCATTTGTGGCATTTGCCGCCATTGGCGCCGCACCTGTACGCACTGCGCATGGACGCCGAGCTGGATTTCGCCTCCAGCAGCGGTTTTGGCCTGGCCATCGCGCAACATTTGGGTGCCCACCCCGATACGCGCCACGTCTGCTTGTTTGCCCAACCGATCAACCGGGTAGACGTCACCGGCGTCGAAGCCTTTGCGCAATTGCGCGAGGACCTGGCGAAGAAGGGTGTGACGCTGCACATCAGCGGCATCAAGCTGCCGGTGGAGCAAATTCTGCAGCGCACCAACCTGCTGGACGACAGCCCCCTGCTCAAGATGTACCGCACTGACGCCGAGGCGTTGGCTGCTTTGGCAAAAATGTAAGCAAAGGCCGGATCAGACGTTGCCATGCACCTAATTCCGACCCGAATTTACACCTGGCGCCGAAGCGCGCCGTTCCCAGCTAAATCTCACCAATAGGCGGGTTTTTCCCAGCATTTATCGGCCTTTCAATGCGTATCAATATGTTAGACTTGTTTCAAATATCACCCTCGGCATTGGCCTATTTACGTGGACTCAAAACCTTGACGTTGCCCCTGCCTTCAGCCCAGGTCGACCTGCAGGCCTTGCAGCTCAGCGACGCCTGCGCCCTGCTGAGCCACGCAGGCGCCGCAGCGATGCCGCTCGCGGGTGAAAACGACACCGCTTACCTGCAGCGCGTGATTGACTTGTTGTGTGATCTCTCCCTTAAAGACCCGCTCACGGGCCTGGCCAACCGCCGGCACTTTCTGGCGATTTTGGAGCGTGAGTTGTCCATACTCGCGCGCTCGGGTGAATCCACCTTGTTGCTGATGTTGGACATCGACCATTTCAAGAATGTCAACGACACCTACGGCCACCCCGTGGGCGACCAGGTGTTGCAGGCGGTTGCAAGCTGCCTGAAGTCTTGCGTGCGGCCCAAAGATACTGTGGTGCGTTATGGTGGAGAAGAATTCGCGGTGGTGTTGCCGGATTGCCATGTCACCTTTGGCATGGTGGTGGCCGAACGCATGCGCGAGATGATTCAGGCCATGAGCATCAAGATCTCACCCAGCGTCAACATCAACATCACCATGAGCATTGGTGGCGCCTACGCGCCGCAAACCGTGGACAGCAACTCCGGCGCCTGGATTGAGTTGTCTGACAAAGAGCTGTACCGCGCCAAAACCAGCGGGCGCAACCGGGTTTGCATTGATCAGCCCTTCATGATGGAAGTCAGCCCCGAAGAAAAGAGCCAGTTGTTTGTCGATTTTTCGCAAAACGACTCGCGCTGGGGCAGCAGTTTGTATGGCGACTTGACCGACGACACGGGCGCTGAGCCATCGCCAGGCAACGCCGCTGAAGCAAGTCCAAATGACACGGCGCAAGCGGCTGTATCGGCGTCTGAAAAAGCCTCGGTGGCACTGTCTGCCAACACGCAAGAGAGCCTCGGATGAGCGACCTGGTCGTCTCCGCGCCTGCACCCCTGACATTGAATACCGGGCCAGGCGCCTTGACCGAGGCCACAGGCGCGTTCAACCGCCAGGGCAAGGTGTTGGCGGTTACCAGCGGCAAAGGCGGTGTGGGCAAAACCTTCTTCTCCGCTAACCTGGCGGCGGCCTTGGCCAAACGCGGGCAAAAAGTGCTGGTGCTGGACGCCGACTTAGGGCTAGCCAACCTCGACGTGGTGCTGAACCTTTACCCCAAAACCACCCTGCACGACGTGTTCTCGGGCAAAGCGCGCCTGGAAGACGCCATCACCCCGGCGCCGGGCGGTTTCTCGGCGATTCTGGCGGGCTCGGGCATGGTCGAATACTCGCGCCTGAACGCCGACATGCGCGAAGAGTTATTCCGCATCGTCACCCGCTTGGCACAGCAGTACGACGTGGTGCTGCTCGACACCGGCGCCGGCATCTCTGACGTGGTGCTGTTCACCATCTCTTTGGCCCACCAAGTGCTTGTGGTTGCCACGCCCGAGCCCACCTCGCTCACCGACGCTTACGCCACCATCAAGGTGCTGGTCACGCAACAAGGCCGCAAAGAAATTCAGGTGGTCGTCAACCAAACTGCCCGCGTCGGCGACGGCCGCGCCATCACCACCCAGTTGCAGCAGGTGCTGGACCGTTTCGTGGTGAATGCACCGGTTAAAAAATCGACCAGTGGCGGCAACTCAGCAGCCTCGGCGGCGGTGAACCGCACCATCAAACTCGTCCACCTCGGCGACATCCCCGCCGACCCGGCCGTTCGCCAAGCCGTGATGCGCCGCCAGTTGCTGATGCAAACGCTGCCCGGCTGCCAGGCCAGTTTGGCGGTGGCGCAGATTGCCGGGAAGATTGAAGAGACGCTGCTGCTGGCTTGAGTTGGCGCTGGGCAGCCTGCATCAGGTGCCATCTTCTTAATCCGAGTTACTATAAATAATATAGCTGCTTA
>JANOYE010000371.1:0-11018 GCA_031428695.1 Rhodoferax sp. | reverse complement strand
CAAAAGAAGCACTGCGCCGGGTGGCCAAACGCAGCGGGCACTTTTACCCGCCGAGCTTGGTCGCCAGCCAGTTTGAGACACTGGAAGACCCGTCGCAGGAGCCGGGCGTGTTGGTGGTCGATGCCAGCATGCCCAAGCCTGAGGTGGACGCGCAGGTGCTGGCCTGGCTGCAGGCAGAGCCCATCCCCCGCTAAACTCAAGGATTCGAGGGCTGTGTGCCGCTCTCGCTGCTCAGACTCGCTGCCCCAATTCAAGAGAACCATCGACCATGACCACACCCACCAAAGCCTTTGCCTCCCAAGCCGACCTGTCGGACAAAAAAATCACTTTCGAGCAGTTGAGCAAACACTGCTGGGCCTACACCGCCGAGGGTGACCCGAATAGCGGCGTCATCATGGGCGAGAACTGCATCATGGTCAGTGACGCCACGGCCACACCGGCGATGGCGCAAGACCTGATTTCCAAGATACGCTCCGTGAGCAACAAGCCCATCAAATACGTGCTGCTCACGCACTATCACGCGGTGCGCGTCCTGGGCGCCAGCGCCTACCTGGCCGAAGGCGCCACCGAAATCATTGCCAGCCGTGGCACGCTGGAATTGATCCAGGAGCGCGGTGCGCAGGACATGCAAAGCGAAATCGAGCGGTTTCCGCGTCTCTTTCAGGGCGCAGAAAGCATTCCTGGTCTGACCTGGCCCAGCATGGTGGTGGGCGACGGCAAACCTGGCCGCCAGGGCAGCCTGTCGATCAACCTGGGCGGCGTGGTGGCCGAAATCTGGCACCCTGGCCCTGGCCACACGCGGGGCGACACCATCGCCTGGGTGGAAGAAGAAAAGGTGCTCTTCAGCGGCGACCTGGTCGAATACGATGCCGGCGTGTACACGGGCGACGCCCAGCTTGAGGAATGGCCCGCCACGCTGGAAGCCCTGCGCGCGCTAAACGCTACCGCCATCGTGCCAGGCCGAGGTGAAGCCATGAAAGGTGCCGGAAACGTGAACAAAGCGCTGGACTACACGAAGCGCTGGGTCACCACGCTGTTCCAGGCTGGCAAAGACGCCGCCGCGCAAAACCTGAGCCTCAAAGACGCCATGGCGCTCACGAGAAAAAGCATGGACCCGGTCTTCGGCCACGTCTTCATCTACGAACACTGCCTGCCCTTCGACGTGAGCCGCGCCTACGACGAAGCCAAAGGCATCAAGAACCCGCGCATCTGGACTGCGGCGCGGGACAAGGAGATGTGGGGGGCGTTGCAGGGGTGAGGCAAACAATGCAAGAACCGACCGGCCTTGCAACGGGAACCGCAAGGTCCAAAGGCGTTCGACGGTTCGTCACAGTTCTGTTCTCGGATGTCTCGGGTTCATCCCAGCATGCAGAAATGCTGGATGCCGAGGACTATGCGGACAAATTAGACCAATTCCGAAAAATTGTCCGCGAAGTTGTACCACGTCATGGCGGCAGTATTGCGCGAATGCAGGGTGACGGCGTGTTGGCGCTCTTTGGTTATGACGAGTCGCGCGAGGACGATGGTCGCCGCGCAGTCGAAGCTGCTTTTGAGTTGCACCAAGCCGTCAAAAACATTGATTTTGGAAGCGGCGCAAACGCGGAATCCATGGCGCTGCATTCCGGCATTCACGCCGGCCTTGTCCTTTTGATTGAAGGTGATATCGAGCGTGGGCGCTTTGACGTCGTAGGCGAGGTGCCGAATACGGCCTCTCGGCTTTGTAGCATGGCCGCCAAAGGCGAGATCATGGTAAGTGAAGAATCCTTGGGGCCGCATGCCCATTTTTTTAGCTTGTCGACACGCCAAAATCTGACCGTGCGGGGCCGGGCAAACACCTTGACGGTCGTCCGAGTGGATGGCCGTGCAGAAATACAGCGCCGCATCGAAGCTGCGGCCAAACGTGGCCTGGTTCCGTTCGTCGGCCGCTCAGCGCCGATGGCTGAATTGCTGCATGGAGCTGAAAATTTGGGCAAAGGGCGTCGTGGCGGCGTCGTCGTCAGTGGCGAGGCTGGTTTGGGCAAGACCCGGTTGATCGCCGAATTCCGCCGCCAAGCCGAGGCGCAGGGTTTGAATACCGTTCAAGGGTATTGTGAAAATTACCTGGGTGCTGAACCCTTCCAGCCGTTTTGGCAAGTCCTGCGCAGCGCCCTGGGCTGGAATGTCTCCATGGGCGAGGCAGACCTTGCGGGAATAATTGCCAAACTGACTGGCGGCAAGCCGAATGAGGCGACTGATCGGTTGGCTGTCAGCGCGCGTGCAGCCTTGCTGGAGCTGTCCAAACAAAAGCAGTCGTCAATTGCGCCGATGCTGGCGTCAGCGATTCTGGCGCTTCTGGAGGTTCTTGCAGTAGGCAACCGTCTCGTGCTCGTGCTGGACGACTGGCAATGGGCGGACGACACTTCGCGGCATATGCTGGACACGATCTGGCAGAGCGATTTGACATTGCTGGTTGTTGTGGCAACGCGTCCAGTTGAGGAGGCGGATCGAATTCTCAAGGGGGTTACGCCGTTGAAACTCCAGCCGCTGGAGCCTGCGGAGGCAGTCAAGACCATTCAAGCCTGGCTTCCATATGCAGATCCCATGCTTCTTCAAGAGGTGACCGGCCAGTCTGGCGGAAGTCCGCTGTTCATAGAGGAGTTGTGTCACGCTGCTGCGGCAGGGGGCGACTTTCGATCTTTGAAGGAAAAATCCGGAGTTGCGTGGATTAGTGCCCTGGTGGCCTCTCGCGTTGCGCGTTTGTCAAGCATCCAGATTGAGTGTTTGCAGGCCGCTTCCATTTTAGGAATGGTTTTTCCGTCTTCGCTGCTCAACCAGTTGTTGGAGCCTGGCGAGGCTTCCGGAGTGATCGGCACCTTGGTTGCCAATGACTTTTTGACCGAAACCACTGATTCGGGTCTTTTACGCTTCAACCATGTGCTGACGCGTGAGTCGGTCTACGCGACAGTGGATGCCCAGAAGCGGCGGGATTTGCATTTGCGCGCCGCGTTGCTGATTGAAAGCGGCAGCGAAGGCGGCGGACTGGTGGACAACACCGAAACGCTTTCATACCACTTTGCCGCCGCCGGGCAATCCATCAAGGCGGCCAAGTATGCCGAGGCAGCAGGGGACAAGGCGCTTGCGATGATGGCGCTGGACCGCGGGCGGGCGCAGTTTGCAACCACCTTGCGTTGCCTGGACGCCGTCCCGGAGTTAACGGTCGACGACAAACACCGCTGGTGCTCGGTTGCCCAGCGTCTTGGCCTGACCTGTGTATTTGACGCACTTGATGTCGCAGACCTTTTGCAACTGCTGCAAAGGGCAGCGGCCCTTGCCAGGGAAATCGGTGACGACAATGTGATCGCGCGGGCTGAGTACTGGCTGGGTTACGTGAACTATGGGCGCGGAAAGCCCCGCGTGGCCATCGCGCATTGCCGGCAGGCATTGAAGCACGCCGCCGATTCGCAGGACGTAAGACTGATGGCGCAGGTGCAGGCGACTTTGGGGCAATCGCTCGCATCGGCGGGTCAGTACCAAGAGGCATTGCCTTTGCTGCGGGATTCGGTTCAAAGCAAAAAGCAGCAAAGCCGCCCTGGAAGTGGCACCGCCATCGGGTCGGCGTACACCCTGGCCAGGACTGCCTATACCCTGGGTGATTTAGGTCAATTTGACGAGGCCCATGAACTGTTTGGGCAATCACTGGAAATGTTGGGCGACAGGCGGCACGCCGTTAAAGCGTCGGTTAAAGAACTTATGTGCGCTGTTTATCTGTGGCAAGGCCGATGGGACGAGGCCGCATCGGCCGGCATGGAAGGCACCGACATCGCGCTGGGTTGCCGCAGCCACTTCAACGTCGCCATGGGCCGTGCTTTGTCTTCATGCGCTGTATGGGCGCGCGACCGCGACCCAGCCAGCGTTGAATTGCTGCTGGAAGCCACGCGCTGGATTGAAGTGCGTGGCGGGGCGGTTTCAACTTCCCTGAATTACGGCTGGCTGGTCGAAATGATGGTTACTGGAAAAATGAAAACGCAAGCAAGGCAGGGCGCCTACCAATTGTTCGTGCGCGCGCGCGCGCAGGACTGGCACGGCGTAGCGATGGGGTGCCGCGCATTGGCCCGCCTTGCGTCGGCAGAGGGCGAGTTGCCGCGGGCGCACCACTACCTGGCGCAGGCCGACCGGGCGGCCAAGGTTCGCCAATCACCTCGCGAGCGCGCCGTCAACCAACTTGCCAACGCGCAACTCCAGGCGGCTGCAGGCAAGCTTGATCAGGCGAAGGCCATGGCGCAGGAAGCCTGTCACCAGTTCGATTCGATGCAAATGGCCTGGTTTTCAGCTGAGGCCGGAGTCGTCCTGACTCGACTTTGAACGGACTTCCTTAAGGGAACTGCAGTTGGATCTTGGTGTCAATTTTGACGGCCATGGCAGAAAATCCTTCCTTATTGGGGTGAATGTCGTTGATCCACCCGTCCAGCGGCCCGCTTGGCCAGTGGGTGGTGATGGTGCCGCGCAGGTCGACATAACGGACATACGATTTGTGGGCATTGCTGCCAGCCAGTGTTGTCAACATCCCATTGAGCGCGTCAATCACGTCCTTCATCGCCTTCACTGCCTTGGCGAAATCGTCTGCTTGGGTAACGTCGTACCCTTGGTTATTGAAGGGCGTCTTGAGCCAGGCCTCCAATCCGGCGCCCACCGGGTAAGGGTGGTCGTAACCGTGAATGATGATGGGAATGTCGACTGCAACCGGCTTGATCGATTGCAATTTGCTTCTGACCCCGGTGAAAATTTCAGCGTAGAAGCCCTCGAGTTTTTTGACATGCGCCGCCAAATGCGGTCTATTTAACGCGTCTGAGCCCGGTTTATGATCGTTTGCAACAAGCAGATTCTCCAGTACCTCGCGCGTCGAATCATTGCCACCACCCGACAGCAAAACCGCCAGTGGTTTGACCGGTGATTCGTCAATGGTTTTCTCGATAAAGTCCTGGAACTCAGACAAGCGGTTTCGCACGATTTCAATGGTGCCCCAAGCCGACCAATGGCAGCAGGTTTTGGGAATTTTGTACCCCGAACGCTCCAGCGCGACCCGCAGGTTATGGGGGAAACTGACCCAGGAGTCCCCGGCTGCCAGGATCAACCCGGTTCGACCGGTTGGCTCCTCAGGCAGGTTGACGGGTTCTTTGGGTGCGCCGGTCAGTGCAGTGGCTGCAGATGTTGCGGTCTTCAGGGCATGCGCAGTTGCCAACGCAAAACTTTCGGGTTTGAGTAGCTTGGAGAATTCGAACGGTGTTGCAAGTTTGGTCAACCCCAACAAGGTGAAGGTCAAGGGCACAGCGCCTTGCCGCATCACTTCCTTGCGGGAAATGATCGCGGCGAGAATGCCCAACATGGCTTCTACGCCCGCCGAATAACCGGGACACGCGTGGGTGGGGTGCGCCTTGCCGGGCAACCTGCGCCCGCCGAACATCAGCCCACCGTCGTCCTGCCCATCTGCCAGCGACTGCTGGCTGCCGGAGACCAGGGCCAACACAACCCGTTCGTCTTTCTGGATTGTCACAGCGTGTTTTTCGGGCTGTCCAAGCTGGTGAGCCTTGAGGGCGGTGCGCCAAATAACTTGTGGCATGGGCCGCATCCGGGCTGCGCGCATCAGTGGCACCGTCAACACCTTTTTTGCGGCGTCGAAATCGGGTGTCTGCCCCAGTTCTGCGCGTACGGCCATGAACGAGCCGTCGCGGTGCCACTCGCGCAAGACATTGGCCACTGCACCCATGATCGGCGCAATGAAACCCATCATGACGCCAACCATCGTGCGGGCCGCCCAATCGGGTTCGATGATCGAAGGTGCTTGTTTGAAGATGGTTTCCGCAATCTGAGCGTTCTGTCCATCTGGCCGTTTTGGTGCAACCATTTTCGATGCATTCATGTGGTCGCCAACGAACAAATCCATCGCAGCCTTGAGCACGCGCCCGTTCCTGATGCCCAGTTCCTCTACCATTTCCCCGGGGTTGGGCTGGAACATGTAGCGGGACAGGGCCATAAAGTGGCCCGGATACAGCGGCTTCGGATCGGCAGGGTTGAGCCCAGGCGTCCAGGCCAAATCCGAGCCCCCGCGTTGGAAGCGCTTTTGCGGGTCGTCGCTGATGCCGAACCAGTTGTCACACAAAACGGCGAGCACTTCGTCCAGCACCTCCCGGGCATCCATTCCGACCTCAAAGAAAGGTTTGCCGACCTCGGCTGCATGTTTGTGGGCGTCAAACACAGTGCCATCCATCTTCTTGGTTGCTGAATCAAATGCGAGTTTGAAGACTGAACCGGCGTTGCCGTTGGCGGTGAGTCGTCCGATTTCAGCATTGATCTGGCTCGATTCACTGTCGTACTTTTGGCCAGCGTCCATTCCGAGATAGATTTCGCCAAAACTCTTTGTCATCCGATCCAGTTGCCCGCGAATGGAATAGCGGGCATCGGCGTTTTGCAGCACTTCATGAATGAGGGCACGCTGCGCGACCAAGGTTCCGTAAGCGGTTTGCATTAGGCCGCCGTGGTCTTCGCGGATGGCTGCCCAAACGGCAGCACTGTCCAGGCGGTCAATCGATTCAGGGTCTTCAATCACGGTCTTCCAGGCTGCCAGCGCGGCCGCGTCTCCTTGCTCACGTTGTGTCTGCTGTAACGATGCCAGAAGCTGACGCCCGCACTTCAACTCCCAGGGAACATTGGCTTGTGGATCCACAGCCAGCCGTGAGCTTGCGAGTTTTTTCAGATCGCCCAGCACCCCAATCGCCGGCGCAAACAGATACATGCCCCATTCAAGACGCGTTGGCGCTACTTGCGGGTTAAAAACCTCAGCGGGTTCGCCCAGCTTCACCCGAAAAACTTTTTCTTGGTATTCAAAGCGGAAAAACCGCGCAACACCGTTTTCAGGAACGCCGACGATGGGACATGCTTGGCCAGACGAAGACCCGGTGCTGTTGCCGCCCGCCAACCAGCGCTGGATGACCTCAAACTGCTCGGCGATGCTCGCGCCGTAGGCCATGAAAACGACACCACGATCACCACCGCTGTTAGTGCCAGTGTCATCGGGTTTGGATCCATACGACATGCCCCTGCGCATGATGCGGGGCAAACGCGCAGCGCCTTGCCGCTCTTGGCGCGGGTGCGCCAGCCGGACGTGGGCGTGCAAGGGGCATTTCTGCCCCTGTGGGTCATCGGAATAGTTGAAATTGTTGTTTCCCTTGTAATCCACCAGCGGAGTCCCGTCCTGGTAGCGGCCCATCAATTTCGCGTAAACAATTTTTTTGTGGTCATCGCCTGATCCACCCAATTCAGCAAGCATCACCTTTACGGTGTCTTCGACGGCTTTGGCCAACAATGACACAAACTGCCGGTATTTGCGGATCACCAGAAAACTGCCCCGGTCTAGCCATTTCAGACGGGCCTTGTCATCAGCGGGCAGTTGGGGATCTGTGATGTCCATGGCCGTATCGGATGCGTTATCAAAACCTCGAAGAATTTCACCCCAGTGCACGCGGTTGCTCTGCGCAGAATTGGCGGAGGCTTCCACATTGGGTTGTCCCATGCCGTCTGCATAACCGAAGTGTTCGGCAGAGACCCCGGAGGTCGCGTTGGGGCGGCTGGACATGGTCTGTGCCGACAACAAGGTCAGGGCGGGGTTTGCCGCCAATAAGGCTTTCGCAGCTGCATGCAAAGGGTGGCTGGCGTCTGTGATTGGCAAGTCCAGCGATACCGATGATTCTGCTTGACAACGCAACTGCAGGACAGCGTGGATCGATTCAAGATCGATGGGCAAACCGGGTCGTGCCAGCGCATCGACGCTGTTCAGTTTGTTGGGTTTGTTCCACCGGCGCGGATGGTTCATGCGAACGTCCCCTAAGAGGCCGCAACGGGCCGCCATGCCCTCCACGTATTCGGGCGGGAACAGGGTCAGCGCATCTTCCGGCATGCCGATGGCGCGAAGGCCATTGGGGGTGAAGGAAACGGTACACGCGGGTTTCTCTGGCAAATAAGGCGCTGGCACGTCGCCGCGCGTTACGTTTGCAAGCAGCCAATCGGCAAATGCGACGCCCGCTGCGGGATCGTCCGCGTTCAAAAACAACAGTACGCCATGCGTGACGTTTGAAAAGCTGCGCATGATCCCGCCCTGGATACCCTGCAGGAGATCGTTGGGCAGGGCGGCGGGCAAGTCGCTGATCGGGCCAGGCAGGTCGGAGCGCAGGTTGGGCTGCACTTTGCCATCCGGGAAAATCCAGGCCAGTTGGCGGGCGAAACGCTCGCGTCGCGCGTTCTCAATCTGGGCCAGAATATCCGGTGAACCGCCTGCCCACAACTCGACGAATTCAAGCAACAAGTCAATTGCTGCACGCCTGAGCACCTCCCCGTCTGGCGTGCTCGGCCTGTGCCACTCCGACAAGCGGTAAAGCCCGCCCAGCGCCTGAAACCCGCTACCCAGCACTTCATAAACGCGCAATTCCACGCTGGCAGGCAGCTTCACCGCAGGGGCGTCTGCCCCTTGATCGGCGGAATCATCCACCAGATTTGAAAGGTCTTGGGCGGCTTGCTCGGCGGTTGGCAATACAGCCCGCAATTCGTTGATCTCAGACCCATCGCCGCGTTGGCCCATGCGTTCGATCCGGCGGTAAAAAAGTAGATCACGCGCATTGGTATCTGGCGGTCCATAAAAAAAGCTGGTCTCCACTTGCACCCGCCGCGCCCAAGCGAGCCATTGCTCAAAGCTGTGATCTGACGAGGTGACGTAATCTGTGGTGTTACAAAAAATCAGATCCAACAAGGTGCCTACCTTGTCCCACAGGATGCGGATGTATGACTCCCAGTTGCCGTCGAAAGTCACGACCAGCATCACCTTGTCTTCGGGTTCGAGCACTGCCACTCGCACCGACAGAATGACGCCGACACGTTCGACGGCATCGGACATCAAGCGGGCTGACGCATATTCGTGCGCTGCGCTGCGTGACAAGTGCAGGATCTGCAGAATCCTTCGGACACGGGATTTGTAAGTGACGGTGTCAAGCGACTCTATGAACCCGGGCTTGATGGGTGCCAATAGAGTCAGGTCAGAACTACCACCCAAATGGGGGCCCTTGTTGATGAAGTCCCGTTTCATACGTTCCCCTTGGTAAGCCTCCCTATCTGCAAACTGAGATTGGAAAATGCTTACAAAAATCCTAACTCAAAAGAGATGATTTCGCGTAGGACTTCTTCGAATTTTCGAATGTTTTATCACCCATTTTGAGGATAAACCGGCCTGTGGGATTGCCCTCCAGACCGTTTTTTCACCACCGCAGCGGCAGTTTTTTCATCAACTCAATGCGTTTCTCATGTTTGCGCAGATACCCCCCGCGCTCCAGGTCTTTCATGATGCGGCTGACCATCTCGCGGCCAGAACCAATTCGGCTGGCAATCTCCTGGTGGGTGATGCGCTCTTCGACGCGCTGGCTGCCGTCCGGCTGCAATTGGGCCAGTTCATACAGGCAGGCTGTGAGGCGCCCATAGACGTCGATAAAGGCAAGGTTTTTGGCGTTGAGCGTGGTGGCGCGCAGGCGGCGGATCAGTTTGTTGAGCAACTGCAATGCAAACTCCGGCCGCATCGCGATAAAACCCAGCAAACGCGCACGGTTGATAACGGCGCATGTCGTGGCGGTGACGGTGATCACAGATGAAGAACGCGCTTCTCCGTCCAGCGCCATTTCGCCAAAATATTCGCCCGCGCTGAAGACGCCGTAAGTGACCTGTTTGTCGTTCTCGTCCAGGCTGTAAGCTTTGACCTGGCCAGTGAGGATGATGAACATGGTGTCGCCGACGTCACCCTCGGCAATGACGATGGTGCCTTTGCGGTAACGCCGCAAGTCGCCAAGCGTTGCCAGTTCGCGAAGCAGCGCGGGGTGGCGTTCATCGGCAGAAAAGGCGGCGGCGCTGGGGTCGAGCGGCATGGGTCTGGCATTTTTGGGAACTGCCCGCAGTGTAGATGGCGGGCAAGCGTCCCAGGAGCAGACCGTCCAGAAATTCGACGATCAATAATTAATATGCATATTAATTACAGGCGATATCAGTGACATTTTTCAAAGAAAATCTATTCGACGGGCACTGAAGTCACGTGAAATATATAGATGTTGCTATTAAAAATATAGCATTTGTTTTGAGCCATAGTTGAGCCGCTTCGCCGGCAGGGCGCTGCCCGGCGGGTTCAAGCGTAGGCGCCAGCCCGTGTGTTTGAGAGGCTTGATCTGCCAACTTCGCCCAGCAGCTCAGGAAAACTCAGCGTCAGATGGAGGGACACCGGTGGCAGCACAGAGATTTTTTCGACCAAGTCACGCACGCTGCCGCAGGCCGTTTTCTCGCGGATCGAACGCAGCTGCGTGCGCACGGTGGAGACCTGCACGCCATGGCTTGCGGCGATTTGCTGCGGCCGCAGGCCTTTGCAAAGCTGCGCCAGCACTTGCCCTTCAGCGCCAGTGAGACCACGATCCCGGGCAAACAGCGTCACCGTGGTGGTGTCGCAAATTTGCTGTTTTGAAAACGCCAGAAGGGCAAAACCAGGCGCTGACAGCGGCATCACCGCCACTGAACAATCGGCGCCTTGCGAGCCTTCTCGGCCTTTGAATTGCAGCAGCCCGCGTTGGCCAAGTTTGGTGCTTTGAAGCGCCAAGTGCAATGCATCGGTGTCGTCCTGCCGCCGTGGGCGCAAGCGACCGGCCTGCACACACAGGCCGTTGTTCACGGCACTGTCGGCCTGCAAGGCAGCCAGCGCTGGGCCGTTGGCGAAGAGCACTTGCTGGCTGTCTACGGCAATGACCGCCAGACCGTAGTCCACCTGGTTGAGCGCGGCGCGCATCAGACTCAGCTCCAGCGTTGACTCATTGAAGTTCGAGGGGTTTGCAGTGGATTCGGCCATGGTCGTTCTCCTGTTTTTGCACCATCGCCAGGGCAGACAGTCTGCGATGGCGGTGTGTAAGAGAACTTTACGAAGGCGCAACAGTTTCAGGCTGTGCCTTTGCCGCAGCCGTTTTGTGACT
>JANOYE010000370.1:0-9151 GCA_031428695.1 Rhodoferax sp. | reverse complement strand
GACGAATCGCGTGATGACTTTGTCATGCTCTTCATCGGCCCCAACCCTGCCGCCATCATGCAGGTGCAACGCGACTTGCTGGTGCAAGACATGATCGGCCTGATGGAACGGCATTTTGACGGCGCTGAGCTGTCGGGCGTGGTGGCCGAGGTGGACAAGCTCTTTGCCCAGCGGTTTGATGCACTGGTGAGTTCGCTGGAAATCGGGCGCCCGCCGCGCGGCCCAGGCCCTGGCGGCCACGGCGGCCCCGGCCATGGCGGTGGCCGCAAACCACGGCATTTGCATTGACGTGGGCTGGTGTCGCGCTGCTGATGTCGAGCTTTCCGTGTCGTATTGTTCGTGTCGCGTCACCCGCTTTAGAAATCTTTTTCTAAATAATCTTGAATAAGAAATTTATATACTAAGTCACGAAATTATTGATTGGTTTGCTATTTATTTTCAAGTGAAATTTTAGTAAAAACAAATATAAATCCCCGTGTAATGAAAATTACACGGGGATTTTTGTTGAACTCGGCAGGCTCAACGCTGTTGGTACTGCGTCTTGCCAAACAAGATATCGCGCGATTTGTCGTCGGTGATCGGTTTGCGCAAAGCCGCCAACACGGCTACACCGCGTTGCACGGCGGGGCGCTCGGCAAGTTTGTCGAACCATTCCTTCAGGTGCGGGTAATCGGAAAGCACGATACCCTGGTTGGCCCAATTGCGCAGCCAGGGGAAGATCGCCATGTCGGCGATGGTGTACTGGCTGCCCGCAATGTATTTGCTGGCGGCCAGTTGTTTGTCGATCACGCCGTAGATGCGCTTGGCTTCATTGGTGTAGCGGTCAATCGCATACGGCAATTTTTCAGGCGCGTACAGGCGAAAGTGGTGGTTTTGCCCCAGCATCGGCCCGACGCCACCCATCTGGAACATCAGCCATTGCAAAACTTCGTATTTCTGGCGGTCTGATTTGGGCATGAACTTGCCGTATTTGGCGGCGAGGTAGACCAGAATCGCGCCCGACTCAAACACCGAAATCGGCATGCCATCTGGCCCTTTTGGGTCGACCAGCGCCGGGATTTTGTTGTTCGGGCTGATTTTGAGGAAATCCGCCTTGAACTGGTCTCCCGTGCCGATGTTGATGGGAATCGCCCGCCAGTCGCGGTCTAGCCGCATGCCGCATTCCTCCAGCATGATGTGGACTTTGTGGCCATTCGGCGTGGGCCAGGAATAGACGTCGATCATCGTTTTGCCTCAAAATTTATATAAAATAGAGCTGCAGGTCTCTGCAATAGAGCGCAAGAAGCTACTATAAATATAGCAATTCAAAACCGCCTCAAGCCTCAAAACCACGTCAAAAACGGGTAATGGGCATCTCGACTTCTTTGGCATTGGCCGCGTATTTGCCCAATTCCAGTTTGGCGATGGCGTTGCGGTGCACTTCGTCTGGGCCGTCAGCAAACCTGAGCGTGCGCGCCACGGTGTAACTGTAGGCCAGCGGGAAGTCGTCACACATGCCAGCGCCGCCGTGCACTTGCATGGCCCAGTCGATCACGTCGCAGGCCATGTTGGGGGCGACCACTTTGATCATGGCGATGTCGTTTTTGGCCACTTTGTTGCCAGCGATGTCCATCAGCCAGGCGGCGCGCAACGTCAACAGGCGCGACATGTCGATCTTGCAGCGTGCTTCGGCGATGCGCTCTTGCGTCACGGTTTGTGAGGCCACGGTTTTGCCAAAGGCCACGCGTGAGGAGGCGCGTTTGCACATCAGTTCCAGCGCGCGTTCGGCCAAGCCGGTAAGGCGCATGCAGTGGTGAATGCGCCCAGGCCCGAGGCGGCCTTGGGCGATCTCGAAGCCGCGGCCTTCGCCGAGCAAAATATTGCTGGTGGGCACCACCACGTCTTTGAACACCACTTCCATGTGGCCGTGCGGCGCGTCGTCAAAACCAAACACCGTGAGTGGCCGCACGATGCTGATGCCGGGCGTGTTGGCGGGCACCAGCACCATGCTTTGCTGGGAGTGGCGGGGGGCGTCGGGGTCGGTTTTGCCCATCAGGATGTAGATGGCGCAACGCGGGTCGCCAGCGCCGCTGGTCCACCATTTGCGGCCATTGATGACGTAGTTGTCGCCTTTCCTCTCGATGCGGGTGGCGATGTTGGTGGCGTCGCTTGATGCCACGTCCGGCTCGGTCATGGCGAAAGCCGAGCGGATTTTGCCTTCGAGCAGAGGTTTGAGCCAGCGCGCCTTGTTTTCTTCGGAGCCGTAACGGGCGATGGTTTCCATGTTGCCGGTGTCAGGCGCAGAGCAGTTGAAGACCTCGCTGGACCACATCACGCGGCCCATGATTTCGGCCAGCGGCGCGTATTCCTGGTTGGTGAGGCCCGCGCCGCTGTAACCCGAGGCGTGGGCGCTATCGACTGGCAGAAACAGGTTCCACAGGCCGGCGGCTTGGGCTTTGGGTTTCAGGTTTTCAATGGTTTGCAGCGGCGTCCAGCGTTTGCCCGCCGCCGTGTTGGCGACGATTTCAGCGTGGTAGGCAGCTTCCGCCGGGTAGATGTGCTCGTCCATGAAGCTCAGCAATTTGGCTTGCAGCGTTTTGGTCTTGGGTGAGTAGTCAAAATCCATAGAGGTCTCCGGTGTGGTTGGCGGTGTGGTTTGTTCGGTGAGTTTAAGAGGCAATCACGAGCTGGCGAGTCGCGCGCCTGACTCAATCAGGCATCTCGCAATCGCGTATTTTTCTGAGTTGTCAGGCCTGTTTACCGGCCTTTTGCGCAAATTGCCAAGCCAGCTCGGCCAGTGGTTTGGCACCCGCGCCGGAGCTTACTGCCTGCGCGCTCGATGCGGTGCCCGCCTCGACTCGCTTGGCGATGCCTTGCAGAATGGCGGCCAGGCGGAACATGTTGTAGGCGACGAAGAAATTCCAGTCGGCTTTCACATCTTGCGGCGTGGCGAACTGCGTGCGTTGGCAATAGCGGCGGATGTACTCCTCAACACTCGGAATGCCCAAGCCCACGATGTCCAGGCCGCCAATGCCGCGCCCCAACTCGTGGGGCATATGCCAGGTCATGCAGTGGTAGCTGAAGTCGGCCAGCGGGTGCCCGAGCGTGGAGAGCTCCCAATCCAGCACGGCGATGATTTTTGGCTCGGTGGCGTGGAACATGGTGTTGTCGAGCCGGAAGTCGCCATGCACGATGCTGACCATCGACTCCACGCGGGCGATGGCCGGGATATTTTGCGGCAGCCAGTCGATGAGGCGATCCATCTCGGGGATGGGTTGGGTGATCGACGCCGCGTATTGTTTGCTCCAGCGGCCAATCTGGCGCTCAAAGTAGTTGCCAGGTTTGCCAAAACTGCTCAAACCCCGTTCGGCGAATTTCACTGTGTGCAGGGCTGAGATGACGCGGTTCATCTCGTCGTAAATCTCGTCGCGCTGGGCGTTGCTCATGCCGGGCAAGGCCTGGTCCCACATGACGCGGCCAGATTTGAACTCCATGATGAAAAACGCGCGGCCGATCACCGACTCGTCTTCACACAGGCAATACATCTGCGGCACCGGCACGTCGCTGCCGGCCAGGCCTTTCATGACGGCGAATTCGCGCTCCACCGCGTGGGCGGAAGGCAACAGTTTGGCCACCGGGCCGGGCTTGGCGCGCATCACATAACTTTGGCCCGGTGTGGTGAGTTTGTAGGTCGGGTTGGATTGCCCGCCTTTGAACGATTCCACGGTGAGCGGCCCTTTGAAGCCGGAGAGGTTTTTGTCCAACCAAGCCGACAGGGCTTCGACATTGAACTGGTTTTTTTCGGCCACCGATTGGGTGCCGACGAAGTGGTCGTAATTGCTCATTTTGGATTTAATGGATTAGTTGTCAGCCTGAATGATATGCATTAACGCATCGCGGTTGCGCACCACCAGGCCGCCGGGCTCGATGCGGATGATGTCGTCGCGCTCCATCGACTTCAGTTCCTGGTTCACGCGCTGGCGCGAAGCGCCCAGCAATTGCGCCAATTCTTCCTGCGCCAGGTGCAGGCCGATGCGCACCTCGCGGCCATCGGCCAGGCTGGGCACGCCGTAGCTGCGTGCCAGGTGCAACAACTGTTTGGCCAGGCGCGCGCGCAGGGGCAGGGTGTTGAGGTCTTCGACCAAGCCGAACAAGATGCGGATGCGCCGCGCCTGCAGGCGCAACATGGCCTCGTACAGCTCCACGTGCGCCGACAGGATTTTCTTGAAGTCCGCCTTGGCCACACACAAAACGGTGGTGTCGCCGTGGGCGTAGGAGTCGTGGGTGCGGCTGTCGCCGTCAAAAATCGCCACGTCGCCAAACCAGATGCCCGGCTCAACGTAGGTGAGGGTGATCTGTTTGCCTGAAAGCGATGTGGAACTCACCCGCACGGCGCCGCGCGCGCAAGCGATCCATTCATCAGGCGGGTCACCTCGGGCCGCCAGCAGCTCGCCATCTTTGTAGCGCTTCACATAGGCGCAGCGCAGGATGTCGTGCCGCAATGAAGGTGACAGCGACGAGAACCAGCGACCCGAATTGATCGCTTCGCGCTCTTCGATGGTCAATATGGGTTCGTTCATGGGATGTTTTAAGGCGCAGAAAATATCGTACTTTTTAAATTACACCAATATAATTGACTATAAATTAATAAAATATAACTTAAAATAATGAGCGAGAAAACGCCATTTTACGTGACTTAGTGGCCAAAATTCTTAAGAAAAAAATTGAAAAATAAATTTCTCAACGCTTTCCGTCTTTCGGTTGCCGATTCTGAGTCATTCTTCAACATGAAGCAGGCTCAGCCCAATGGCACCACGCCGCCGCAGCCACGGGCTGGGGCGGTAACGCGGGTCGCCATACACGGTTTGCATGTTGAACAACACTTCCAGCACGCTGGCCGGGCCATACAGGTTGCCCATGGCCAGCGGGCCGCGCGGGTAACCCAGGCCCAGCGTCACCGCGGTTTCCAGGTCGGCCGGCGAGCAAATGCCTTGCTGGCAGATGTCCGCCGAGATGTTGACGATATTTGCCACCACGCGCTGGGTGACAAACCCGGCGCTGTCGCGGATCACACTGACCGCTTTGCCATCTCGCGCGAACAAGGCGTGGGCGGCATCGCGCATGTCAGCGCGGGTGGCCGGGTTGGTGGCCAACACGCGGCGTTTCGTGGCAGCGTCGTCTACAAGCAGGTCGATGCCCACGGTGCGGCTCGGGTCAAGGCGATCCACCACGGCCACGGTGGTGACATCGAATCCCAGCGGCGCCACCAGCGTCAAGGCCTGCTCGCTGGGCGCGGCGCCGGTTTCGATTTTGGCGCCGAGGGTTTTGAGCAATTGCAGCAATTCCACCCGCCGCGCCGCTCGGGGCGACACCCACACTGGCGGCAATTCGCCAACCTGTGGCGTGGCAGGCTCTGCGGGAATCTGCTGCGCGCCCTTGGCATCGTATTGGTAAAAACCTTCGCCCGATTTGCGGCCCAACACGCCGCCCGCCAGGCGTTGCGCGGTGATCACGCTCGGGCGGTAACGCGGCTCTTCGTAATACTGGTGGTAAATCGATTCCATCACCGGGTGCGACACATCGAGCGCCGTCAAGTCCATCAACTCAAACGGCCCGAGCTTGAAGCCGACCTGGTCTTTGAGGATGCGGTCTACCGTGGCGAAATCGGCCACGCCTTCGTTCACCACGCGCAACGCCTCGGTGCCGTAACCACGACCCGCGTGGTTGACGATGAACCCCGGCGTGTCTTGCGCTCGAACCGGCGTGTGGCCCATTTGCCGGGCGTAAGCGGTTAGCCCTTCGCAGACGCGAGCCTCGGTTTTGAGCCCAGCGATCACCTCCACCACCTTCATCAGCGGCACCGGGTTGAAGAAATGGAACCCGGCCAGGCGCTCGGGGTGTTTGAGTTTTGCGGCCAACGCCGTCACTGAAAGGGAAGAGGTGTTGCTGGCGATCACGGCCGAGCTGCTCAAAATGCCTTCAAGCTCAGCGAACAGCGCCTGTTTGACGTCCAGCCGCTCGATGATTGCCTCGACCACCAGTTCACAGGTGGAGAGGGCTGTCAGCGCGTCGACGCACCTGAGGTTGGCCTTGTACTGCGTCAGTTGTGACGCATCAAGACGGCCCTTTTCGGCCAATTTGTCCCACTGGGCATAAACGGCTTTCTGTGCGCTCAGTGCTGCGCCAGGCTGCACGTCAAACAGGGCGACGGCGCTGCCGGCCTGCACCGCGATTTGCGCAATGCCCCGGCCCATGGCGCCGGTGCCAACAATCGCGGTATGGTGGAATGTGGGGCGGGTCATGAAGCCATTATCAGGGAGCGAATCGGCAGTTTGCAGGCTCACCCGCTGTTTCAATTTGACCGGGACGCCAGACGCAATCCGTTTTTACACTAAGTTGGGTTATCGTCGCCGATCCGCTGCTGATCGGCCCGCATCGGGTTAATAGGCGGGAAGTTGGCAGGTTTTTTGAGCGAGAATTGCACTAAACATTTGGATACATCGTGAATCTCTGTAGGCGAATCGCATTTTTCATTGTGCTGTTTGGGTTGGTCGCAAATGCTTCTGCATTGACCATCGGGCGCATGCGTGGCGTGGCCCTGGTGGGACAGCCGCTGGATGTGACCATCCAGGCGCAGTTGTCTGGCGACGAAACGCCGGGGGCATTGTGTGCAGAAGCCGACGTCTTCCATGCCGATGCGCGCCAGGACGCCTCGCGCGTGCGCGTGGCGGTGGAGGGCGCAACTTCGCAAACGGCCAATATCCGCGTGATGTCCTCGACACCGGTTGACGAACCTGTCGTCACGGTTTACCTCAAGGTCGGTTGCAACCAGAAGATCACTCGGCGCTTTGTCATGCTGGCCGATGTACCGACCGAGCCCGCCGCAGCGGCGCCCAGCTTGCCGCTGGTTGCCGCGCCTGCCCTGGCCACCCCGCTAGCCACGCTGCCAGCCACGTCGGCCTCGCCAGCCGCCGCTGCGGGGGTTGCACCGGCTCCCCAAGATTCGGGCAGCAACTTGCCGAGCGCGCAAGCTGCGCCTGCCACGCCACCGCCGCGTGCCCCTGCTCAAATGGCCAAACGCCCGCCAGCAGCAGCCAAACCCCGGCCTGCGGTGGTCAAGAAGGCAACGCCCAAACCCGCGCCGGTCGCCAAAGCCGCGCCGAAAGTGGAACCAAAAGTCGCGCCTCCTCTTCCGGAGAAAAAGGAAGAACAGGCTGCGGTGCCGAAGGATGCGGCCAGCGCCGCATCGGCGAAGGCGAAAGTGGAGGAAAAACCACCCGCCGCTGAGGCTGGGCAGTCACGGTTGAAGCTCGATCCGATGATTACGCTCGCCGAGCGCGTGACCACCTTGGAGGCCACCGCCAGCGCTGCCAACGCGCCATCAGCCGAGGCTGCGGCGAACGATGCCAAGCGCGTCCAGACGCTGGAAGAAAGCGTCAAAACGCTGGTCGCGCTGGCCGCCAAAAACGAAGCCAGCATGCTCGATATGCGAACCCGCCTGCAACGGGCCGAGTCGGAGCGTAGCGGCGTGCCAATGGCCTGGTTGTACGGCATGGGCGGCTTGTTGCTGGCCTGCCTGGCTGGGTTGGCCTACTTGTTGTTCCGGCAAAACACACGCATTGCCGCGTCCGAGCGTGACGATTGGTGGAGCGCCTCCAAGGGGGCGCCAATCAGCCGCACGGCCGATCGTGCCGCAGCCACCATGCCGCCCTCCGGGCATGGCGCGTTGAATGATGGCTTTGCGCCTGGGGCAACCGTGCCCGTGGCGCCGCCGCAAGCGAAGGCCAGCGCCCGGCCCGTGATGCGCGATGACCCCGACCCTGACGTTGATGTCAGCCTGGTCGAGATGAGCGAGTCGAATTTTGACAATTTGATGCGCTCGGGCAATGCGCACGGTGCGTTGCGCCGAGGGCCGCTGCCGCCCTCGGCTGAAGCGCCCGCCACACGCAGTCAGCCCATGGAGGTGACGCGCTCCATCAATTCGGAGCAGATCTTCGATATCCGCCAACAGGCCGACTTTTTTGTGTCACTGGGGCAAACCGACCAGGCCGTGCGTATTCTTGAGAACCGCATCAACGCCAGCGGTGAATCCAGCCCGCTCTTGTACCTGGACCTGCTGAAAATATTCCACTCCTTGGGCTTGAAGCAGGATTACCACCAGTTCCGCGAAGACTTCAACCTGCTGTTCAACAGCCGGGTGCCGGAATTCGCCTCCTACGCCAGCGAAGGGCGCTCGCTGGAGGAATACCCCCACGTGTTGGCCCATATCACTGCGTTGTGGCCCACACCCAAGGCGCAAATGGTGATCGAGGCCTCCATCTTCCGCGATCCGCTGGATGACAAGAGTAAGCCGTTTGAGCTGGCGGCGTTTCGTGACTTGTTGCTGTTGCACGCCATTGCCCAGAGCAACGCGCGGGGCGACACCGGCATCTCTGGCCTGGCGCCGTTGAGCACCGTGCCCGTCAGCCCACAGCGCGCGGGAAGTGCGGCCGGCAGTCACAGCCTGGACGTTGATATTTCTGGCCCAAGCGTTGCCGGCGCCAAGATGTCGGGGGTTGACATCTCTATTGATGGCGCCAACAGCGTCATGCCGCCCTTGCCACCCGCAGGAGCCGACCTGGACCTGGATTTGTCAGACCTGGTGGGAGCCGGGGCAAAGTCCACCATTACACGCGAAAGCGAAGATGCAACCGAATATCCCAACCTTTTGCCAGATGCACCTGTACCGGCCTTGCCGCCGTTGAAAAAGGCCAACAAGCCGGTTCAAGCGATCGGGGACAACCACTACCTGGATTTCGACCGCAACCCGACCATGCGGTACACCTTGCCCAAAAACAAGGACAGCAAGGACAGCAAGGACGACAAGGACACCAACAAGCCGTGACCCTTGGAGGGGTTTGGCGCGGCCTCGCTTTGGCCAAGCCTGCCGGGCGCGGAACCCGCTGGCTCAGCGGCGAACCATCAACGCTTCCGGGTTGACAATATTCGTGGGTGTTCCGGTGATGTAATTCACAACGCTGTCAAAAGCGGAGCTGAAGTACGTCTCGAAGCTGTTCTGTTCGACATACCCAATGTGGGGTGTGCAGATGCAATTCTCCAGCCGCAACAGCGCGTGCCCTTGCAAAATAGGCTCGTTTTCAAACACGTCAATCGCTGCCAGGCCCGGGCGACC
>JANOYE010000369.1:0-3405 GCA_031428695.1 Rhodoferax sp. | reverse complement strand
GTACCTTACTATATTTCGCAACTTACTCCACCGTCACGCTCTTGGCCAGGTTGCGCGGTTTGTCCACATCCGTGCCACGCGCACAAGCCGTGTGGTACGCCAGCAGCTGCAACGGCACCACGTGCAGCATGGGCGACAACTCGCCGTAGTGCTCAGGCATGCGAATCACGTGCATGCCTTCGCCACTTTCGATCTTGCTGCCCGCGTCAGCCAGCACATACAACACGCCACCACGCGCGCGCACCTCGTGCAGGTTGCTTTTGAGTTTTTCCAGCAACACGTCATTCGGCGCCACGGTAACCACCGGCATGGCGCTGGTCACCAAGGCCAGCGGGCCGTGTTTCAGCTCGCCGGCCGGGTAAGCCTCGGCGTGGATGTAGCTGATCTCTTTGAGCTTCAACGCGCCTTCCATGGCGATGGGGTAATGCAGGCCGCGCCCTAAGAAGAGCGCGTTCTCCATCTTCGCGAAGTCTTCCGCCCAGGCGATGAGTTGCGGCTCCAGCGCCAGCACCGCGCTCAGAGCGGCGGGCAAGTGGCGCATGGCTTTGAGGTGGCGCTGCTCTTCGCTGGCGCTCAAGTGGCCGCGTGTTTTGGCCAAGGCGAGCGTCAGCAAAAACAGGCCCGCCAGTTGCGCGGTGAAGGCTTTGGTGGAGGCCACGCCAATCTCGATGCCCGCGCGTGTGATGTAGGAGAGTTTGCATTCGCGCACCATGGCGCTGGTGGCCACGTTGCAGATCGTCAAGGTGTTCGTCATGCCGAGGCCTTGGGCGTGGCGCAAGGCGGCCAGTGTGTCTGCCGTTTCACCACTTTGGGTGATGGTGACGACCAGGGTTTTCGGGTTGGGCACGGAGTCGCGGTAGCGGTATTCACTGGCCACTTCCACTTGCGTCGGGATTTTGGCGAGGCTCTCCAGCCAATATTTGGCGGTGCAGCCGCTGTAATAACTGGTGCCGCAGGCGAGGATCAGCACCGAATCAATGTCTTTGAAAACGGTTTCAGCACTGGCGCCACCGGAGCCGTCGAACAAGTCGGAGACGATGCCTTCCACGCCTTCCAAGGTGTCGCCAATGGCGCGCGGCTGCTCGAAGATTTCCTTTTGCATGTAGTGGCGGTAGGGCCCTAGCTCTGCCGCGCCGCTGTGTGCCAGCACGGTTTTCACGGGCCTCTGCGCGGGCGCCACGGCTTTGTGCGCCTTGTCCACCAGCCAGTATTTGCCAAGCTGCACATCGACCACGTCGCCTTCATCAAGGTAGACGATCTGGTCTGTCACGCCCGCGAGCGCCATTGCGTCGGAGGCGAGGAAGTGCTCACGTCCGTCTTTGCCCACGCCCAGAATCAAGGGCGACCCGGCGCGCGCGCCAATCAAGCGCTGCGGCTCGTCTTTGCTGAAGACCGCGATGGCGTAAGCGCCGTGCAGTTGTTTCACCGCTGCCTTCACCGCCTCAAAAATGTCGCCGTCGTAAAGGTTGTCGATCAGGTGGGCAATGACTTCGGTGTCGGTCTGGCTTTGGAAAACATAACCCTTGAGCTTGAGCGCGGCGCGCAGCTCATCGTGGTTTTCAATGATGCCGTTGTGAACCAGGGCCACGCGACCGGGGCGTGCCTCTGGCTGCGCCCCCGGTCCGTGGCTGAAATGCGGGTGCGCGTTGTGAACGGCGGGCGCGCCGTGCGTGGCCCAGCGGGTGTGCGCAATGCCGAGCAATCCTTCCAGGTGGGTCGATTCGACCTGCGCCATCAGCTCGGCCACGCGCGATGTGCTGCGGGCGCGTTTCAGGCCGCCGGCATGCACCGCCACGCCGCAGGAGTCATACCCACGGTACTCCAGGCGTTGCAGGCCCTGCACCAAAATTGGGACGATATTGCGGGTAGAGACGGAACCAACGATGCCACACATAGAAACTCCTGAAATGAGGTGCAGGCAACTTTAGTGGGGTTCTTGAAAAATAGGGAGTTGATTTTTCTTATTTTTTGGACTTTAATTTCATTAAAACTGAACTTCGACTAAATATTCCAATATATTTAAAAATATGGAACAAATATCAGGCAATTTTTCACTCGATGCGACCGATTTGCTGATCCTCGAACAGCTTCAACAAGACGCCGTCATCACCAACCAGGAACTTGCCGCGCGCGTCTTCACCTCGCCGCCAACCTGCCTGCGCCGCGTCAAACGCCTCAAAGACGCGGGCCTGATCGAGCGCCAAATCGCCATCCTGAGCGCCGACAAACTCGCCCCGGTGCTGGGTTATGGCCTGACGGCGATTGTTGAAATCACCCTGGATCGGCAAGACACGAAGAGCCTTGAAAGTTTTGAGGCCCGCGTGGCCAAAGACGACGCCGTGCAGCAGTGTTACCGCGTCTCGCCTGGGCCAGATTTCGTGCTCATCGTATTTGCGCGGGACATGCCCAGCTACCTCGCGCTCTCGGAACGGCTCTTCACCGCAGACGGCAATGTGCGCAACGTGAAGGCGTTTTTCAGCGTGAAAAGAAGCAAGTTTCAGCCGGGGTTCAGGCTGGCGGCTTGATAAACCGGAAATTCAGAGTAATTAACATGAGTATTAATTATTTGCAGTTTGAAGACGGGGTTTTGGCTTTTTGAAGCCAAACAGCCCTCTAAGTCACGAATAATGTGCGTAAATAGCTACTTTATTTATAGCAACTGATGCGAGCGCAGAAGTTCGAGTTCGCGCCGTCAAGCCGCTGGCGCTGCGGCAATTTCATGTCCACTACGATTTCAGACCAAGGCACCGACACGCGCCCGTCTTCGCCCCGCTCCACCGCCATCCACTCGATCAATTGCCCCACATCGGTGTGCACGTTTTTGTAGTCGCGCTTCAACCGGCGCGCCAGCTCGGCCACCGTCAGCGAACCGGCCTCGCGCAGCGCCGCGATCAGCTCCCAGCGCTTGGGCGTGAACGCTGCCAGCATCTGGCCCATTTGCTCGAAATTGACGCCGAAGTGCGGCTGCGCCGCCTCGCTGCGTTCAATGGCCTTCATCGCAGCAGCCGCGTGTGCGGCGGTGTCTGCCATAGTGCCGCCGACGGTCACGTTCAGGATTTGGTTTTGGTTTTGGGTTGTCTTTCAAAAGCCTCCACATCCCGTAAAAAATCAACCCTCAAGGTGTCAATATCGACAAACCGGTAGGCCGTTTCAACCTCGCCCAGATGTTTGTGGTCACCTTTGCTGCGCTCGTTGTCTTAACCCACCACGCGCTGGCCATTCTTCAAGTAAACCAGCCGGTACTTGAACGCGTGTTCAGACGGTGGCACGGGTTTGGGCACCTGCCAGACCACCATTTCCACTACACCGCCGACCCGAACTGAACGGGTTTTGAAAACCAGTCGCGCATCAGGCATATGGCGTATTGCGCCCTATTTTTATGGCATTTAATACCTTATATCGCCC
>JANOYE010000368.1:0-27376 GCA_031428695.1 Rhodoferax sp. | reverse complement strand
CAGGCCGGAGGGACGAACGATCAATACAACCAAGAAAATAATGAACCAAATAGCAGTCTTGAATGCCGGGTCGATGTAGTAGCCAGCGAGCGCTTCTACCACCCCAACAATGAGACCGCCAAAATAGGCCCCCCAAACGCTCCCCAGGCCGCCCAGCACCACCACCGCAAATGCGGCCAGTATGAAGTTGCCACCGACGGCGGGTGTTACCGAATAGATCGGCGTGAGCAGGGCGCCCGCCATGCCGGCCAACGCCGCGCCGATACCAAATGTGAAAAGGAAGGTGCGCTCGACATTGATGCCCATAACCCTGGCCGCTCGCTTGTCCTGCGTTACAGCACGTATGGACTTGCCCGTCATGGTGTGACGAAGGAATAAATGCAAGCCGATGGTGATCAGGGTAGTGGCTGCCAGTGTCACCAGTCGGACCACGCTGATCCGGATGTCGCCCACAGTGAGCACCGCAGTGCCAACCTGCCCTCCGATGCTGAATGCTTCGCCCTTTGATACAGCCAGCATAATATTTTGAAACAACATCAACAGGCCGAAGGTGGCGAAAATCTGCATATTGGACTCGTTGTGCAGCGGTTGTATGACCAGCCGCTGGATCGCGACGCCAATCAAGCCGATCAACGGCGCCACAAACAGCACCGACACATAGGGATTGATGCCCAGAATCGCATAGGCATAGTAGCTGCCGTACATGCCAAACATCACCAACTCGCCTTGCGCGAAATTGACGATTCGCACCACGCCGAATATCAGGTTCAGCCCAATGCTGACCAGCCCGTAAATGCCTCCCAACAAGAGGCCGAACACCAGCACATTGAGCAGTTGATCCATATCGTGGAGACCTCAGGTTTTCAAGACGTATCCGATGCGCGGGAAATGCACGTGAATCGTGCCCGCCCGCTCGTCGGTTCGGCGCAGGGTGTAATGGACAGCGGTAGCGGCAATCAATTCACCCTCAGTCCGTTCCATGCCAAAACTCTCGGCGGCAATTTCAACCTGGCTGCCCAATGCAACGCCGTGGTCATCGACGAAGGCGTCTGCCTTTAGAACGCCTTGTCCCACCGGGCATGGCTGTGATCGCACAGCAATCTCAATGGATTGCGCAGAGTTGATGTCTTCCCGCTGCCCGTGCCCATTGGCAGTCATTCGGGCTAGCCACCCCTGGAGTGGCGCATCGAGGTGAGCCAGGTTCATGGCCGCGCCTGGCCGGGCATAGAGGTACCACAGACAATGCACTGCAGAGAAATCGGCGATGCAGGGGGCGGCGCCCAACAAATAGGACTTGCCGCCCAATATTTCAGACAGTCGCGACAGGTAGGCCTGGAAAGGAGCGGCTGCGTCTTCGGGGCGAACCCATTGCATGTCAAAGCCCATGGCTTTTCGATCTTCAAGCAATGCTTTCGCAATTTCCGGCGCGATGCCACCGATTTTTTGTCCGGAGCCCTTGGCACCGCGATTGAATCGAATTGCGGCCCAAAAAAGCGTGCTGTCGGCCCAATGGGCCAGCGTGCGTGCCAGGCCAGCGGTTTGCTCCGGAAAAAGCGACGGCGACGGCTGAACGGCTTCTAGCACCTCGGCGATGAGGGCCGTGTCGCAATAAACGTCTGCCCCCATTTGAAGGAACGGCGTTTTCCGGTAGCCCCCAGTCAACGCCACCACATCAGGTTTGGGCATCATCATGGGAACTGCTACTGACTTCCACGCCAATCCTTTGAAGCCGAGCATCAGGCGAATCTTCTCCGAAAACGGCGAAGCCGGAAAATGATGAAGGATCAAATCAACCACGCCGAAGACCCGGAGTTAGTTTTTAAGGTCGGCCCAAGGGTTTCAGCGTCGCATTCGGCAACACGGCGCTCTTTGGGAACACGGTCACCAGCTTGCCGTCCTGCCATTGGGAGGCTGTGAACTGGGCACGCACGTTTTGGTAAACATCATTGAATTTGGCGCCAAAACCCGACGGGTAGGTGTTCTCAGGCGTGTCCATCTTGGCTGCTGCGGCTTGCACCTTACCCATGTCCACACCACCTGCCACTTTAAGAGCCTCGGTCATGATCAAGAAACCCGAATAAGCGGCCATTCCTTGCGGTGCAACTGGGTCGGTCTTGTACTTGGCGCGGTAAGCTTCCAGATAGGCCTTGTTGCCTGGGCCAAATTTGTCGTTGATGTCGTTGCGGGGGTAGCCGATCACCAGAATGCCTTCCATCGAAGCAGCGCCGAGGGCTTGCAAGGTCTCAGGCGTGTCGCCAGTGCCCACAAACAAAATGGCGCCTGGCTTAAAGCCCTGTTCGCGCGCGGTGCGCAACAACAGGTTGCCATCAGGCACGTAACCAGTTTGGATCAGCACATCAGGTTCAGCCTTCTTGGCACGCAAGACGGTATCGTTCAGGTCAATCGTATTGGATGCGTGCGAACCGACGCCGACAACTTTGGCGCCAAACGCTTCGAGAATTCGCTTCTGACCCTGGGCGATTGACGTGCCATAAATCGACTCTTCATGTTCGATCCAAACTTTCAGACCCTTCATGTCTTTCTTCAACGCCGGTGCGATGAGGTCACGCACGGCAGCCGATGACGTGTTGGCGAAAGCACCGCCGTCAGGACCACTGCGAATGAAATTGGGAAGCTTGCGGTCAGTCAGCACCTGTGCAACTGCATTGGTCTCCCAGTACAGCTTGTTGTAACGCAGCGCGGCGTCGCTGGCTGTCAGCGAGATGCTGCTGATGTAGGTGCCGACGAACATGTCCACCTTGTCGCGGGTCACCAATTGCTCAACCGTGGTGATGCCCTGCTGCGCGTTGGTCACGTCGCCCCGGATCAGCTCGATTTTTCGGCCCAAAACACCGCCCGCAGCGTTGACCTTGTCAGCGGCCAATTCGTAGCCGCGTGTGACCTCGGTGCCATACAGCGCCAGTGGTCCACTGTACGGATTGAGCGCGCCAATCTTGATCGCCTGCTGGGCCAACGCCCCTTGCGCCACAGCGGCTATGCCAACCCAAACTGCCCCTTGAACTATTCGCTTGATTAAAGTCATTTCTATCTCCTATGTTTAAAAGTCGCTACCAACGTTGAAACAATCTACCTGCGCAGCGTGCAAACGCCATGCGTCGCTGCGTTTTTCCTGATCTTTTACTGAGGTTTTATCCCCGCTGAATTCGCAACCTGCCGAAATCGTTCGGTTTCGCTGAGTTGGAATTTGCGCATTTCCACCGGGCCCGGCGGCATCGGCTCAGAACCAATCTTGGCGATGAATTCCTTCGCGCCAGGGGTTGCCAGTATTTTTTGCATGGTGTCCACCAACTTCGTGGTTACCCCTGCCGGTGTGTCGGCGCGGATGTACATCGACGTCCAGGTGTAGTTCACGTAGTCGGGGTAACCGCTCTCCTTGATCGTCGGTATTTCCGGATATTCTGAATGACGTTTGTCGCCCGACACGGCCAATGCTTTGAGTTTGCCGGCTTTGACCTGGGGCATGGCGGCGATCAAATCGCTCACTGCCCAATCCAATTGATCGCCCATCAACGCGGTAAAGACTTCGGGCGCGCCCTTGTAGGGAACGTTGACGCTCTTGGCCCCCGTGGTGCTGGCAAACCATTCGGCAGACAGATGAAACCCGGCGGTGTAGGTGCCGACGTTGAGTTGCTGCTTTGAGGTTTTGGCGGCAGCTACCAAATCGGCAACCGTGCTTATTTTTGAGCTTGTTGGCGCTATGAAAATCATCATGCCGCGTGCCAAGCCTGTCAGCGGCTTGAAGTCCTTGACGCCGTCGTAAGGAAGGTCTTTGACCACGCTGGGGTTCACCGCCATGTGTGTATTGGTGCCCAGAAAAATCGTGTAGCCATCTGCCGGCGCCTGTTTGACCGCCATCGCGGCGATCACGCCATTGGCACCGGGTTTGTTGTCAATGACGACGGGTTGCCCAAGGGCAGATGTCAAGGCTTCGGCAAAGTAACGCGCTGTGGTGTCCGAGCCGCTGCCTGGAGAAGTCGGAACCACGATTTTCAACGGCTTCGTTGGAAAATCGGCCACTTGACCATGCGCCAAGCTTGCAGCCATTGCAATCCCTGCGAGCAAGGCCATTTGTTTGTAACTCAATTGCATATTGTTCTGTCCTTATGTTCGAGACCGGTTCCTGATGGGTCAAGCCAAGACGAAACGCGGGACCGCTGTGCCACCTTCGTCTTCAATGACCAAGCGAAGTCGTTGGTCGATCTTCAACGCTTCCGTGCTGGCCTGCTTCACCAAGTTGCTGATCAATCGAGGGCCTTCATCCAGCTCGACAACGGCCACCGTATACGGCAGGCGGTTGGCGAACGCCGCGTGATAAGACATGTGGTAGACCACCCAACTGATGAGTTTGGCACCGCCAGCCGCAGGCATCCAGCGCCAGTCATCTGCCAGGCAATTGGGGCATTCGCTGCGCGCAGGCAGCCAAGCATGTTGGCAGGCATTGCAGCGCTGGAACGAAAGGACGCCCTTCGCCAGGCTGTCCCAATAGGGGGTGTTGAGCGCATCGCGCTCTGGGCCCGGCGCAGTGATTTCCGTCTTTTCCATGATGGTGTCCGTGGGAGCATTCATGTCACGTCCCCAATATCAAGGTGGCATGGGTATGCATGATGCCGCCCTGGTTGCTCACGGCGCAGGTGTGCGCGCCCTTGACTTGATTCACAGATTCGCCACGCATCTGCCGCACGCCTTCAATCACCAACTGCAGGCCCGGCATTCCGGTTTCAGACAGGAGGCCCCCCGAGGTATTGATAGGCAACTCGCCGCCCAGTTCGATGCGCCCATCCTGAACAAATTGCCCGCCCTGCCCTTTGGCACAGAAGCCATAGTCTTCCAGCGTCATCAACACGGCAATAGTGAAACAGTCATAGATCTGCGCCACGTCTATGTCGGCGGGTTTCATACCCGCCATGGCGAACGCCGTCTGCGCCGAAACCTTGGCGGCAGTGGTGGTGAGGTCCGGGCGCAACGCCACGTCCCAAGAGGTTTGACCCTGCCCGAACCCGAGCACCAGAACAGGTTTGCTAACCTTGAGTTCAGCGGCCTTTTTAGCGCTCATCACCACCACGGCAGCAGCGCCATCCGAGACCAAGCAACAGTCATCGCGGCGCAACGGCGCAACGATCAATCGTGACTCACGGTATTGCTCCAGCGAAAGCGGCTTGCGCAGTTGCGCATTCGGGTTGACGGCACCATGTTTGCGGCAAGCTACCGCAATGGCGCCCAACTGGTCACTGGTCGTGCCATATTGGCCCATGTGACGTTGCGCGATCATCGCGTAACCGGCGGGTGTGCCAAACCAGCCAAACAGGCCACTGCCGTCGTCGCCGTAAGATTTTTCATAGGCCTGGCGGGTGCCAGTGGCCGGGTTGTCGGCCAGCGCGACGACGGCAATCTCGCACTGCCCCGCTTCGATGGCCATCGCGGCGTAACTGATCATGCTGATGTTGCTGGCGCCGCCGTGGTCGTAAACGCCACCGATGCGCGGGACGATACCCAGGGCCTCAGCAAGCTTTTGGGCATACATCATCTCGAATTTCGACGTGGGTGCCTTGACGAACAAGCCATCAACCTGGCTCTTGTCAACCCCGGCGTCTGCCAAGGCTTTGCGGATGGCTTCCACGTTGAGCGAAACCGTGCTGCGCCCGGGATGCTTGCCAAAGGCCGTGTGGCCGATTCCGGCGATGGCAACTTTGCCCCTCAGGTTGTGTGTCATGGTCAGATCACCCCTTCGGCCAGCAGCTTGGCGACTTCTACTTTCGGCAGGCCCAGCCACTCACCGTAAACCTCTTCGTTGTCACAGCCGAGCGCGCCGCTCGGGCGAATCGCCATCGGCTCGACACCGTCAAAGCGAAGGGGCGAATTGGGCAGGCAAACGCGCCCGTACATCGGGTGCTCCACCCACTCCAGCGCGCGGCGTGCATGCATGTGTTCGTCATTGACCACCTCGTCCAGATCACGCACCGGCGCACAAGGCACGCGGTGACTCATCAGCAGGTCAAACAGGGCTTTCTTGGTGTGTTTTCCGGTGAACCCAGCGACCAGTTCATCAACTTCGTCCATGTGCTCCACACGCCGCTTTAAGTCGGCGTAACGCGCGTCCGTCAGCAAGTCTTCGCGTTGCATGGCCTTGAGCAGCGCTTTCCAATGCGTCTCGCTGACGCAGATAATGGCGATATGGCCGTCTGCCGTCGGGTAGACGTTGTAGGGAGACTCTGCCAGGCCGCCGTGGCGGTTGCCGGTGCGTGGCGGCACCGAATTGCCCATGCTGTGGTGCAGGCCCAAATTGGAGCTGAGCGAGGCATACACGGCCTCCTGCATCGACACCTCGACCAGCCGACCCACGCCCGTCTTTTCGCGCTCATACAGCGCGGTCATGATGGCACCGTATAAATGCACGCCCCCGAAAAAGTCGCACAGGGCCGGGCCCGCTTTGACCGGAGGGCGATCAGGATAGCCCGTGACATTCATGATGCCGGCCATGGCCTGCACAGTCAGATCCATGGCCGGGTAATTCTTGTTCGGACCAGAGCGACCGAAGCCCGAGCCGGATCCGTAGACCAGTTTCGGGTTGATGCTTCGCAGCGACTCATACCCCACGCCGAGTCGCTCCATCGCGCCTGGCGCAAAATTTTCAACCAGCACGTCCGCCTTCTTCACCATCTGGCGCAACAACTCGCAACCGCGCTCGCTCTTTAGGTTGAGCGTGGCAAAGGTCTTGTTGGAGTTGAGCATGGCAAAGGGCAACGCCGCGCCGCCCACCACACCGCGCCTGCGCAGGTTCTCGCCACCCTTGGCTTCGACCTTGATGATTTTTGCGCCGGCCATGGCCATGAGGAAGGTGCAATACGGGCCGTTGTAGATCTGCCCCAGATCAACTACGGTGACGCCTTCGAGGGGGTAATGTCCGGTCATGCTCACCGCCCCTTGAATTCAGGTGGGCGTTTGGCAGCGAACGCTGCCGGGCCTTCTTTCGCATCCTCGGTCATCGACAACATGCGGTTGATCACAGCTTCAAAGCGCAACCCAGTCGCACGATCCATCTCGCGGCTGCGCACTGCCAGTTCTTTGGCCGCCTGAACTGCCAATGGCGCATTGGCTGCGATCCTTTTTGCGTAGGCAAAAGCCGTCTCAAGGAGTTGCTCTTTAGGCACCACTTTGTTGATCAAACCCCAACGAGCGGCTGTTTCTGCGTCCATGGCGTCACCCGTCAACAACATTTCCATGGCGATCGGATAGGGCAATTGATCAAGCACCCGTTGCGTGCCGCCGTTGCCCGGTATCACGCCACGCTTCACCTCGGCCAGATTGAAAGTGGCGTGTGGCGCGGCAACTCGAATGTCGCAAGCCAGCATCAACGTCACGCCGCCGCCCAGGCAATAGCCGTTCACAGCCGCGATCACTGGTTTCCAAACCTCCAAGCCACGGTTGAGCAACTGGTCGCGCTGAGTCAGCCACATTTCCGACAGTTCGGCAGGTGCAGTCAAGAAACTCTTGATGTCGGCACCTGTAGTGAACGATTTTTCCCCGGCACCCGTGACGATGGCCACGCGGATGGCGGGGTCGTCGCGCACGGTACACCAGGCGCGCGACAGCCCGGCGTAATGTTCGGCGTCCATCGCGTTCAGCCTCTCCGGCCGGTTGATGGTGATCAGGGCGATGCCTTCAGCGGAGACGTTCAAGTCGATGGACATGGTCAGCTCATCCGTTTGCCGCTGAGCATGTCGCGCGCGATGACCATGCGATGCACCTCCGACGGCCCTTCGCCAATGCGTTTGATGCGTAGCTCGCGGTACCAGCGCTCCAGCGGCAGTTCTTGGGCCACGCCCATGCCTCCAAAAATCTGGATGCAGCGGTCAACCACCCGCCCGGCCGTCTCCGTACCAAACACCTTGGCGACAGAAGCATCGACCTTGATGTCACGCCCCATGTCGGCGTTCCACGCCGCCTGGTAGACCAGCAGCCGCGCGGCGCGCAATTCCACTTCAGAATCGGCGATCATCCACTGGATGGCTTGTTTATCAGCCAACAGGCTGCCAAAAGTTTTGCGTTGCGAGGCCCATTCAATCGCTAGATCAAGTGCTGCCTGGGCGATGCCGATGGTCGCCGCAGCATAGGGAGGCCTTGCATGAATCAACCACTCTTCGGCAAACGCAAATCCCTTGCCTTCATCACCCAGGCGATCCTCGATGGGTACTTCGTAATTGTCGAAATGAACCTCGTAGGGCGAGTAGGAGCGAATCACCGGAATTCTTGACAGGCTGATGCCAGGGCGGCTCTTGTCAACAATAAAACTGGTGATGCCATCGCGCCCCTTGCTTTCACCCACACGGGCGAAAACGATGCCCCACTTGGCCATGCCCGCACCCGAAATCCACACCTTGGTGCCATTGATCACATACCGATCACTCTTGCGCTCGGCACGTGACTGGATCGCACGACCGGGATCAGAGCCGCCGCTGGGTTCGCTGATGGCGACAAAAGCCTTGGTGCCGTTCTCTACGTCTTCGCGGGCAAATCGTTGCTGATGCGAAGTGCCCTTCCAGATGACAACAGGAGGGTCAAAGCCGAAGGCACCGCAGCCAGCAATGTAAGCCCCCATGCGGCATTTCGCAGTTTCCTCCGCGGCCACGCATTGGCCCAGCAAGCTCAGACCCGCGCCGCCGTGTTCAGCCGGTGTTTCCAGGCACCAAAGACCGATATCCCGCGCCTTTTTCTGCAGGGCTTTCAACGGCTCGGGCTCCAGCGTGTAGGCGTCATGCGGCAATTTGTCTTCGATGGGCTTAACCTCTTCCGCCATAAACCGTCGAATGGTGTCCCTTAGCATCCTCAAGTCTTCCGGCAGCTCCCAACTTCCTGCGCTTTGCATTTTTTGTTTCCTTTTAATGGTTTGGAACTCGGGCGGGCACCCGTTAACTCTTGCCCTGCAACTGGCCGCGCCGCGTGGCACTGGCCTGCATATCGAGCCGGAATAACGTGTGGCCCGCAGCCAGCGGCTTCGCTTCACTGACCACAACACCGTAGGTCTGCTCTGCCGTTTCCCGGCTGATGTACCCACGGTTCAGGTCTTGCTCAACGGCGGCAAGCTCGCGTTCCAATGCTGAGCCATAACCACCACCACCTGGAGACGCGGCTCGCAATGCATCACCATTGGAAAAGGGTTCCTTCTCCTGCTTGCTGCGCAACTCCGGCGTCCAGGTTTTACCTGCTGTCGTGAACTCGACTTTGTTGGCCTCTGCGGGGCCGCCACCCACAATGCCGAAAGGCGCGTAATCCACACGATCCCCCAGCACCGAGACAATGCAGTCTGACCAAGCCGTGAAGCCATATTCAGTGCCACAGCCGCCGCGATGCCAGCCCGCGCCGCCCGAATCATCGCGAATGCGGAAATAGTCAAAACGCAGCGGAAACCGGTGTTCACACATCTCCAGCGACATGAAGTTGGCCATCGACTGCGGCGGCGTGCCGTTGATCAAACCGTCACTGGCTTGGGTTGCGCCATACCCGCCCGGGTACGGAAAAACCCCGACGAAATAGCTCTTGCTGCGAGGATGCGTCCCGCTGACGGTGACCACGCCAGTGGTTCCAAAAAACGCCGCTGGCGCCTTCTCCGGAATCACTTTGGACATCGCGCCGAACACCACGTCAATCACCCGCCCCACCGGATCGAGGTAACCGCCCACTGGTGCCGGGTATTCGGCGGACAGCAGCGTATTCTTCGGCAGGATGAAGTGGATGGGCCGAAAGGTGCCGCCATTGACGGGAACATCGGGAAAGATATGTTTGATCGCCACGTAACACGATGACAAGGTGGTGTTGCGTGACATGTTCACCGGGCCGCGAGACGTTTGCCCCGTGCCGGTGAAATCAAAGTGCATGTCCTCGCCCTTGACGGTGATCGCCAAGCGAATCGGAATCGGCGCATCCACAATCCCATCATTGTCGAAATAGTCTTCGAAGGTGTAGGTGCCGTCCGGCAATTCGCCAATGTAGGAGCGCATTTGCCGCTCTGAATAGGCGATCATTTCATTCAGGCAATCCGACAACACCGGGCGGCCAAACTTTTTCACCAGGGCTTCGATGCCGCGTGTTCCCACCGAAAATACGTTAGACATGGCAGCCAGGTCGCCCGCAATTTCGGTGGGCAGCCGCACATTGGCCTTGAACATGCTGACCAGCGCTTTGTTGATCTTGCCTTCTTCGTAGAGCTTCACCGGCGGGATGATGATGCCTTCTTGATGGATCTCGGTGGCCTTGGGTGCCCAGCCGCCAGGCACGTTGCCGCCAATGTCCATCCAGTGGCCGGTGGTGGCCATCACCGCGAACAACTCGCCATCGACAAACACGGGGGCAATCAACTGCACGTCCTGCAAATGGCTGCCGCCGATGTAGGGGTCGTTCAGAATCCACATGTCGCCTGGTTTGAAACCGCCATCTTCGCGCGCCATTTCAATCACTGTTTGAACGGTGAACTGCATGTAAGCGAGGAACACCGGCAAACCGTATCGGCCCTGCGCAATGGTCTCGCCCGTGGTCGGGTGAAAAATGCCATTGGCGCAATCGTTGGTTTCGGAGATGATCGGCGAGATGGCGGCATGAATCAGATGCAGATCCATCTCGTCGGCGATTTGCTCCAGGCTGCCACGCACGACAGCCAAAGTAACCGGGTTCATCATTTGGAATCCCTCACTGTGACCAACAAGTTGCCTTTGGCGTCGACTGCTGCGCCCATGTCTGGCTCGACCACGGTGGTCGTGTCACTTTGCTCGACGATGGCCGGGCCTTCAAATTGCATGCCGGGAGCCAAGTCGCCCCGCAAATACACCGGCGTGTCGAACCAACCATTGAAATGCACTGGGCGCCTCGAATGCACCTGTGGCACGCCACTTGCCGTGGAACTGCTTTGAGGCAATGCGGCGCTGGAGCGCCTGCCCACCGCAATGGTGCGCAGATTGACAATCACCACCGGCATGCCCACCAACGTGTTGCCGAAAGTTTCGCGATATACGTCATTGAACGCCTTTTCAAGGCGAGCCGTCTCCCAAGTCGCATCAATCATCACCCTCAGCGAGTGAATTTGCCCGGCATAGGCCATGTCCGCCGCATGGGTGATGGTGGTGACATCCACTGGCACCTGGCTCTCGTCAATCTGCTTTTGGCCCTGTTGCCGCTGGCGCTCAACAATGGTTGCCAACTCACCAGACGCAAGTTTGTCCAGTCGCTTTTCCAGTGTTTGTGAAATGTCATAACGCAGGTCGGCATAAACACAACCCAACGCACACAACACGCCAGGATACAGTGGCACCAGCATGGTGCTGATGCCCACTTCGCGGATCAGCGCGCCTCCATGCAGCGGCCCAGCACCGCCGAAGGCAACCAAAGCAAAGTCTCTTGGGTCGAGCCCGCGCTCAATCGACATCAACCGGATTCGGCCTGCCATGCGTTGGTTCACAACGGCCAAAATGGCCTCTGCGGTCTGCTCCAGACTCAGACCCATTTTTTTGCCTAACCCTTCAACGGCTGCACGTGCGCCGGCAACGTCCAACGCAGCATCCGTTCCGTTCATGGGGCTGGCAGGGTTGATTCGGCCTAAAACGATATTTGCATCGGTCACGGTGGGTTCGGTGCCGCCCCTCCGATAAGCCACTGGCCCTGGCACAGCGCCGGCGCTGCGCGGCCCCACCAGCAACATGCCGCCCCGGTCAAGATGCGCAATGCTGCCGCCGCCAGCGCCGATGGTGTGAACGTCAATCATCGGCAGGCGCAATGGAATGCGGAAGTCGAGGTTGGTGATTTCCGCCACGTTGGGTTCGCCGTTGATCACAACAGCCACGTCAAAACTCGTACCGCCCATGTCGCCGGTGATGATGTGCGAAAAACCCGCCTCAGACGCGAGCTGGGCCGCGGCCATTACCCCTGCCGCCGGGCCAGACCGCACGATGTAAGCCGAGCGCTCGCCTAGCTGGCGCAGCGGTGCCACACCACCATTGGATTGCATGATGGCAACATCTCGGGTGTAACCCCAATTGGCCAGTTGGCGCGCCAGGTTTTTGGCGTAACGCGCCACCAATGGCTGCAAATAACCCTGAACCACCGCCGTGCTGGTTCTCTCAAATTCGTAATATTCGCGCACCACCGAGGTTGCCGCCACCAGTTCCCAGGCCGGGTTGGTTTGAGCCAGAACATCGAGAGCCTGCAATTCATGCGCCGGGTTAGCGTAGGCATGCATGAACGCGATCACCACTGACTCGACCTCCAGCGTCTTCAAGACCTCACCAATCGCGCGCAGCCCAGCCACATCCAGCGGCACCAGCTCCTTGCCTTCGAAGTCCAGCCGTTCGTTGACCTCAAACCTCAAGTCGCGCGGCACCAGCGGCTCGTGTACACCTTCCAGGCCGTACATGTTCGGCCGGTCACGGCGTCCCAGCTCCAAAATGTCCCGGAAACCGGTCGTTGTTATCAAGGCGCAACGAGCACCCTTGCGCTCAATAACGGCATTGGTAGCGATGGTGGTACCGTGCAAAATGGCGTCCAGCTCATCGGCAGTAATCCCCGCAGCCTTGAGTGAATTCAGTAACCCGATAGAGGGGTCTTGAGGTGTCGAAGGCACCTTCAAGATCAAATGCGGACGCTTCGCGTCACCCGAAAAAAACAAATCAGTGAAAGTTCCACCGACATCGATTCCCACAATCCCGGACATTCGATCTCCTTAAGCGGTTGCGGCGCGGCGCATTTCGCCCGCCAGTGAAGCGCGGTAAACACGCGGGTCAAGTTCGAGCGCATAACGCGGGCTGTCCGGGTACAAGCGGGTGATGGCCTCACGCTCCTTGAGGATGGCCTGGTTCATCGCAGGTAAGCTGGGCAGAACCAAGTTGCCTGCTTCCAGCCCCGCCACCCACTCGCATTGGTCGTCCATCATGCGGATGTTGCCGCCGCCGCTCACATTGAAAAAGCCAACGAAATAGATTCCGGGCACGCCTGGCTTGACGACTTGACGATAGAGCTCCAGCCAGCGCCCCTTCATGGGCGAGATTTCCGCCCCAAGAAACGGCAAATGAACCTCATACCCGGTGGCGGCAATCACGGTGTCGAAGCGTTTGGCGGAACCGTCTGAAAACGTGACCACGTCGCCAGTAATTTTTTTGATGCCTGGTTTGGCCTTGATCCGATTCCAGATGAAGTGCCCGATCAACAGATGGTGGCCGGCTGGGTGAGTGCGTGTTTTCGGTGTCACAAAGCCCCATTGCTCCATGCGACCATGCGCAATGCGCGCAATCAACTCCCGCATGCGCCGCCGAATCGCCCACGGCATCCAGGGTTTCTCGATTTTTCCCAACACCCGCGATGTCGGCATGCCCAAAAACATGCGGGGCATCAACAACACTGGGGAACGCGCCGCCATGGTTGTGGAGGCGGTGACTGTGCATATGTCCGAGGCGATGTCGCAGGCGCTGTTTCCGGCGCCCACCACCAACACCTCCTTCCCCTTGAACGGCTCCGGCACGCGATAGCTGTGTGAATGCAGATACTCAGCCGTGAAGTCTTTTGCGAACGGTGGGTGGCTTGGCACGCCCTGGTGCCCGCTGGCGACAACCACCGCGTTGAATCGCTCATGCGTTTCGTTGGCCAGTGTCACCTCCCAGCCCCCACCGGAAGCCCGTTCGACCGCAACCACTTTCGAACTGAAACGGATGAGCCTGCGCAGGTCAAAACGCTCGGCATAGTCCACCAGGTACTGTGCCATTTGCACATGATCCGGATAGATTGGCGCCGAGTCGGCGAACGGGAAGTCTTTATAGGCCGTGACCTTGTTTTCAGAGTTGACATGCAACGACTGGTAAGCGCCGCTGAGCCCGTTGTCGTTTTCGTACACCCAGAGCCCGCCAATGCAAGTTCCCAACTCATACACAACAACGTCAATGCCTTTGGCAAGCAGGTGTTTGGCGGCGCACAGCCCAGCTGCTCCCGCGCCAATCACAGCAACTCTGCGTTGCACCATATCATTTCGCCTCACGCTCGTATCCGACGCGGGGTATCAGACTCATCAGCATCTGAGTGAAACCGCCGTCCACAGCGATCTCTTGACCACTGATGTAGGCCGCCCGGTCACCTGCCAAGAAAACCACTGCCTGCGCGATGTCTTCCGGCGCGCCAACCCTGCCGGCGGGAACCGCCTGGCTGCGCCGCTCGGTCACGCCTGGTTGCTCGTAAAACACCTGCGACATGGGTGTGACGATCAAACCAGGGTTCACCACATTACTTCGAATGCCGTAAACGCCCCACTCCACCGCCAACTGTCGAGACAACATCTGGATGCCGGCCTTGGCAACGCTGTATGCGCCGGCGTTAGCAGTCGCGTAGTTGGCCGCAATAGATGCGGTATGCACCATCGCTCCTTTGCCCTGGCTGCGCATTTGTTTGCCAAAGGCTTGGGCGCAAATGAAATAGCCGGTCAGATTGACTGCCAAAACACGGTTCCACAGCTCAAGCGGAAGCACATCCAACGGGCCAGGCCGCAATATGCCTGCGTTGTTGACCAAAACTTCGCAAGGGCCAAACTTAGCAGCGCTCTGCTCTGCTGCTCGGGAAACGCTGGACTCATCCGCCGTGTCGCAGGCATACCCAGCCGCGACGCCGCCGTCGGCCATGATAAGCGCCACCGTCTCATTGGCTCCCGAAGTGTTCAGATCCAACACCGCGACTCTTGCGCCTTCTTTGGACAATGCCAACGAAATTGCGCGGCCGATGCCACTGCCGCCACCCGTCACCACACAAACACGGCCTGCAAGGCCCGAGCTGTCTTTTGTTTTGTTGTCGGTCATAAAAGTTTTGCAGAACTGTCAGCGCATCAATCTTGCGTTGCAAGCGCCCGCAATTGAAAGCCCTGGTACCCATTGGCGGCCACTTCCTCGCATTTTTTCCGGTAGGGCACCACGCCGCCCGCGTAAGGCATGAAGACACGCGGCTTGCCCGGCACGTTGGCGCCAAGGTACCAAGAATTCGCCTGCTTGAACAAGGTCTTGTCTGCCACCTCATTAACGTGAACCACCCATTGGTCTTGCGCCTGCACATCAGCTTCCATGGTGGCCACGCCTTTGTTGCGCAAGGCGCTCACGCAATCGACAATCCAGTCCACATGCTGCTCTATGGCAAAAATCATGTTTGCCAGCACCGACGGGCTGCCCGGCCCGGTCACCATGAACAGATTGGGGAACCCTGCCGCCATCAGACCCAGATAAGTGCGCGGCCCGGCTTCCCATGCTTGGGCGAGTCGCTGTCCATCACGCCCGCGAATGTCCACTTTCAACAAAGAACCCGTCATGGCATCAAAACCCGTGGCAAACACGATGCTGTCCAGCGCGTAGTGCGTGTTTGCTGTCTGCAAGCCGGTTTTTGTGATGCGCCCAATCGGGGCAGCCTTCAGGTCTATCAATGTGACATTGCTGCGGTTGTAAGTGGCAAAGTAGTCGGTATCGACACAAATCCGTTTGGTGCCAATCGGGTGGTCTTTGGGGGCCAACTGCTCAGCCACCTGCGGGTCTCGCACAATCGCGCGAATCTGGTTGCGAACAAATTCCGCTGCCGAGACGTTCGACTTGGCATCCAGCATCAAGTCGTTGAAGGTGTGCATGAAACTCACGCCGCCGCCCCTCCAACGCCGCTCGTATTCGCTTTGGCGAAACTGCGGATCGACCTCATGCGCCTTGAATTTGCCCTTTTCGTACACCGTGCCCGAGGTGGTGTCGTCGCGCGCGCGTTGGCGCAACGCGCCGTAGTTGTCTTTCCAAGAGCGCTCGTAGGTGTCGTCCATGGGGGCGTTGCGCGCCGGAATGCTGAAATTGGCGGTTCGCTGGAACACCACCAGTTCTTTGGCCTGCTGCGCCAACACCGGTATCGCCTGGATGCCCGAGGAGCCGGTGCCGATCACACCAACACGTTGCCCAGTGAAATCCACCCCCTCGTGCGGCCAGTGGCCGGTGTGGTAACTCTTGCCTTTGAAGTCTTGAATGCCGTCAATCTCCGGCATACGCGCGGTTGACAAACAGCCGGTGGCAAAAATGCAGAATCTGGCTCTGACGGATTCACCCTTCTCAGAGCGGACATGCCACAGCGCTTGCGCGTCGTCGTAGTGCGCCGCCGCCACACCATCGCCAAACGAAATGTCGCGCCGCAGGTCAAACCGCTCGGCAACATGTTGGGCATAGGCCAGAATCTCTGGTTGCGCCGCAAAACGCTCTGGCCAGCGCCAAGTTTGCTGCAACTCTTCGTCAAAGGAAAACGAATACTGCATGCTCTCCACGTCGCAACGCGCGCCGGGATAGCGGTTCCAGTACCAAACGCCACCCACATCGCCGCCCTTTTCAAACGCGCGCGTGGTGAAGCCAGCCTGGCGCAGCTTGTGCAGCGCATACAAGCCGCCAAAGCCAGCGCCAACGACGACCACATCAACAAGTGAAACAGCTCCAGGCTTCATCGGATGATCTTTACCTATTGGATTTTTAACATTCTCAATGGTAATTAATGGCTACTCATCAGTATACTAGGGTTTTCCCTTAATAATTTGCCATTCGTAATTCATCCGTTATTGCAGGGCTGAGAATTTAGTGGGGCTCAAGATCGAGGTGGCGGCGTTGGCCACGATGATCCCGTCTTTTTCAGACTCCGCCCAAGCCTGCTGCCATTCCGGGTCAGCCATAAAGGCATCCCATTTGCGCTGCTTCTCCTCAAGCGACTCCCAGGCGAGCATGTAGATCATTTCAAGATGGGACGGCCCGATCATCGTGGTCCAGAAGCCAACCTGCCGAATGCCCATGCGCTCCCAGATCTTGATGGTTTTAGTCTCAAACCGTTTGAGAAGGGCCAACATTCTGCCCGGCATGGCACGGTAAATACGCAGTTCATACAACATGGAGTCCTCCTTTAATTTCAGTCGCTCAAACTAACCGCGCATCAACGCGCCGTGAATCCGCCATCAATCACCAGTTCAGAACCGGTCATGAACTTCGACTCGTCCGAGGCCAGGTACAAAACACCATACGCAATGTCTTCCGGCGTGCCGATGTGGCCCACCGGTTGCAGCGCGTTGTAAATGCGATTGGCTTCATTCTGGTCGTCAAAACGCGCCATCGATTTGCGCAGCAGCGGGGTGTCTATGAAGCCTGGATGCACGGTGTTGACCCGCACATTCAGGCCCGTCTCTGCGCAGGAAATCGCCACCGATTTACTGTAAAGCCTTACACCCCCTTTGGAAGCGTTGTAGGCGGCAATATCGGCGAATCCCACCAGCCCCATTACTGAAGAAATATTGATGATCGAACCGTTCACCGGGTTGCTGCCCCGCATGGCCGCCACGGCATGTTTGGTGCCGAGAAACACGCCATCGAGGTTGACGGCCATCAGGCCGCGCCATTCGGCCAAGGTGGTGTCCGTCGGAAAAGATCGCGCGATATTGGTTCCAGCGCAATTGACGGCTATGTTCAATTGCCCGAATTTCTTTTTGACCTTGGCCATCACACCGATCCATTGCGCTTCATCGACCACGTCGAGTTTCACAAACAAACCGTCGCCACCGCCAGTCTTGATGTCGCGAAGCACCCGTTTTCCTGCGGCCTCATTCAAATCGGCGAGAACCACCGTCGCACCATGTTTCGCCAACAACCGGGCAATCGCCTCGCCCAGCCCGCTGGACGCGCCTGTCACCAATGCCACTTTTCCTTGAACCCGATTCATCTTGATTACTGCCTTTCTCTACTATTTGGCAACGCGTTTGCGCGGCATCATTTCCAGCGCCGTATTGACGATCTGGTCAACCGAGGGGTAGGCCAGTTTTTCCAGCCCTGGCGTCGATGGCTTGGGTACGAACGGCGACCCGAGGCGGCGCACCGGCCCGTCGAGCGAGGTAAAGCGCTGCTCGCCCACCGTGGCTGCAATCTCGGAGGCCACCGAGCACACCAGGGTGGCTTCATTCACAACGAGCAAACGCCCGGTTTTCTCAACCGACTCGAAAATCGTGGCCCAGTCAATGGGCGATACGGTGCGCGGGTCAATCACTTCCACCGAAATGCTGCTCTCCTGCAAGCGGGCTGCAGCCTGGAGTGTGCGAGAGACCATCAGGCCGGTGGCGACGATGGAAAGGTCAGCGCCTTGGCGGGCCACACTTGCCTGGCCGAATGGAATGACCAAATCTGGGTCGTCTGACACCAACCCCTTGGTGCCGTAGAGAAGCTTGGGTTCAAGGAAGACAACCGGGTCTTCGCCGCGCAGCGCAGACTTCAATAGCCCCTTAGCATCCGCGGGCGTGGTCGGCATCGCCACCCGCAGACCCGGGATGTGGGCAAACCAGGCCTCCAGCGATTGAGAATGCTGTGCGGCAATACCTTTGGTCATGCCGATAGGTGAGCGGATGACCAAGGGCACCCTGGCTTGGCCGCCCGTCATGTAGCGAATCTTTGCAGCCTGGTTGACAATTTCGTCCATACACACGGCCAGGAAATCCGAATACATGATCTCGGCCACGGCGGGCCCGCCAGTCATCGCCGCGCCCAGCGCAACACCGACGATGGCAGACTCTGAAATCGGCGACTCAAACATGCGGTCGCCAAAACGCTCGCCAAACCCTAAGTGAACGCCGAAGGTGCCGCCACCCGGCAACAAGTCTTCCCCAATGATGACCATGCCCGGCTGGCGCTCCATCTCTTCCATCAGCGCCTCCCGGATCGCATCCTTGAAGCTGATTTCGCGCAATGTGAACGGGCTCATGCGTAGACGTCCTTGCTCAATTCCTCGTCGGCAGGGTAGGGGCTGGCCTCGGCAAACGCCACGGCCTGCGCGACTTCTCTGTCAATTTCTTCAAGCAGCGTGGCGCGGTTGCCAAGATGCCCCTCTGCAATCAGCTCAGTCTCCAGTCGGGCAATCGGGTCGCGTGTCTGGCGCAAAACCTCGATTTGATCTTTGGTGCGGTACACCTGCGGATCGCCCGACGAGTGCCCGTGAAATCGTTGGGTTTTCAGCTCCAGCAACGTTGGGCCATTGCCGCTGCGCGCACGGCCAACCGCTTCACACGCCACGCCATACACCGCGTCAATGTCGTTGCCATCCACCTGCACGCCCGGCATTTTGTAGTTGAGGGCCAGCTCTGAAACACTGCTGAACACCATGGTCTCCGAAGTGGGAACGTATTGCGCCAAGCCATTGTTTTCACACACCAGCAGCAGCGGCAGTTTCCACAAAGATGCCATGTTCATCACTTCGTGAAAGGTTCCCCGCGTAATGGCACCATCGCCAAAAAACACCACGGCAACCCGGCCATTTTTGCTGACCTTGGCATTCAGGGCGGCACCGGCAGCAATGGCATAACCCGCGCCAACGATGCCGTTCGCGCCGAGCATGCCCGCGCCAAGATCGGCAATGTGCAACGAGCCGCCCTTGCCTTTGCAATAACCATCAATTCGGCCAAACAACTCCGCCATCATTCGATCCATACGAGCGCCAACAGCGAGGCAATGCCCATGCCCTCGGTGGGTGGAGGCTGCGTAATCGCCCTTTTTCAAAGCCGCACAGATGCCAACTGCGCAAGACTCCTGCCCTTCGTAACTGTGCAGCGCGCCATAGACTTTTCCGATGGACGACTGGTACAAAGCGGCACGTTCAAAGGAACGGATTCGCACCATGTCGCGCCAAAAAACGACTCGCTGTGCCGGGGTCGGATCAACTGGGTTCATTGAATTTTCTCCATTCCCTGTTCCATTCACTTGTCCATGCGGTTGGGATGTTCGAGGTAAGCAACGATTGCCGCCAAAAATTGCGCCGCCGCTACGCCGTCATTGGCGCGGTGATCGAACACCAGGGTCAGGTTCATCTCACTGACGAAATGCACCGAGCCACCCGGCGCTTCGCGTGCGACCCGATTCACCCGGCCCACACCCAATATGGCCACCTGGGGCGCGGAAATGATGGGCGCAAACGCATCCACCCCCCAGCGACCGAGCGAACTGACGGTGAAGCTGCCGCCCGTCATCTTGTTGCCGGCAAGCTGGCCGTCTTTCGCCTTTTGGGCCAGATCGCGCAGTTCATCCGAAATGCCTTCCCGTGACTTGCGGACGGCGTCTTCGATGACCACCGTCACCAAACCATCATTAGTCGAGACCGCAACGGCGACATGGGCCGATTTGCAGGGCTTGAATGATGAGCCCTCAAGCCAGCCGTTGAAGGCCGGGTGTTCACCCAGAGCCAAAGCGCAGGCCCGCGCGACTGCCGCCGTCAAGGCTTTATCGCCACCCTGCAAGAGTTGTGTGACATTGGCATGGGACGATAGGGGCACATGGGGAATTGATTGCCAGGCCCGTTGCGTCGCCTGGGCAATGGCTTGCCGCATGGGGGAGAGTAGCGCCGCAGAACTGGCCGACGCCTGCGCAAGATTGGCTTGCGCACGAATATCGTCGCGCGTAATGATGTCGCCATCACCCGTACCTTCGATATCTTGCCAATCGACACCCAGTTCCTCCGCCAGCGCCCGCGCGGCAGGTGATATTTTTCCCTTGGACGCAGACCTTCTGATTGGAAGCGCAGCAACGGCGACGGCGGCGTCAACTTGAGGTTGCAAGGGTGCCACAGTTTGACCCGCAACACCAATCATGCCAATCGTTTCACCCACCGGAACCACCGAGCCAGCTAAAGCAACAATGGCACTGAGAACCCCATCCGCTGGCGCTTCCACATCAAAACTGGCCTTGTCAGACTCGACGACGGCGATGACTTCACCACTCTTAACAACATCTCCCACGGCTTTCAGCCACTCCGAGACTGTGCCCTCCTCCATGGTGTGCCCCAGATTGGGCATGCCGATTTTCCAGCTCATGAATGCCAGGCCCCACCGTCAATATTGATCGTTTGCCCAGTAATGTAGGAAGCGCCTGGGCCGCAGAGAAAAGTCACCACCGACGCGATTTCCTCAGGCTCACCAAAACGACCCAGCGGAATCGTTGACAAAATCGCTTCGCCGCGTTCCTGAAATACCGTTGCCGTCATGCCCGTGCGTATGGCGTTGGGCGCCACCGCGTTCACCAGCGTATGCGGCGCAAACTGCCGCGACAAGCCACGGGTCAAGCCAACGATGCCGGCTTTGGCGACCGAGTAGGCCACCCGCCCCGGCACGCCGCGACGGTACGCGCCCGAGCTGCAAAACACCATGCGCCCGACGCTGCTTGTGTCGCGGCGCGACTGGTAGGCCACGGCCAGGTCGTAACCGTTGGTCAAGTTGGCGGCCATGGCGCGATCCCAGGCTGAATGGTTCTCTGGGTCTAACAGGTCGGGCTCAAACAGCCCCGCCATATGAATTAAGCCAAAAATTGGGCGAACTGCTGCATCCAATGCAGCCGCAGCTTGCGCAGGGGATGCCAGCCGCGACACATGGGTGCTGACGCGAGGCCCGCCAGCCAGTGAAGTGACTGCGGCCGCCAGGCGCGCCGCGTCCACATCCACCAGCAGCACATTAGCACCTCGGTCGATCAGGTCTTGCGCACAGGCACGCCCGATGCCGCCCGCCGCGCCGGTGATGACGAACTGGCGGCCTTCAAACCCGCTCGCAATGCCCGGCATGCCAGATCCCAACTGCGCTCAATCAGCCGCTCTAAATAGCTGCAATGCGGAGCTACTTGCTAACCCACACCGGTTTGGCCGTAGCCATGGAGGCCGGAAAGACCGGCACCGGCTGGCCGTTCTGCCACTGCGCGATCACCAAGCCGGCGCCGACACGACGACCGCGTTCGTCCCACTTCAGCGGGCCGGTGAAGTACTCCGCAGCGCCGGCTGTGGTGTCCATGCTGCGTATGTACTCCGCCACCTTTTTGCGGTCGGGGACGCCCACCTTTTCCAGCGCTTCGCGGTAAATCATGATCTGGCCGTAGCCATCCAGCGACTGCGCGTTCATCCAAGGGCGATTGGTGCGTGCTTTGAATCGTGTCGCCAGTTCCTGGTGCCGCTTGCCCGGCCAGTTTGAATTGATGCTGAAGAAGTTCTCCAGATTCTTGGCCCCCATGACGCCCAAGATTTCAGCGGTCGCGCTGGGGCCCGACACGGCAAAGGTAGGCAATACATCGCGACCCAAGCCCAACTCGCTGAGTTTGTCGAGCATCAGTTTGAGATCAGACAAAGCCGAGGGCATCAGGAACAACACGTCCGGCTTGTTGCGGCGCAAGTTGCCGATCAACTCGGTGGCGTCGGAGATTGGCGGCGAGTACGGTTTCTCAGACAAAAGGGTCAACCCGGCCTTGGCAAAACCGCCGTCGCGCCAGGTTTTCACCATGCCCTGAATGGCCTGGTTGGTGTCGGCCACCACGGCCACGGTTTTCGGCGTCGGGCCGCCCGCCAATTTGGCAAGTTCCATCATCGTCGGCAACGCCAACTGGCCTTGCTGGCTGGCCACGGGAACGGCTTCAAACAGGTACTTGAAGCCACGCTCGGTCAGCGCATCAGCAAAGGTCTGCGTGATCCAGGGCAACTCGGCTCGTTCCGTTTGTTCGGTGACCACCAGCGTCATGCCGCTGAGCGCGTCGCCCATTCCGCCAATCAAGTTCGGCTCCTGGGCGAGTAAACGCGCCGCCGCATTTTTGGCCTTTTCGACCGAGTCTTCCGCGTCTGCCGCCACCAATTGCATCTTTGCCCCGCCAAGCGACTTGATGCCGCCTGCTGCGTTGATATCATCAATGGCCATGTCGGCACCCGCCTTGATGTTTAGCCCGATGGAGGCCCAGGGCCCAGACAAGGGAACCACCGTGCCGACTTTGACGACTGCCGTAGACTGGGCTTGTGCGCCGGTCACATAGGCGCCCGCCGTGGCAGCGACGGTGTAGCCCAGTGCGGTGCGACGGGAAATTTGCTGTTTGCTCATCGTGGTACTCCTTCAGGTTAAGGTGGGTGCAGAAACTTTTACCGTTGGTTTTACGGTCGGGTGGGCTGCGCTTCAGCCCATGCCCAAATAGGCTTGTTTGATGCGCTCATTGGCCATGATCTCTTCGGGAGGCCCGTCGGCCACACATTTGCCAACGTCAAGCACGTAGGCCCAATTGCAGGGCTCAAGTGCCTCGACCACACGTTGCTCCACCAAGAGAATGGTGAGTTTCGAGTCGCGGTGCAAGTCTTGAATGCGTTCAAAAATCATATCCACCACAATCGGCGCGAGCCCCATGGAGGGCTCATCGAGCAACAAGAGCCGGGGTGAGGACGCCAAGCCGCGGGCAATCGCCAGCATCTGCTGCTCACCCCCTGAAAGGGTGCCGGCCAGCTGGTCGCGGCGCTCGGCCAGCACTGGAAACAGCGCGAAATTGCGCTCCAGGTTGCGGCTCCAGTCGGCACGCCCCTTGGCGGTAGACGCGCCCATTTGCAGGTTCTCCAACACCGTCAGGTTGCTGAACACCTGGCGGCCTTCGGGCACGTGGGCAATGCCCAGATGGGCACGGTCTTTGGCTGGCAGTTTGAGCAGGTCTTTGCCTTCAAACAGGATGCTACCAGCATCGGGCACAACCTGGCCCGAGATGGTTTTGAACAACGTCGTCTTGCCAGCGCCATTGGGGCCGATGATGGCGACAAACTGCCCTTCGTCCACCTTGATGGAGACGCCATTCAGGGCGCGAATCACCCCGTAAGTGGCGCTCACGCCTTCAAGCCGCAGCATGGTGCATGTCCATCCATTTTTTGCCGAGATAGGCCTTGATCACTTCAGGGTTGGCCATCACCGTAGCTGGCGGCCCCTCGGCAATCACCTGGCCGTGGTCCAACACGATGAAACGGTTCGCCAGCCGCGTCATGGCGTGCATGGTGTGTTCGATGATCAGCACCGTCACCCCCGCCGCAGGCAAGCGCTGGATGACCAGAAGAATCTCTTCCACTTCGGTGGCGCCCAGGCCCGCGAGGGTTTCGTCCAGCAAGAGCAGTTTGGGTTTTGACGCCAAAGCCCGCGCCAACTCCATCAGGCGCAGCTCCAGGTTGGTCAGGCCGCTCACCAAGGACTCTGATTTCGCGTCCAGTCCCACCATCACCAAGGCGGCGTGTGCCATGGCGAGGGCCTCTGCGCCATCGCGGCTGGGCGCAAGGGCACCCACCACCACATTGTTGAGCACACTCATGCGCTGAAACGGGCGCGCTACCTGAAACGTGCGGCCCATGCCGAGATGGCACAGGGCATTGGGCTTCAAACCTGTGACGGGGTGGCCCGCCATCTCGACGCTTCCCGCGGTAGGCGTTTGGAAACCGTTGATCACATTGAACAGTGTGGTCTTGCCCGCACCATTGGGGCCGATGATGCCGACGATTTCCCCGGTGCGCACTTCAAAACTTACGTCTTGCACCGCCTTGAGGCCGCCAAAATATTTCGAAAGACCCGTGACCTTGAGCAGCGTCTCGCCAGCCACAGGGGCTGCCTGGCTGACAATCCGGGAGAATATCGGCCTGGCCGATTCTGGTGCGCCAGGCGCGTCAGGCGCGGCAGAAGTTCGCGCCGCATCCTTCACGGCTGTTTGATCAGGCGCGCTTTGCGTTGCAAGGCGCTTGCGCCGAGCCAACATGTCCTTCACCTTCCAAAATACCCCTTCAGGCGCGAGCAAGATCACCAGCATGATCGTCAGGCCGTAAATCACGCCTTGAATGCCCGGCAAGATGTGGCCGAGCTGCGCGCGCAGGCTTTCCGTCAGTGGTATCAGCACCACGGCGCCAATCACCGGCCCCCACAACGTGCCGACACCGCCAAACAGCGTCAATATCAAGGCCTGTGCCGAGACCACGGTGCCAAACACGCCGTGCGGCGTCACCACTTGCAGCACCACGGCGTGAAACCCGCCCACCAAGGCCCCGAGCGCGCCAGTGGCGACAAAACCAATCATCTTGATGCGAAAGGTGTTGATTCCCGCCGCTTCCGCCGCCAGCTCGTTCTGCTTGATTGACAACATCGCCAGGCCGAAGCGCGAGCGCTCCACCACCAGGGTGATGAGCAAGATGATCGTCATCAACGCCACGCCAATCAGCGTGTTGATGCGGCCGTCGGTGAATTGCATGAAACCCACCGGGTCGTCGCGACGGATCGGAAAGGTCAACTCTTGCCAACCCATCCAATCGAAAAGAAAGATGAACAGCGAAGGATAGGCCAGCATCGCCAGCGCGAAATAGTGCCCGCGCAGCCGGAAGGTGATCGAACCAATGATCACGCTGGCCAAGCCGCCGACGAAAGTGGCCACCATCAGCCCGTACCACGGCGAGATGCCTTGTTTGATGGCCAGCAAGGCCACAGCAAAAGCGCCCAAGCCAAAAAAGGTGGAGTGGCCGAAGGAGATGAGGCCGGTGTAGCCGCTGAAGAGATTCCAGGTCAAGGCCACCATGGCCCAGACCGGAACCGTGCTCAAAATCAGCTGGTAATACGGGTCGCGGATGAAAAAGCTGCCCAGCGCCATCACCAGCGCCACGACAAAAATCATACGCAATGCCGGGCCTTGGAAAGGGCTGGTCAACATCAGGTGCGCTCCACGCTTTTGCCAAACAGGCCTTGGGGACGAAGCAGAACAATCGTCAAGAACAGTAAGAAGATGGTGGCGTTCTGCAACTGAAACGGCAGGAAGTAGGTGGAGAGCTGCTGCACCAGCCCCATCACGAAGCCGCCCCAGAAAGCGCCCAACATGCTGCCCATGCCGCCCAGCACGACGCCCGCGTACATGATGATGACAAATTCAAACCCGATGTACGGGTGGAACGGGTAAAACATGGCGATCAAACCGCCCGCCAGGGCCGTGGCGCCCGTGCCAATGGCGAAGGCAACGGCATAGGACTTTTCAACATCAATGCCCACAATGGTGGCCGCCGTGGGGTTGTCGGCGGCAGCGCGCATCGTGGTGCCGGCGCGGGTTCTTTGCACAAACAGGTACAGGCCAACGCTGGCCACAATGGCCGCCACGCAGCCAATGGCCCGCGCCTGGTTCACAAAAATCGTGATCGCCTCTTTGCCGAAAGGGCCCATCGTCCATGACGACGAGGAAAGCGTGGACTGCACGGTGCGCGGCGAGGAGCCAAACACAATCAAAGCCATGTTGGAGATCACCAGGCTCAAACCCAGGGTGAGGATGAGCTGCGCGAAGTGGCCTTCGTTATCGCTGCCCACCACACGCGCGCCGCTGACGTGGCCGATCACAAAGCGCTGCAACAGCCAGCCCAACACCGCCAGCACGCCTGCCGCGACGATGATGGCCGCGTAAGCCCCGGCCGCCGGGCCCACCGCGAACAATGTAGCCAGCATGGCGCCGATCAAGGCCGTGGCGTACATGCCCAGCATCATGAACTCGCCCTGCGCGAAATTGATGACCCTGATGACACCGAAGATCATGCCCAGGCCGGTGCACAGCAGCCCGTAAATGCTGCCTACCAACACGCCTGTGACCAAGCGTTGGAGCAAGTTTTCGACGATCACCGAGTCCATAACTGCCTTGCTAAATAATTGGTTAGCTATTTACAATTATTCTGGATGGTACTAAACTGATACTGGTGAGTATACGGGGGTATTCCCTAGAGCACCTTGCCCTTAGGTTCGAGCCCACCCTGCACAGCGAAGTCGGCAAAACCAGGAGTCACCATGAAACTGCTTTCCACACCATTCACCCCATACATCCCATTCCTTCCGTTGGCTGCACTTCTGGTGACCGCATGCGGCAGCCCGCCCCCGGCCACATCGACCGCCCAACCCCAAAGTTGCGCCGCTGCTGCTGCCAGCGTGGCGGCCAACAACCCGGTGCGCGGCACCACCGTGCGCATCACCAAAGCAGAAGACCAGGCCGCCACCCCAACGGCGAAGGCACATTGCCTGGTAGAGGGTGCCATGAACGAGCGCGTCAGCGCGGTGGATGGCAGGCCCTATGCCATCAAGTTCCGCATGCGCCTGCCCGAGCGTCAAAACTGGAACGGCAAGTTCTTCATGCAGGGTGTGGGTGGCTCCAACGGCATTGTGGACACCGGTTACGGCCTGTATTCCGGCATGACATCCACCGCCTTCTCGCGCGACTACGCGGTGATCGTGCAGGATTCCGGCCACGATAACGCCGTCAATTCAGACCCGAACGCCGGTGGCCAGTCGGCCTTCGCGCGCGACCCGCAGGCGCGCCTGGACTTTGGCTACAACTCCTACGACGTCACCACCCAAATGGGCAAAGCCATTGTCGCTGCGTTGTATGGCAAAGTGCCTGAGCATTCGTACTTTCTCTCCTGCTCTGACGGCGGCCGCCAGGCGGTGGGCATCGCCCAGCGTTTCCCGCAGCACTATGACGGCATCGTCGCCGGTGCGCCCGCCATGAGCATCCCTTACATGACGGCTTATGTGCCGCATCTGCTG
>JANOYE010000367.1:0-13394 GCA_031428695.1 Rhodoferax sp. | reverse complement strand
GTGGTGATGAACCCGGTTGACCACCCTCACGGTGGCGGCGAAGGCAAAACCGGCGAAGGCCGCCACCCAGTCGACCCATGGGGCAATCTGACCAAGGGTTACCGTACCCGTAACAACAAGCGCACGCAGGTCATGATCGTGTCGCGTCGCAAGAAGTAAGGGGAGCGTTAAATGACTCGTTCACTCAAAAAAGGTCCGTTTGTTGACCATCACCTGGTGGCCAAGGCCGACAAGGCGGTTGCCAACAAAGACAAAAAACCGATCAAGACCTGGTCGCGCCGCTCCATGATCTTGCCCGAGTTCATCGGCCTGACCATCGCCGTTCACAACGGCAAGCAGCACGTGCCGGTCTACATCACCGACCAGATGGTGGGCCACAAGCTCGGCGAATTCGCCTTGACGCGCACCTTCAAGGGTCATCCGGCTGACAAAAAAGTCGTGAAGAAGTAAGGGAAACACCATGGAAACCAAAGCAAGCCTGCGCGGCGTGCGCCTCTCGGTCGACAAGGGCCGCCTGGTGGCTGACCTGATTCGCGGCAAGAAAGTTGACCAAGCTCTGAACATTTTGCAGTTCACGCAGAAAAAAGCTGCCGTGATCGTCAAAAAGGTTCTGGAGTCGGCCATCGCCAACGCTGAACACAATGACGGCGCCGACATCGACGAACTGAAGGTGAAAACCATCTACGTTGAGCAAGGCGCTTCACTTCGCCGCTTCACCGCACGTGCCAAAGGCCGTGGCAATCAAATTCGCAAACCAACCTGCCACGTTTACGTGACAGTCGGCAACTGACAGAGGCACGGACAGATATGGGACAAAAAATCCACCCAACCGGTTTCCGCCTGTCGGTTAGCCGCAATTGGTCGTCACGCTGGTACGCCAAAGACAAAGACTTCGCCGGCATGTTGGCCGAAGACATCAAGGTTCGCGAATACCTGAAGAAGAAGCTCAAAGCCGCTTCGGTGTCGCGCATCTTGATCGAGCGCCCCGCCAAAAATGCCCGCATCACGATTTACTCGGCGCGTCCGGGCGTGGTGATCGGTAAAAAAGGCGAAGACATCGAAAACTTGAAGCGCGAATTGGGCAAACAGCTCGGCGTGCCAGTGGCAGTCAACATCGAAGAAGTGCGCAAGCCCGAAATCGACGCCAAGTTGATCGCCGACAGCATCACCCAGCAGCTTGAGAAACGCATCATGTTCCGCCGCGCCATGAAACGCGCCATGCAGAACGCCATGCGTCTGGGCGCCTTGGGCATCAAGATCATGTCGTCTGGCCGCTTGAATGGCATTGAAATCGCCCGTTGCGAGTGGTACCGCGAAGGCCGCGTGCCACTTCACACCCTGCGTGCCGATATTGATTACGGCACTTCTGAAGCCAAAACCACCTACGGTGTGATTGGCGTCAAGGTCTGGGTCTACAAAGGCGATACGTTGGGTCGCAACGACCTGCCCGCTGCCGCCGAGCCACGCAATGACGATGACCGCCGCCCCCGTGGCCCGCGTCGCGATGACCGCGGTGACCGTGGCGCGCCACGTCCGGCCGGTGATCGCCCCGCAGGCGACCGCCCAGCTGCTCCGCGCCCTGCGCGCAAGTTGCCTGTGGCGGCTGGCGCAGGCAACGTCGCACCTGCCGATGGCAGCGACAAACCCGCTGAGGCAGGAATCACTGCCGACGCACCTAAAACCACCGTTAAGCGCGTACGCAAGGCCGCGCCAGCCGCAGGAAGCAGCACAAGCGCTGCGGGATCGAATCCAGCCGCTGACGGAAAAGGAGAATAATTTATGTTGCAACCCGCGCGTCGCAAGTACCGCAAAGAGCAAAAAGGCCGCAACACCGGCATCGCCACCCGGGGCAGCTCGGTGGCGTTTGGTGATTTCGGTCTGAAATGCACCGACCGTGGCCGTCTGACAGCCCGCCAGATCGAAGCCGCACGGCGTGCGATTTCCCGCCACGTGAAGCGTGGTGGCCGCATCTGGATTCGTGTCTTCCCGGACAAGCCGATTTCCCAGAAACCTGCCGAGGTCCGCATGGGCAACGGCAAAGGCAACCCTGAGTATTACGTGGCTGAAATCCAGCCCGGCAAAATCGTTTTTGAAATCGTCGGTGTGACTGAAGAGTTGGCACGCGAAGCGTTCCGTTTGGCAGCCGCCAAACTGCCGTTGCGCACCACCTTCGTGGCCCGCATGATTGGTCAATAAGGAGTATTGAACCCATGAAAACTTCTGAACTGCGCCAAAAAGACGTGGCCGGCCTGCAAACCGAAGTCAAGGCGCTGCAAAAAGCCCACTTCGGCCTGCGCATGCAAAAAGCCACGCAACAACTCACCAACACCGCCACGCTGCGCTCTGCGCGCCGTGACATTGCCCGCGCCAAGACCATTTTGGTCCAAAAGCAGGCAACTTCCACAACCTCCAAGGCAACGTCAAACGTTGCCGCCAAATAAGGAGCAACTATGACGGAAGCGAAAACATCCCTCAAACGCACCTTGGTCGGCAAGGTGGTCAGTGACAAACGCGCCAAAACCGTCACGGTTTTGATCGAGCGCCGTGTCAAACACGAGCTGTACGGCAAGATTGTCGGCAAATCCAGCAAGTACCACGCCCATGACGAAAAGGGCGAGTACAAAATGGGCGACATGATCGAGATCACCGAGAGCCGTCCGCTGTCGAAAACCAAGAACTGGGTGGCAACCCGCTTGGTTGAAAAGGCCGTTGCAGTTTGAGCCCTTTGGGTTTGCAAGCTGCAAAGCGCTAAAAAACGGCTCACAATGTGGGCCGTTTTCAATTATTTAATCTGTATTTTTCAAGAGGAGCATTGAATGATCAAAGTTGGTGACACCCTTCCCGCTGGCACGTTGATGGAATTTTCCGAAATCGAAGGCAACGGTTGCAGCATCGGCCCGAATGCCATAGACGTGGCCAAAGCCACCGCGGGCAAAACCATCGCCCTGTTTGCCCTGCCTGGCGCGTTCACGCCGACCTGCTCGGCCAAACATGTGCCGGGTTACGTTGAGAAATTCTCCGAACTCAAGAGCGCGGGTGTCGATGAAATTTGGTGTGTCAGCGTGAATGATGCGTTTGTGATGGGCGCCTGGGCGCGTGCCTTGGGCACCGACGGCAAAGTGCGCATGTTGGGTGACGGCAGCGCCGCCTACACACAAGCCACGGGTTTGACGCTGGATTTGACGGCGCGCGGCATGGGCCTGCGCAGCAACCGTTATTCGATGCTGGTCAAAGATGGCAAAGTCGCCTCGTTGAACGTTGAAGCACCGGGCAAGTTTGAAGTGAGTGATGCAGGCACCATGCTCGCCCAAGCCAAAGGGTAAAACCAAGGGGTCAAGCCAAAGCCCGACGCCGCTCGGGCGCTGGGTTCCGGCAGCTCAGGCGTAGCCGGTCGAACCATCGGGTTTGACCGGCACTTTGCGCTCCCAGTGGATGTAGTCTTCGGTGCCGAGCAAAGCCTCGTTCATCTCGACACCCCAGCCGGGTCGGTTGGGCCGCAATTCCAGGTAACCGTCTTTCGGCAAATACGGGTCGTTCACGTACCAAGCGCCGTCATTCGCCAAGTCGGGCTTCTCTGACGCATCGGTGCCGTAGGCGTAGGCGTCGCCTTGTGGCAAGCGGTATTCAAGGATGCGAAAGTTGCTTTGAGCCGCGCAAAAATGCACATTGATGGCGGTGGCCAGCGGGCCCATCGGGTTGTGCGGCGCGATGCTGACGAAATGTGCTTCGGCAATCGCCGCGATCCTGCGCATCTCGGCCAGGCCCCCGACCACACACACGTCGGGCTGGATGATGTCGCAGCCGCGCACTTGCAGCAAGCGCAAAAATTCGAAGCGGTTGTAATACGACTCGCCGGTGGCCAGCGTGCAGTTCAAACCGCGTTTCAGTTCGCCCCAGGCTTCAAAATTCTCGGGCCGGATCGGCTCCTCAAAGAACAGAGGGTCGTAAGGCGCCAACGCGTTGCCCAGCTGGATCGCCTGGCCCACTTCAAAGATTTTGGCGTGCGCGTCAAAGGCGATGTCGTAGTCTGAACGCACCGCCTCGCGCAAACCGCGAAAGTAATCCGCCGAGGTTTTGACGACCTCGCCCCAACGGTGGCGGTGCATGTCTACGCGGTACGGGCTGAGCTTGAAGGCCGTGATGCCCCATTTGGCGTTCAACGCGTCCATCTGGTCTTTGGCCTGCGGCACATCCGGCGCGGTATAGAGCCCAGCGTAAACCTGCACCCGCTCGCGCACGTGGCCGCCGAGCAGTTGGTAGACCGGCACACCCAGCGCCTTGGCTGAAATGTCCCACAGGCAATGGTCGATGGCGGCGATGGCCGCCAGGCCCAATGCACCGGGTGGAAACCGCGCTTGCTGCAACAGCATTTGGACGATGAACTCGACACGGCGCGGGTCGTGGCCCTTGATGAAGGTGGTGAGGTAATCGAACAGCGCGAACAAAGCTTTGTCCGGGCCGTGGTTGTAACACTCGCCCCAGCCAGTGAGACCGTCGTCGGTGTCCATGGCCAGGATCACGCGCGGGCGGTTCTTGTCGCGCGACATGAAGGCGCGCAGGCGGTCGATCTTCATAAGAGGCTCACTTCAATAATACCCAAATTGGGGTTGATTTGGTTGAATGTCGGTGATTTCTAAAGAAGTTTAAGGATTTTGAGCCTCCAAGTCACGAATTATGTGCTCACAATGCTATTGTATTAACAGCGTTTAATCAGTGAACCGAAACCGCTCAGCGAGACTTCACAAAACGGCTTTGAGCAAGTGCGCCATCGACATGAACTGTCAGCAGCCTACCCAGCGGCGGCGCGCAGGGCCCTGGCAGGTTGGCAAGCTCCTCCTCGAATCCTTGAAAACACAGATCGACATCGAGCGACTGGGCGTATTCCCGCAGCAGCTCGCGCAGCGCCTTGAATTCTTCAGGACGGGTGGGCGCTGAGATCAGAGCCATCGTCTCTAAAAGCATCGGCCGACCCGATGCGGCAAACCGGGTTTTAGGCGAAACTTCGGCATCGTTTCAAGCTCCAAATGGTGGCGTGGAAGCGTCAGCGATACTGTCCGTGCGTAACGGCGCGCGTCGAGCCAAACCAGAACTGACCAGAGATCCCATGAAAATCTTCCCTCTGCTTCATCGAGTCTACTTGCCTGTGCTGGCAACGCTTGTGCTGGCTGCTCTGCTGTTGGCCCACGCCACCACTGCCCGCGCCCAGGGCAACGTTGCAAACGGGCTCTACCTGTCGAAGGCGGCAGGCTGCGTCGGCTGCCACACGATCAACAAGGCTGGCGCCACCCCTTTCACGGGAGGCCGCGCGCTTGAAACCCCTTTCGGCACTTTCTACGGCCCGAATATTACGCCCGACAAGGAAACCGGCCTGGGCAATTGGACGGATGCCGACTTCAAACGCGCCATCCGCCAGGGCGAGCGCCGGGACGGATCGCACTACTTTCCGGCGTTTCCGTACCCGTCGTTCACCGGCATGTCAGACACCGACATCCAGGATCTCTGGGCGTTCATGAAAACCATACCACCGGGTAAACAGGTGAATAAAGAGCACGAGCTGAGTTTTCCGTTCAACCTGCGTTTTCTCGTGAGCGGCTGGAAACTGCTGTTTTTCACGCCGGGCCCGGTCGCCCAGCCGGCGTCAGTGAGCGGCCCAGCGGTGCGCGGCGCCTACCTGGTCGGCGCGCTGGGTCATTGCGCAGAATGCCATACCCCGCGCAATTTCCTCGGTGGGCCCGACAAGAAGGAGATGTTCGCCGGCGCCAAGATTCCAGAAGGAAAGGTTCCTAATCTGACGCCCACACGCCTCAAAAAGTGGACTGATGCCGACCTCACGGAGTATTTCAAAACCGGAACGGCCCCCAACGGCGACGTGGTCGTGGAGCCGATGAGCGAAGTGATCAACAACACCACCAGCAAACTGACGCCCGCCGACATCACCGCCATGATCGCCTACCTGCGGACACTGCCGCCGCGCGACGAGAAAAAGTAACTTTTAGTGCAAGCCATTCGACCAAAGTCGCAATTCCATTGGGATAAACCCGCGAACCTCACTGCCAGCAGAACTTTTCGATTGCACCTAAACTCCACCACCTTGGAACCGTTCCCACCCGGGTCTGCACCAGCGGCCCGATTTTCGAATCAACTGATCAGGAGCCCTATGAAATCAATCGCATCCCTCGTCTTGGCGGCAGCCGCTGTCACGCTGTCTGCCTCGGCATCGGCCCAGTTCGCCAAGCCTGAAGACGCCATCAAGTACCGACAGTCGGCGATGTCAGTGATGGGCACGCACTTCGGTCGGGTCGCTGCCATGGCCAATGGGCGCATTCCGTTCAATGCCGACGCCGCTGCAAGCAATGCTGCGATTGCGGAGTCGATGTCCAAACTGCCCTGGGCCGGGTTTGCTGCAGGCACCGATGCGGGCAACACCAAAGCCAAGCCTGAAATCTGGTCTGACGCAGCCAAGTTCAAAACGGCGCAAGACAACATGCAAGCCGAGATGACCAAACTCGCCTCGATTGCCAAAGGTGGCAACATCGATGCCATTAAGGCTGCGGTCGGCGCTACTGGCGGCACCTGCAAAGCCTGCCACGACAACTTCCGCAAGGAGTAATTTTGAGCGAGTGCCCCACGGCACTCAGTCAACAAAAAAGGCCCCGAGTGGGCCTTTTTTGTTGTCGTTGAAAGGCTTAGCGCAGCCGAATAAAATTCGTTTTTAAGTGATTTTGTAGTAAATAATAGCTAAAAAACTGCACTTTCAATCACTTTTTTATAGCTTAATACGAATATTATACCTGACTTGCATGCGATTTAGGAGGATCATCGCATAGTTCATTAATTTATTTCTCCAGCGTCACCCACAGCCACGGCAATGCAGGTCAACCCAATGGGCTCACACCTGCGCCAGCAAATTTTCAATCAGGCGATGCAACTCGTCAAAGTTGGGCTCGCCAACATACCGCTTGACGATCTCGCCACGTTTGTTGACGATGTACGTCGTCGGCGTCAGTTTTACCTCGCCCCAGGCCTTGGCAATGGCGCCGGTGTTGTCAATGGCCACGTCAAACGGCAATTTACGCGTCTGGGCGTAGTTCACCACGTAACTCGGCGGGTCGTAACTCATTGCTACGGCGATGGTGTCGAAACCTTTGGGGTGGTACTTGTCGTAGGTGGCGATCACTTTGGGCATTTCTGCCACGCAAGTCACACAACTCGTGGCCCAAAAATTGACCAAGGTCACGCGACCTTTGAGGTCGGCGGTGGTCTTTGTCGAACCATCCAGCAACACAAACTTCGACTCTGGCGCAGGGCTCGTGCCCGTATTCATATATGCTGCTGTACCGATGGCGACGGCGGCCACAACGGCGGCAAATGCGGCGGCGACATACACACCGGTCTTCTTGACGGTGACTTTCTCGTCAGCGATATCAGCCATGTCAACCCTTTTTCTGTGGCCACCGTTGCTTAAACACCTTCAATGCAATTACGGAGCACACACCCATGAACCGAAGAGATTTTAATTCCTGCCCAGTACCCTTGCTGGCTTCGTTGATTGGCTTGGCCCACATGCAGGCACAGGCTTTGAGCCTGGCTGATTTGAGCAATGCCGACGCCTCCGCCGGCCTCAAGGCCGCGCTGCAAAAAGGCGCTTCGGCGGCGGTAGAGTCGCTGGGCAAACCAGACGGCTTTTTGGGCAACGCGCTGGTGCGCATCCCCTTGCCCGGGTTCCTGGAGAAAGCCGCCGGCCTGCTGCGAACACTCGGCCAGGGTGGCAAGATTGATGAACTGGTCACCTCCATGAACCGCGCGGCAGAAGCCGCTGTGCCGCAGGCCAAAGACATGCTGGTCAACGCCGTCAAGAGCATGAGTGTGCAGGACGCGAAAAAGATTTTGGGCGGCGGCGACACCGCAGTCACCACTTTTTTTGCCGAGAAGACGCGTACACCGCTGGAGGGAAAATTCCTGCCGGTGGTTACCCAGGCGACCGAAAAGGTCGGCCTCGCGGCCCAATACAACGACATCGCCGGCAAGGCGGCAGGCATGGGCCTCATGAAGAAGGAAGACGCCAACATTCAGCAGTACGTCACTGGCAAATCGCTCGATGGCCTGTATTTGATGATCGGCGAAGAGGAGAAGAAGATTCGCCAGGACCCGATTGGCACCGGCAGCAATATCCTGAAAAAGGTGTTTGGCGCGATCAAATAAACGCTGGCGCTGCGCGCCACAGGGCGGTGCGGCGCAGCAGCGCGCGCGCGTTGGCCGCAATCCGGCAGGGATAATCCTGCCATGCCGTTTTTATCAACCCGCTCGCCTTCGCCTAAGCGCGTGAGTTGGTCCGTCACACTGGCGGTGCTCGGCGGTGCCGCCTGCGCCCTGTTGGCCGCCTGCAACCCGAGTTTGAATTGGCGCGAAGTGCGCACCAAAGAAGGCTCGCTGCTGGCTCTTTTCCCTTGTAAAACGGAAGCGTCGAGTCGCAAAGTCAGCTTGGGCGGGCAAGAGGTGGAAATGATGTTGAACAGTTGTACGGCGGTTGACGCGCTCTTTGTCGTCGGTCACGCGGCTGTGCCCGAATCAAGCGCGCTGGTCGCGTCGAACCACTGGCAACGCGCCGCCTTGGCGAATATTTCCGCGCCAGTTCTGAATCAGTCGAATCAAACGAATCAGGCCAGCCAGGCCATTAAAGAGTCTCCGCTGCCGGTTGCTGGCGTGGCGGGCACGCCAGTGTTGTTGACCGCCCAAGGCAAACGTGCCGACGGTTCTGCGGTGCAGTTCTCCGGACTTTGGTTCACACGCGGCAGCCAAGTGTTTCACGCCGCGATTTACGCTGACAAAATCAATGCCGAGATGAGCGAACCATTCTTTAATGGGCTGAAACTGCGATGACCGCACTGGCCGCGTCGCCCATGCAAGAGCCGTTCACACTGCCGCGCCAACGTGCCATCGTGGTCTTTGCCGCCTTCGCGTTCGCCTACTTTTTCTCGGCGCTGATTCGCTCCATCACCGCCACACTCTCACCCACGTTAACGCAAGAATTTGCCTTGAACGCCCGTGATCTGGGTCTGCTCGCTGGCGGCTATTTTTTGGGCTTCGCGGCAACCCAATTGCCTTTGGGCGCGTTGCTGGATCGTTATGGCCCGAAACGCGTCTTGATGTGTTTTCTCACCGTCGCGGTCGTCGGATGCGTGGCTTTTTCGCTGGCCATCGGGTTCAGCGGCTTGCTGGCCGCGCGTATTTTGTGCGGCGTGGGCGTCAGCGCCTGCCTGATGGCGCCGCTCACGGGTTACCGCAAATGGTTCAACGCGGCGGGGCAACTGCGCGCCAATTCCTGGATGCTGATGAGCGGTTCGCTGGGCATGGTCGCCTCCACCCTGCCAGTGCAATGGCTGGTGCCGCTTTACGGCTGGCGGCCCCTCTTTTTGGGGTTGGCCGTGTGTGTATTTCTAGCCATTGTTTTGGTGGGTTTCGTGGCGCCACCCTGGGGAAATCCGGCGCAACCGGAGCGCGCCGCGTCGAGGCCGTTAACCCCATCCCGACCCAGTTACGCAGAAGTCTGGCGACACCCCTATTTTCGAAAAATGGTGCCGATTGGTTTCTTTTGTTATGGCGGGCTATTGGCGATGCAGACACTTTGGGTCGTGCCGTGGATGACGCGCGTCGCTGGGTACACGCCCATCCAGGCAGCCACCGGCTTCTTTTGGATCAACGTCAGCATGTTGCTCACCTTTTGGGCCTGGGGCCTGGTCAGCCCCTGGCTGGCCCGCAAGGGGATTGGCGCAGACCACTTGATCACCTGGGGGCTGCCTTCCAGTTTTGGCGTGATGGCCCTGTTGATCGTCTTGGGCGGCGCGTTCGGAGCCTGGACTGAAGTGGTGCTGGCCCTGTATTGCATGGGGTGCAGCTTCGTCTCACTCTCGCAGCCGGCCGTTGGCTTGGCGTTTCCTCAGTCGTTGGCGGGGCGCGCTTTGTCGGGTTACAACCTGGTTTTGTTTCTGGGCATCTTCGTTGTGCAGTGGGGCATTGGCTTGCTGATCGACGGCTTCAAGAGTTTGGGATTCACCGAACCCAACGCCTACCGCTGTGCTTTTGCCGTGTACCTGCTATGTTGCCTGGCCTCCTATGTGCACTTTGTCACAGCCAAACGTGATAATCAGGCGGCACCTGAACCCGCTCGTCCATGAATAACGGCATCCTCATCATCGCCCATTCGCCACTGGCCAGTGCCCTGCGCGACGGCGTTTTGCATGTGTTTTCCGAAAATGAGTCCTTGATCGCCGCCGTGGATGTGGAACCGCATGCGTCCAGAGAGGTTTCACGAGCGGCAATTAGCACTGCGCTGGCCGGGCTTGGCCGGCCAAATACACTGCTCTTGACCGACATTGTCGGTGCCACACCATTTTTATTGGCGCGGGAGTTCAGCAATGGCCGTTCGTCACAGTTGATTGCCGGTGTCAATTTGCCCATGCTGATGCGCGTCATGACGTACCGAACCGAAGCAATTGATTCGCTGGTGCAGCGCGCCCTGCAAGGCGGCGTCAACGGCATCGAGCTGGTCTCACCCTTGCCGGTTGCCAGCAACTCACCCGCTGAATCACCAGTGAAATCTCCAGAGAAAGCACGCGCGCCATCATGATCAAGAAACCCGTGACCATCAGCAACAAGCTCGGCCTGCACGCCCGCGCCTCGGCCAAACTCACCAAGCTGGCGGGCAGTTTTCCCTGCGAGGTGTGGCTCTCACGCGGCGAGCGCCGAGTCAACGCCAAGAGCATCATGGGCGTGATGATGCTCGCCGCCGGCATTGGCAGCACGGTTGAAGTCGAGACCCACGGCGAACGCGAGCAAGAGGCGATGGACGGCTTGCTCGCCCTCATCAACGACAAGTTTGGAGAAGGGGAATGACGATATGACCCCCACGCTCCGCCGCTTCGCGGGTCGCTGCCCCCCAGGGGGGTGCATTTTTTCTAGGGGCGGCCCTGTGAAAAAACAGGGCTTCGAGCGCCACAAGGATTGCGGGGCTGTTTCCGGTGGCGAACGGGCGAGGAGCACGATTTGACCTTTTCCATTCATGGCTTGGCGGTTGCGCGAGGGATTGCCATTGGCCGTGCTGTGCTGGTGGCTTCGAGCCGGGTGGACGTGGCGCATTACTTCATCGAGGCCAACGAAGTCGAAGCGGAGATTGACCGGGTGCGGGTAGGACGCAATCACGTGGTGGACGAAATCCACCGGCTGCAAAAAACCATTGCGCTGATGGGCCCCAAAGAGGCACCGCACGAGTTGGCGGCGCTGCTGGACGTGCACCTGATGCTGTTGCAGGACGAAGAGCTGATCGACGGCGTCAAACACTGGATCATAGACCGTTTCTACAACGGCGAGTGGGCACTGACTTCCCAATTTGAGGTGATCGCGCGCCAGTTTGACGAGATGGAGGATGAATACCTGCGTGAGCGCAAGGCCGATTTGGAACAGATCACCGAGCGTGTCTTGCGAGCCATGAAGGGCGACCCGTCTTCACTCGCACGTGTCATCCACGCGCGGCCGCCGCGCAAAGCGTCCCAGCAGGATTTGTTGCTGGACGACACGGTGGACGTGCCGCTGATCCTGGTGGCCCATGATTTGTCACCGGCGGACATGTTGCAGTTCAAGCAAAGCGTGTTCGCCGGCTTCATCACCGATGTGGGCGGGCGCACCTCGCATACCGCCATCGTGGCGCGCAGCATGGACATTCCGGCGGTGGTCGGCGCGCGCCAGGCCAGCCAATTGATACGTCAGGACGACTGGGTCATCATTGACGGTGACGCTGGCGTGGTCATCGTTGATCCGTCCCCCATCATTCTGGCGGAATACGGCTTCAAGCAGCGCCAATTGGTGCTTGACCGAGGTCGTCTCAGCCGCTTGCGCCACACGCCGGCAGTGACACTGGACGGCCAAAAGATTGAATTGTTGGCCAACATCGAAATGCCAGAAGACGCGCCCGGGGCCGTCAAGGCCGGCGCAGTCGGTGTTGGTTTGTTCCGCAGCGAATTCCTCTTCATGGGTCGCAACGGTGATTTGCCCGACGAAGAGGAACAGTTTCAGGCCTACTGCCGCGCCATTGACGGCATGAAAGGCTTGCCGGTGACGATCCGCACCGTGGACATTGGCGCGGACAAACCTTTGTTGAAGCCGGGCGACAAGGCCTACCACGACAACGCCCATTTGAATCCGGCACTCGGCCTGCGCGCGATTCGCTGGAGTTTGGCCGATCCGGCCATGTTTTTGACGCAATTGCGGGCCATCTTGCGGGCGGCAGCCACGGGGCGTGTCAGTTTGCTGATCCCGATGCTCGCTCATGCCAGTGAAATCAGGCAGACCGTTGCGCTGCTGGACCAAGCGCGGGCCCAGTTGGACAGCCGTGGCGCGGTGTATGGCGCGGTGCAATTGGGCGCGATGATCGAGATCCCGGCAGCGGCGTTGACGCTCAAATTGTTCCTGAAATATTTTGATTTTCTGTCGATAGGGACAAACGATTTGATCCAGTACACGCTGGCGATTGACCGCGCCGACGAATCTGTGGCGCACCTCTACGATCCGATGCACCCGGCCGTGCTTCGGCTCGTCGCCGAAACGATTGCGGAGTGCCGTACCCAAGGCAAAGGCGTCAGTGTGTGTGGCGAAATGGCCGGTGATACGTCCATGACTCGCCTTTTGCTGGGCCTGGGCCTGCGCAGTTTTTCAATGCACCCAGCGCAGATTCTGGCCGTCAAGCAGGAAGTGCTTCGCGCCGACACCAGCAAACTGGTCGATTGGGCGCGGCGTGTGGTGGAAGACGAAGAGCCGGCGGCGGTGATAGCAAACGTATGATTGCCGCCTATCAGGGGCTCAAATAAAAACGGCCTGGATTCATACCCAGGCCGTTTTTGATTCAAGCAAGCGTCAAACTTATTGCAGCTTGATTTCCACGTCCACACCTGCGGGCAGGTCGAGTTTCATCAGGGCGTCAACGGTTTTGTCCGTCGGGTCCACAATGTCCATCAGGCGCTGGTGCGTGCGGATTTCGAACTGGTCGCGGCTCGTCTTGTTGACGTGCGGCGAACGCAGAATGTCAAAACGTTTCATGCGGGTCGGCAGGGGCACGGGGCCCTTGACAATCGCGCCGGTGCGTTTGGCGGTGTCAACAATTTCAGCGGCTGATTGGTCGATGAGTTTGTAGTCAAACGCTTTAAGGCGGATGCGGATTTTTTGCTTGGTCGTAGCCATGATGTTTCCTTAAAAAGTATCAGGCCAAAATCTTGGCAACCACACCCGAACCGACCGTCTTGCCACCTTCACGGATGGCAAAGCGCAGGCCTTCTTCCATGGCAATCGGGTTGATCAGCTTGACCGTGATGCTGACGTTGTCGCCCGGCATCACCATCTCTTTG